>JASGIR010000089.1:0-31620 GCA_049840975.1 Cyclobacteriaceae bacterium | reverse complement strand
GATTCAAAATCTCCTTACTTTCTTGAAGTCGTTGTAGGCAAAGAAGACAATGTATTCCCTATGGTTCCTGCTGGAGCTGGCGTTGGAGAAGTTTTATTAACTGCACCTGAAAATAAATGATTATGATAAAAGCTGACTACACTCTTGAACTGGAAGCTGACAACAATTTCTCTGTATTGAATAGGATCATCAATATTCTCAACAGAAGACGGGTGCGAATCAGGAAAATGAAAGCACACGAAAATGATGAAGATTTTCGTAGAGGTGGTGTTGTAATGCTTTTATACACTTCATCTGACATGATTGAACGTGTGAAAGATCAGTTTGAAAAATTAATTGAAGTAGACAGAGTAATCTACCATGAAGGAAGTGAAATGTTTATCACATTGACAGAGCGATCTGTAGAACAATATTCAAAATAAGAAAAAAGTAAAAACTCACTTAATAAAAATAAAATGGCACAAATCAATTTCGGTGGAGTAGTTGAAGAAGTAGTAACGCGTGAAGAATTTCCAATGGAAAAAGCGTTGGATGTCCTGCGCAATGAAACTATTGCAATCATAGGCTATGGTGTTCAAGGTCCAGCGCAAGCTCTCAATCTTCGTGACAATGGATTCAATGTAATCGTTGGACAACGGAAGGGAAGCAAAACCTGGAATAAAGCAATCGAGCATGGATGGATTCCCGATGAAACTTTATTCGATGTAGAAGAAGCCGCTAAGCGAGGAACAATCGTTCAGTTTCTTCTTTCCGATGCTGGTCAAATTGCACTTTGGCCAACCATCAAGCCTCATTTGACTAAAGGAAAAGCCCTTTATTTCTCACACGGATTTGGGATCACATTCAAAGAACAAACTGGAATTGTTCCTTCCAATGATGTAGATGTCATCCTCGCAGCACCTAAAGGATCTGGTACTTCAGTGAGACGATTATTCTTACAAGGGAAAGGCATTAATTCTAGCTACGCTGTTTATCAAGATGCAACTGGCAAAGCTGCTGAGAAGAGCAATTGCCCTTGGCATCGGTATTGGGTCAGGGTATTTATTCAAGACCGATTTCAAAAAAGAAGTTTATTCAGATCTAACTGGCGAACGCGGAACATTGATGGGCGCCATTGCCGGAATCTTTGAAGCCCAATATGAAGTGTTGCGGTCCAAGGGGCATTCTCCTTCAGAAGCATTCAATGAAACTGTAGAAGAACTAACTCAAAGTTTGATGCCGCTTGTTGCAGAAAATGGAATGGACTGGATGTACGCCAACTGTTCAACCACTGCACAGCGAGGCGCATTGGATTGGAAGAAAAAATTCAAAGCAGCAACTCTCCCAGTCTTTAAAGAACTTTACGAAAGTGTAGCGAGTGGAGCTGAAGCAAAACGCACCATCGATACTTGCAGCAAGCCAGACTATCGTGAGAAACTCGGAGAAGAATTAAAAGAACTTCGCGAAAGTGAAATGTGGCAAGCAGGTGCCGCTGTAAGATCATTGCGACCTGAGAAGTCAACAGTAGAAGAAAGTATGATTAACTAAATTGAATCTATTTAAAAAATAAAAAAGGCAGCTCTGATGAACTGCCTTTTTTTATGAAGTGACTTAAGTTTATCTGATTGATAAGCCAACACCTGCAGTGATTGCGCTATATTTTTGAGCTGTGTATTCGCCATGAATAGTCAGGATCGCCAATTTTAAACGCAATCCAAATGTAGCGCGGGGGCCAGTAGCCGATCCACTCATATTAACATTTATTGGAGTATTATAATTACCCGTATTAGTGATATCATAAGTACCGCTCACTTTTGCAGTCGTGCTTGCAAAATTGTAACCCAAACCCGCATAGGCGGTTAGCACAGCCAGTTTTTTAGAGATCAGCCCTTGAATTGTAGTCGCGTTTGACGTAAGTGAACCTTGTTGATCTGGGTGATTTTGGGAATCAAATGCTACATTCATTTTCATACTTGTATAACCGATAAATGCTGAAAGATCAAAAGGCAACAACTTAATTGCCGGAATGTGCTGTTTGATGTCGTGCATTATTCCAAAACCTATCAAACTAAAACTTGATGCACTGTTATCACCAAATTTTATTGTCGGCACAAAACGAACTTTTAATTCGGTGCCTTTTATTAATCCAATGCCTACTTGAGCCATCGGAACGGGTAGCGTATTTTTTATCGGTGACTGACTTAGATCAACACCAGGAGCTCCCTGGATAGTATTAGTGGGATCAGCCTTGAAGGCATAAACTGGGCGAACATTTGCACCGAACACGGTAGGTACGTTTCCACTTTGCGGATTACCATTTCCATCCGTCAGCTCTACCGTATTCAACTTGTTATTGTCAACATAATAATTCAAAGCCGATGTTGGTACAGTAATAAGATTTACTGTTGCTGTAATATCAAATCCCAATAGCTTATGTGGCTTCGCTGTATTGTACCAACCTTGGTTCAATCCATATCCAATAATGGAAAGCGCTGGAGATGCGTATCCATTAACAAGGTAATTGGCATCTTCTTTACTACCAATCACGATTTTATCAATTGAGCTTTGGCTATAGACAGATTGAAATGCCAGAACACCAAAAGATGAAATAAGGAACAAAAAAAGCTGCTTTGTTTTCATATTTAGTTTTAATCTTAATGCCAAGATAGCAATTTTGGTAAACATGTAAAGATTGACTCTGCAAATGTCTCCCGCTCTTGGTATTTTTGCCACCCATGAAAATAATTCTTTATTCGTTTGTTATTCACGTTCTGAGATTTGGCTACATCGTTGCAGCCCTTTTCATACCCAAAGCCAAGTTTTTTGTAGCAGGCAGAAGAAACATTTTCTTTCGGTTGAAAAACGTGCTTCAATCCAGGGGCAACAACAAACTAGTTTGGGTGCACTGTGCTTCTCTGGGTGAATTTGAGCAAGGAAGACCAGTCATTGAACTGATAAAACAAAAGCATCCTTCCACCAAAATTTTACTCACTTTTTTTTCACCATCAGGCTACGAGCTAAGGAAAAATTATACGGTCGCTGATTACGTTTTTTATTTGCCATGGGACACCGCTGCTCAGGCCAAAAAATTTGTTGAAATCACAAAGCCAACTCTCGCCATTTTTATCAAATACGAATTTTGGTATCACTATACAGTTCAGTTAAAAAAATCCGGTGCCAACATTATCTCTGCTTCGTGTATTCTCAGGCCAGAGCAAATATTTTTTAAAAATTATGGTGGAACGTTTCGTGAGCTTTTGAGGAATTTCAATTACTTCTTCACACAAAACAACGAAACAAAAAAACTTCTGGCTTCCATCGGAATCAATACCGCGCAAGTTGTCGGTGATACACGATTTGATCGAGTAATGGAAATCATCAATCAAAACATTGATATACCAAAAGCGAAACAATTCAAAAACGAACAGAAGACTTTTGTTGCCGGAAGTTGCTGGCCCGAAGATATGAATGCACTGGCTCCTTTTATAAATGAAAAAAAAGGCATGCTAAAATTCATTATTGCTCCGCATGAAATAAAAGAGTCATTTATTTCTGAAATAGAAAAATCGCTTGAAGTAAAATCCACTCGCTTTTCACAATCACAGGAAAATATTGAAGACTTTGATGTGCTGATTATTGATAACATCGGAATGCTGTCGCAACTCTATCGATATGGAGAATTTGCTTTCGTTGGCGGTGCTTTCGGCAAGGGATTGCATAATATTCTAGAAGCAGCATGTTACGGTGTTCCTATCTTTTTTGGAAACAAGAATTATCAAAAATATCAGGAGGCGAATGACTTGATCATGCGTGGAGGAGCATTTGAAGTGAGCGGTTATTCCGACCTCAAATCAAAATATGAGATAATGACTGATGAGCCAGGGAATTTCCTACTGGCTTGTGAAGTGACACGTTCTTATGTCGAGGAAAATCTGGGAGCAACAAAAAAAATTATGGATTATTGTTCACCAATCCTAACAAAGTGAAAGGCATTGTAACCAAATCGACAGGTTCATGGTATGACGTTGTTGCCAACGGGAAAATCTACGAGTGTCGTATCCGCGGGAAAATAAGACTTGAGGGAATCAAAGAAACCAATCCCGTAGCCGTTGGTGATTCAGTTGAAATTGATGAGTCCGCCAATGCAATCACAGAAATACTGCCACGAAAAAATCATATCACTCGACAATCTGTAAAAAAAACTGGGCACTCAAATATTCTTGCTGCCAATATTGATCAGGCCATTTTGGTTGTAACGCTTCATCAACCGCGAACATCTTTGGGATTTATAGATCGATTTTTGGTTTCTGCTGAAGCATTTCGAATTCCTCAAGTCATAGTTTTTAATAAGGTAGATCTCCTCGATTCAAATGAGATTCTAGAAATCGAAGGATTGAAAAAAATCTATCAAGGGATTGGCGTTGCTGTACTTTTTATTTCAGCTTTAAAAAATCAAGGCATCGAGGATTTAAAAAAAATCATTTCAAACAAGATTTCTTTGGTGGCTGGTCATTCGGGCGTGGGTAAAGTCAACACTCTTGAACAAGGTGTCTCCTACTATCCAGCAGACTACTGGTGAAATCTCAGATTTCTCTGAGAAAGGAAAGCACACCACTACATTCGCGGAAATGTTTAAAGTCGATGAAATGACTTCAGTTATTGATACACCTGGAATAAAAGAGTGGGGTTTAGTCGATATGACACAGCAGGAGATTTCAGATTATTTTCCTGAGATGAGAGAATTGCGCTTGCAATGTAAGTTCGGCTCAAAATGTTTGCACCTTCACGAACCAGGTTGTGCTGTAAAAGAGGCGCTCACCAAAGATGAAATAGCACTAAGCAGATTCGAAAGTTATGTGTCTATGGTTGAAGGGAAAGACAATAGAAAGTGAGATGGATGAAATACACGCTAGGCGATAGAGAAGTCAGTTATAATGCAGAGGGGAAGAAAATCTCTGGAGATGAATCTGTTCTCATTCAAAATGCGATTGACTTAACCTCACAAACAAATTGGAATAAAATCGGTTTCACTATCGCTCCTCTTTTTGAAGAAAAAATCTATCAAGAATTTAAATTAGGATTACATCAATTGCTGATATCGCTTTGGAGAGAATCAGGATTAAAAGTTGAAAATAATTTCCTGCTCAATCAATATCACACCATTGCCAAGGACAACTCCTTGCATTTTCAAGCATTAGATAAAACTAAACTTATTCCATCCGAAAGATTTCCGATACCGATAAAAATTCTTGAAGAAAGGATCAGTGAAATTTGCAAAACGTCACTCGAAGTTTTTAGTCCTACGTTCAAGCAGTCTTATTTTCACTTTCGTGTAATCCGGCCTCAATCCAATGATAA
The DNA here is from genome assembly GCA_049840975.1 of Cyclobacteriaceae bacterium. Classification (GTDB taxonomy): domain Bacteria; phylum Bacteroidota; class Bacteroidia; order Cytophagales; family Cyclobacteriaceae; genus ELB16-189. The sequence goes on along the minus strand of JASGIR010000089.1, from coordinate 26,283 downwards.
TAATCCATTGCATCGCGATGTTTGGGTGGAAGAAAATGCAAACGGAATAAACCTTTACATTCCAATTACTGGAAGCAACGAAAATTCATCGCTCGCAATAATTCCCGGAAGCCACCTTTGGCCCGAATCACGAATTGAACGAACAGAGCAAGGTGCTCTCATCAACGGTGTAAAATTTAATGTGCCAGCTGTGACAAACATTTTTGGAGGCTATGAGGTCTCTAGGCCTGATCCAAAGGAAAATGAAGTGCTCGTCTTTTCACCTTATTTAATCCATGGTGGTTCAATGAATTTAAATCAAAATGAAACCCGCATCTCTATGGAAGTGCGTCTTTGGAAAAAGTAATCAGTTATAAAATGTGTCGTGGTATACTTTTCGAATCCATGACCAAGGCAATGGAATTGAGGAAATAAATCGCATGGCTTTGTGAGAGAAACTCCAGGCTCCAAGATCAATCAAAAGAGATTCAAATAATTTTGCTTCTTCATTATTGCCTGAAAAAAGAGACTGCTTGTATTCATATGAAGCCCGATGAGTAAGTGCGTTTCTGTCATCTTCATCTTTACAAAGTTCAACGGCTTTTCTACAGATCAAATATGTCGAATGCAGTTGTGGATCTCCTGCCTTATACCAGCCAGAAGATTTAGAGCGAAGTCCTCTGCGCACATGCGTCAGTTTTTCATTTAAGAAGCCATACTTACAAATCCGTGATGATCTCACCCAAAAATCGAAATCCTCGTATGATAAAGTCTCATCGTAGCCATTCAATGCTTTCATCACTTCATTTTTGATAAGCATTGTTGGGCCTGGAATAAAGTAATTAGTAAGAACCGTTCGAAAAACTTCCCCTTCAGGAACTGAATTGATTATTCGTTTTGAAATCAAATAGTCGAAGTGATTTCCTGAAAGGCTTCCCAGATTCATCGACATAAACACAATCGGTAAAAACCACTCCGCATGTTGAATCCAATTCTTGAAAATAATCAACTTGCTTTTCAATTCTTTCAGCAAGCATAATGTCATCTGCCGAAAGATCAACAATGTACTCACCTTTGGCTAATCGCCAGCCCATATTAAAAGCTTTACAATTGCCAACATTTTGAGTTAATGGAAGAAATTGAATCTGTGGATAAGACACGAGGAAATCTCTAATTACTTCCTGGCTTCCATCATTACTAGCATCATCAATAACAATCAATTCAATATTTTTATATGTCTGACTTAGTACAGACAACATAGATTCTTCGACAAATCTTTTTTGATTGTAACAAAGACAAATAACACTCACCAGCGGATCATTCATAGTTTTTTCTCGAAAGTGAGTTTTGGAGAATCTATTGCTCCGAAAGATTTTTTGAAATCATAAAGGCCTTTGTTCAAAATACCTTTATCAGTTGATATACCTAAATCGATCAACCTATAATTCAGTTTAATCGCCTCTTCAAACAAATTACAAATCAAAAAAGTACTTGGGCTTTGCTTACGATAATTAAGATCATCGCCAGCAAAAAAGTAATAGAGTATTTCTTCATCGATTCTAACAACAACACTAGCAGCAATTAGTTTTCCTTTATCCCGAACTCCGTACAGCCCATACTGATCAGGAAATTTATCGAAAGCAGAAATGAATTCATTCAATTGCATGGTGATTGGATAACCTTTGTTGTTTCGGCTTTGCAAAAACAAATCATAAGCTTCAGACAAAAACTCTTTGGACAGTTTGTCAAAAGTAAATCCAGCTTCAGCGCAAATCGCTAGTCTCCTTTTTCGAGATAAATCAAGGTCCAGTGGCTTATCACAAAATAAAATCTGAGTAGTATCATTGTACTTTACAGTAAACCCGGATTTCAAAAAGGCTTCATTGATTTTAGAGGATTTCTCCTTTGAGAAAATTTCCGGATAACATTTTACTTCAACAGACTCACATTTCTGTCGCTCGGCATAAGCAATGACCTGATTAACTAATGATCTAATGTTTTCTATGCTGACATTTTCAACAAGGTCAAAACTTCCAAAAGTACTCTTCGGAAGAGAGATCAACTTTTTATCTGAGACTGAAAAATAAATTGAGCATCCGTCAGATTCAAACCTGACTGCGGACTGGTCATTTCTGTAAACAAATTCTTTTGTGTGAAAGAAAAAAGGCGAATCCACCGTTAGTATGGAATTCCAATCCTCTTGTAAATGAAATGCATGAGCCATGCCGGCCCAATAAGTAAAAATTGTAGGTCTTTAAAAAAAGAGGGTTTCTTTCCTTCGATTTTGTGACCATAAAATTGACCAATCCATGCCACTGTAAAAATGACCACACAGACTAACCACAAAGGTGCAATTGTCGAAATGCTATTCGCGACATACAAGCAAAGAGATGCAAACACGGCCATTCCAATCGTAAGTGAAATCGAAAGCGTGATGTAATAAATCAAAACCAAAACCATAGCTACAGTTGCCCAATTTCCCCACGCACCAAAAGTTGTTTGCAAAAAGCTTGAAGGGATTGAAGCGATTAACCCAACAACACTAAAAAAAATCAATGGGACACAAATCCAATGAATCGCTTTGTTTGTACCATTTTGATGACTTTCACCATATTCAGAAAGAAGCTGATCGATTTTTCTCATAGCAGTTAAAAATTACTTAAATCTAATTCAAAGCACATAACTTCTCAAGTCTTAGTCTTTACCTTTTTCCAATCTTTCAATTGCCAATGCACTACTGCGGTCGTCAAAATATTTCCTTTTTCATCATTTATTTTCACTTCGCAGGGCACGACTACAGAATCATTTGCTTGCAACGCTTTGTGAATCTTTTCCTCAAGCCATTCTTCGGTTGCACTAAACTCAGCAATGGCATTCATTTTTCCCTGATAATGATAATCGATTTCCAACCGCTGGAGGATCAATCTATACTTGTCCATTCCCAAGCGGCTGATAAGCAAAAAACCAGTGGTAAATTCACTTAGCGTTGCAAGGGCACAAGCATGAAGCCCCCTGACATGATTCAAGTTTTTCCGCTTGTAAGGCAGCAGAGTTTTGATGGAGTTATTGGTTAAACTTGTGACCTTGAACCCATGAGGGATATTGAAAGGAATCATTCGGCTCAATGCAAAATTCAAAACCCACAGGTAAAAATTCGATTGTTTTGCTTTTTCAATTAACTTGGCGGGATTCATGAAAATATGAATTAATGGTTGTTACGGTAAAATGACCAATGTTTAAAGAAATTAAAAGTAAGGAATAACTCGTAAGGATTAGCAGATAATAATTGAATACCAAATGAAAAAAATCATTGTACTCGGGGCAGGCCTTGTTGGCAAAGCAATGGCCATCGATCTAGCCAAAAATTTTGACGCGACTTCTGCCGACTTCAGTGATGCTGCTTTGAGTGAAGTTGCATCGCACAAGGTTAAGACCCTGAAAATTGATTTTTCAAATTTGCAATCTTTGGCTTCGAGCATCCAACCATTTGATCTTGTCATTGGCGCTGTGCCTGGATTCCTTGGGCTTCAGACTGCCAAAACAGTTATCGAGGCTGGAAAAAATATGGTTGATATTTCATTTTTTCCAGAGGACCCATTTCAACTTGACGAACTTGCAAAAAAGAAAGGCGTGACGATTGTTACTGATTGCGGTGTGGCCCCAGGAATGGGCAACATCATTCTCGGTTATCACAATCAGAAAATGAAAATCGAATCATATGAATGTTTGGTTGGTGGCTTGCCAGTGGTCCGTGAGTGGCCATATGAATATAAAGCTGTCTTCTCTCCTATCGATGTAATCGAAGAATACATTCGTCCGGCTCGTTATGTTCAGAATAGTTCTATCATTATTAAAGAAGCGCTCTCAGACCCTGAACTCATCAATTTTGCTGAAGTCGGTACACTTGAATCGTGGAATTCAGATGGGCTTCGATCACTTATCAAAACCATGGCTCATATTCCAAACATGATTGAAAAAACGTTACGCTACCCGGGCTGCATTGAATATTTGCGAGTGCTTCGTGGCAACAGGCTTTTTCTCTCATGATGAGATTGAAGTTAAAGGGGTTAAAATAAAGCCAGTTGATGTTACAGCTAAGCTTCTGTTTCCGAAATGGAAATTGAAACCAGGCGAAGAAGAGTTTACTGTGATGAGAATTAGAATGGAAGGAACAGAAAATGGCAAACAGAAATCATATGAGTACAATCTTCTAGACCGCACTGAAAAGTCAACCAACACAATTTCGATGGCCAGAACAACGGGCTACACTTGTACAGCAGTTGCACATTTAGTTTTAAATGGGAGGTTCGATCGTAAAGGAATTTGTCCTCCGGAGTATTTAGGTGAAAGTTCTGATAATTTTGATTTCATAGTTAACTACTTAAAGGAACGAGGAGTTATTTACAAGGTGAGTGAAAAATAATTTCATGAAGAAAAATTATTTTCAAAAAACTTCAATCACTATTGACGAAATCAATGAACTACCTCTTCGTGCATTCGAAGGTAAAATTGTCTTAATCAAAGATGCAGATAAATTGGAAGGCGCTTTCGAAGAAATCAATCGACACAAAGTTGTAGGGTTTGATACCGAAACAAAACCCGTTTTTGTTCGTGGTCATCAGAACAAAGTTGCGCTTATGCAGATCGCATTGCCTGATCTTGTTTATTTGATTCGAATTAATAAAACAGGAATGCATTCCTCTCTCATTCAATTTCTCGAAAATGATAGTATCCAAAAAGCTGGAGTTGCTTTACGCGATGACATCAAGGCACTACTACGGCTGAAAAGATTCAATCCACAGGGAGTAGTTGAACTCTCTGATTTGGCCAAAAGTGCAGGTCTAGAAATTGAAGGCGTTAAAAAACTGACTGGTTTGCTTCTTGGTTTTCGAGTTTCAAAAGCAGCGCAAACCAGCAATTGGGAAGCTGAGGTTTTGAACGAAAAACAAATCAGTTATGCAGCTACTGACGCTTGGACTTGTTTAGAGATTTACAAGAAATTAAAGGAAGTGCTGAAATAGCTATTTTTTCTTAAGAGCCTTGCCAAATTTTTTAAATCCGCGCTCAACAATAGCATCGATCGCACCTTCAGCTTCATTGGTACCCATACTCGCAACGGAATTAATGCGCCATATCAAATCACTGCCTCTGTTCAAGTCGATGATCAAACTTGTCTGCTGGTAATTTCTTGTCCACGTAGTAGCATTTGATCCAGGTGTTTGGCCTAAAGGTCCTATCGGCTGCATATCCATTCGAGATGCAGTTCCTACGGCATAAGTAGCAATCAAATCCGCATTAGCATCCACTCGTTTTAGACCTTTAAATTCCAATTCTCTGGTGACCGCATTCTTTATCCATTTATCAATGACCGCATCGCTAACCTGTTTTTGATCGTCTGGAGTTATCACTTGACTTTCTCCAAAAGAAAAGGTTTTGTACTTACTGAAGTCATGCTTCTTGTCATACTCGACCTTAATTCCTTGAGCACCAACAACAGAGGAAAAAAGTAAAAAAAAGATTATTAATCGCATACTTAAAGATAATGAATTGCTGGATTTAGACTTCAAGCTCGAGGATGAAATTCTTGAACAACTTGTTTTAAATAATCTCGATCCAAATGAGTGTAAATTTCTGTGGTGGTAATCGATTCATGGCCAAGCATTTCTTGAACCGCTCTTAAGTCAGCGCCACCTTCTATCAAATGTGTTGCAAAAGAATGACGAAAAGTATGTGGGCTTATCACTTTCCTTAGTCCAATTTTTTCTGCGAGCTTCTTGATTATTAAAAAAATCATAACACGTGAAAGCTTGGCCCCTCTTTGATTTAGGAAAACGTGATTTTCAAAATCCTTTTTTACTGGCACGTGAACTCGTACTTCATCGATATATATTTTCAAGAACTTCATGGCATCACGACCAATCGGCACAAGCCTTTCTTTATTGCCTTTACCAATTACGCGCAAAAAACCGATGTCGAAATAAATATTTGATAACCTCAATTCTACAAGCTCACTCACGCGGAGTCCTGAGCTATAAAGAGTTTCCAGCATAGCTCGGTTGCGAGCTCCATCCGGAGTTGAAAGATCGATCGCATCGAGAAGTGCAACGATGTCATTGTATTCAAGCGTATCGGGAAGTTTTCTGCCCAGCTTGGGTCCTTCCAATATGGCCGCAGGGTTGTTCTCAATTAATTCTTCAAAGACCAAATATTTATAGAATGCCTTAATACCTGAAAGGATTCGTGCTTGACTATAGGCACTCATGCCAAGTTCATTTACATAATGAATAAATTTCTGAAGATCTTTTGCTGTTACTTTAAGTGGGTCAGTCTTCGTCTTAGAGAGTTCAGTGTATTGCTTGAGTTTCTCAACATCCCGCACATAGGCATCAATGGAGTTTTGCGAAAGCGAACGCTCGAGTTTCAGATACTGCCCAAATTGTTTGATGTATATATCCCAGTTCAAACTTGATCCATGTTACCTTGCAAAGATAATTCAAGTTCGAAGCTTTAGGTTAAAAGTATAAAGTTTGGTTTAACTTTGAGTTTAGAACCTTGAACTTTTTTTCATGAAAATACAGATCATCAACGGCCCTAATCTTAACCTTCTCGGCAAGCGCGAAACCGATGTGTACGGCAACGAACCTTTCGAAAGCTATTTTGAAAAATTGAAACAACGTTTCCCAAAAACTGAGTTACATTATTTTCAATCGAACGTTGAAGGAGAAATTATCAATCAATTGCATCAAGTTGGATTTTCGTTCGATGGAATCGTATTGAATGCTGGCGCCTACACACACACTTCCGTTGCCATTCATGATGCCATTGCCGCGATTAAGTCACCAACAGTTGAAGTGCATATCAGCAATGTTTATGCTCGCGAAGAATTCAGACATAAGAGTCTGATCACCTCAAAATGTGTCGGCCTGATTACAGGTTTCGGGCTTCATGGTTACAACATGGCAATTCAATTCCTTATTGAAAAAAACTCAACAAACTAAATATCATCCTCTAATCATGGAAAACCTTAAGTCGTATCACAAGCTATTAGAGCAAAACAAAGAATGGGTCGCTCAAAAAAATAGTGAAGATCATAATTTCTTTTCTAGATTGGCCAGCCAGCAAAAGCCCGAGTTTTTATGGATTGGTTGTTCTGACAGCCGCGTGCCTGCCAATCAAATTACGGGTACTGATCCTGGCGAAGTCTTCGTGCATCGCAACATTGCGAACATGGTGATTCATACAGACATGAACATGCTCAGCGTTCTTGACTATGCTGTCAATATCCTTGAAGTAAAGCATGTCATTGTTTGTGGTCATTACGGTTGCGGTGGCGTGCGCGCAGCAATGGACGACAAGCAATACGGAATTATTGACAACTGGATCAGGCACATCAAAGATGTGTATATGATGTACAAAGATGAGTTGGAAAAAATAACGGATCTGCACGAGCGGGAAAACAAGTTTATCGAATACAACGTGATTGAGCAAGTGCATGATCTGAGCCAAACTTCCATTATTCAAAATTCATGGATGAAACGAGGCGGCCCATGGATTCATGGATGGGTCTATGCCGTACACGATGGACTCATCAGAGACCTGAATGTTTCAATGAAAGATTATTCAAAACTTCCGGACATCTACAAGTTCAAACCTCGTTAATCGAGCTAAAACAGTGAAATTTGAAGAAATAGAGAGCTAGAAAAAATTTGACAACCAATTAAACCAAACCATTTCTACCCCGTCTAAGACCCACGAAAAACCATTCGGTTTTTCTACTCAAAACGTGGGTAGTTTTAGTTTAGTTTAGTTAGACACGGGCACTCGCAAGGGTGCCTGTTTCTTTTTCGTTATTTTTGATGAAAATCAGAAATAAATGGACTTTAAAGAGATATTTTCAGTTACTCTCATCTTGTTCTCTGTTATTGATATTATCGGCTCCGTTCCATTCATCATTCTGATAAAGCAACGCGAAGGGAGGATTCACACGGAAAAAGCGACTATTATTTCTGCTGTATTGATGGTTGGGTTTCTTTATCTGGGTCAGTCTATTTTGACTTTGTTTGGTTTGGATGTGGCTTCTTTTGCAGTAGCTGGTGCGATTGTTATTTTCATCGTTGCCATGGAAATGATATTGGGGATCACATTGATCAAAGATGATCCCGATGCCAAGGGCACAGGCTCAATAGTACCTCTTGCTTTTCCGCTCATCGCTGGAGCAGGAACGTTGACTACTATTTTATCATTGCGCGCGGTTTATGAAGAAACAAATGTCTTGATTGGAATTATTTTAAATCTCTTGGTGATTTACATTGTGCTTAGAGCATCCTCTTGGCTTGAGCGCGTAGTTGGCAAATCTGGATTCGCAGTTTTGAGAAGGGTATTTGGCGTTATACTTCTCGCTATTTCTGTAAAAATTTTTAAAGGAAACGTTCTTCCAATCTAATGATTCGCATTTATACTGATGGTGCTGCACAAGGCAATCCAGGGCCTGGCGGCTATGGAACAATTCTTAAATTCAATCAGGCTGAAAAAGAATTGTCTGAAGGTTTTCGATTAACGACTAATAATCGAATGGAATTATTGGCAGTAATCAAAGGATTAGAAGCCATAAAAAAAACCGGGATAGCAGTCACAGTCTATTCCGATTCAAAATATGTAGTTGAAGCTGTCGAAAAGGGCTGGCTGTGGAATTGGGAAAAGAAGAATTTCAAAGACAAAGCCAATCCGGATTTATGGATGCGATACATTCCCCTTCATAAGAAATTCAAACCAAAATTTGTGTGGATCAAAGGTCACGCAGGTCATCCGGAAAATGAGAGATGCGATTTTCTAGCCGTGCAAGCTGCTTCTGAGAAAAAACTTTTGATCGATCACGAATACGAAGCAAAGGTCGATTGATCCAAAATCAGATTTTACTTTTATTTGAAACGGTAGGGATCAACACTTTTAGTGATGCTGGTTTTATTTCAACATTGAAAGATTTCTGTTCTTTCATAGGCTCGCCATCAATATGAAACGCCATCGGCTTATCTAATTCAATTGTCATTTTTTGTGTTCGATGGATATCAACAAATCGTGATTTGTCGAGATTGCCAGTGAACATTTTGCTTGCAAATCCAGCCGCTTGAGTTAACGGGATTTTCTTTATGAAGCTCACATCGATTAAATGATCGCATACTGAAGCGCGGGGAGCTACTCTTGCATTGTTTCCAAATTGAGAAGAGTTAGCGATAGCAATGATAAAAGATTTTGCATTGAAATTTTCACCGTTCATCTCGATAGCAGCGTCAAACGGTTTGAATTTTCTGAATTCGTTTACAACTAGTTTGGTATAACCAATCAACCCGCGTTTTGCCTTGTTTGCAAATTTTCCAGCGATGTGCCCGTCAAAGCCAATTCCTGAAACATTCACTGAAAGCTCCCCATTGATAAAGACTGTATCAATCAACTGTTCTTGATGTTGCAAGATGATGTCGAGTGATTTTTTGAACGACATAGGAAGTTGCAAGTGTCTTGCCAAACCATTGCCCGATCCTTTTGGCAAAATTCCCATAACCACAGAAGAGCCGTATAATCCTTGAGAGACTTCATTTACTGTTCCATCGCCTCCAACAGCAAAAGCATAATTCATTTTTTGGTCGACAGCCCACTGCGCAAGCTCAATGGCATGACCGCGCTGCTGCGTAAATTCAATTCTACATTCAACATTTGCCCTCTCGCAATACTCAATAATTCTGCCCTCAACTTCGGGCCGATAGCCACCGCCAGAAAATTTATTAACGATAAAAAGGGCACTTTTGCTCATCCTAAATCAGATCAATTGTTCTTGATGTTAAGAAAGATTTAAACGTAATTGTAAATGAGTTTCAAACCTAGTTCAAAATAAAACGAAGAGCAAACTCCTTTACAAACTGATAACATGGCTGAACAACCCTCACAAGATTTTACTCCTCGAAAGATCAAATTCAAAGCCTGGGATCAAGAGCACAAACTTTTGATGCGGCTAAATAGCATTGAGTGCAGTAAAGGAGAACTTATAAAGAAGAATCACATCTTACTTCGATTCACCGGTCTGCTAGATAAGGAAGGCGAGGAAATTTACGACATGGATGTGCTTTTCATTTCGCTTGATAAGTTTGTCGTCTTCTGGAATGAAACAAAAAATGGATGGTATTATTCTCCGCTTTCCAACCGCGAAAAACAATCTCCATTTCTAGCAAACGAAGCTGAAAAAATGAAGCGTTTCGGAAATTATTTTGAATTGTCTAAGGATGCCCTAGACTTTAAGAAAACTATTTTTTAAGCTTGGAATGAATGTATGAAACAGCCTGTCCAATAGTCTGCATTTTTTCGGCATCATCATCAGGAATTTTGATATCAAATGTTTGTTCAAATTCCATCACCAATTCAGCGTAATCCAACGAATCAATTCCTAAGTCTCTGACAAAACTGGCATCAGAAGTAATTTGAGATTCGGGGATACCTAATTTTTCGGTAAGTATAGATGAGATTTTATTTTGTACGTCTTGCATGAAAAAGTAAATTTTTCAAAGCTAACCCTTTTCAAGTTTTCTGCCAAAGATTTCAAAACCGAAGTACAAATTCGGTACCCTCGCCCAAAGTTGACTTTACCGAAATCTGCCCTCCGTGCTGACGCATAATCTGCCTTGACAAACTCAGGCCAATACCAGAGCCTGTTTTCTTTGTGGTGAAGAATGGAATAAAGATTTTATCCAAGGCATCCGGATCAATACCATTGCCATTATCTCTTACCGAAATGATGATATGATTATCGTTCTTATGGGCTGAAACAAAAATCTTTCTGTCCGTCTGATTGCTGAACGCTTGAATTGCGTTTTTAATCAAATTGATAATCACTTGTTCGATTAAAGTTTTATCCGCCATCAATGACAAGTCATCAGATTGCAGTTTTACTTCGATTGAAACTCCATTGTCAGCCAGTTCCTTTCGGTGAAGCATCACTAATTCATCCAACAAAGCCTTTACATTTATCTCGACAAGTTTCGGCTTTGGGACATGCGTTAAGTTTTTAAATTCTTTTACAAATCGAATTAATCCAGCACTTCGTTTACTTATCGTCTGCACAGACAGATGCATATCTTCTGCCTCATCTTTTTTTAAAGCTAAATCTGCACTCTTTATTTTTTGATCAAGCTCTCTTCAATAACTCCCGCCAATGAAGAAATCGGAGTAACAGAATTCATGATCTCATGAGTAAGCACTCTTACGAGGTCTTGCCAGGCTTTCATCTCTTTCTCTTCAAGTTCGGTTTGAATGTTGCTCATCGAAATCAACTTCATGACTTTGTCCCGAAGAATAAGTTCAATGGCATAAAAGGAAAGCTGGACAGTTTCATCTCCAGTTTTTAATTGAATCAATTCGCGGCCGCCTGTTTTCAATTTTAAAAATGAATCGACTAAAGATGAATCAACTTCACGTAGATCATCGAATTTCTCAGCTCGATTAATTTTGAGAAGCCGCTTTGCAGCAGTATTTATCATTTGAATATATCCTTGTTCATCGAATGTTAGGATTCCGATGCCGACATGCTGCACAATGTTTTTGAAAAACTGATGCTCTGAATCTTTCTCCTTTTTTGATGCCTTTATTTTAGCAAGCGATTCATTTAGGTAATTATTAAAATAACGTGTGGGTTGATCATTATTTTAAGTCTCTGAAAGTCTGTGTGACTTCATCAAATTTTATTTTGTCAAGGGAAGGCATTGGTTCCGCTTGAGGTCGTTCGATCAGTTTCAGAAGTTGAACGCCTTGAAAGGCAATCGCTGCCAAAAGAGCGATTGTTACAATAAAGCTAAACTTATCAGCAATCGTGATTCCCAATGCAAGAACGGTGGCCGCAAAAATGGCCAGCCGTGTGAACATGGGCGATCGCCAATTAAAGTCCATATTTTTCCATTCTCCGGTAGAGTGAGGCTCGCGTCAAACCAAGTTCCTCAGCCGCTTTGGAAATGTTTCCGTTATGTAATTGAATCGCTTTAGCTACCGCTGATTTTTCGACCTCGTCAAGATTCAAAGAATCATTGGCAACATCATTTGCCTTACGGCTAAATAAAAAATCGCTCTCCTGAAGCGTGTTCGAGTCAGCCATGATCACTGCACGCTCAATTGAGTGTTGTAGTTCACGCACGTTTCCAGGCCAAGGATATTTTTTCAATTTGCTGGTGGCTTCGGGTGTAATCGAAAGCACCTCTTTATGATATTTCTTCGAATAGTAATTCAAAAAATGCGAAGCCAACATCGGAATATCATCGATCCGTTCACAAAGTGGTGGAATATGAATTTCTACGGTGTTGATCCTGTATAGCAAATCCTGTCTGAATTTTCCGTCTTTCACCATTTGTTGCAAAGGCATATTCGTTGCACAAATCAAGCGTATATCAACTTCTGTAGGATTGTTAGCTCCCACCCTAGTCACTTGCCTTGATTGTAGTGCTGTCAACAATTTGCTTTGTAAGTTCATGCTCAAGTTCCCTATTTCATCCAAGAAAAGTGTTCCGTGATTTGCCAACTCAAAACGTCCAGGCCTATCCTCACGGGCATCCGTAAATGCACACTTTCTTATGTCCAAATAACTCACTTTCAAAAAGCGTCTCGGTAATGGCGCCCATATCAACAGCTACAAACGAATTATCTTTTCTAAGCGACTTCTGATGAATAGCACGAGCTACCAACTCTTTTCCAGTTCCATTTTCACCGAGGATCAAAATGTTAGCATCTGTTTTGGCAACCTTGTCAATAAGTGTAAAAACTTCGTTGAGTGCTGCGCTCTGTCCAATAATATCTTTGAACGGCTGACTGATCTGCTCCTCCAACATCTGTTTCGCCTTTCGCAACTTATCAACTTCAAGATAAGAGTGCTTCAACTTTATGGCTGTAGAAATTGTGGCTACAAGTTTTTCATTTTGCCATGGCTTCAAATAAAATCAGTTGCTCCCTCTTTTAATGCTCGCACCGCCATCTCAACATCACCAAATGCTGTAATCATAATTACCACAGCTTGTGGGTCACGATCCTTGATTTGTTTCAACCATTCAAAACCTTCCTTACCACTTGTCGTGTCCTTGCTAAAATTCATGTCTAGCAAGATCACATCATAGGTATCGTTGTTTAACAGGAAAGGAATTTTGTTGGGGTTCTTTTCAATGATGACCTGATGGTTGTATTTTTTCAATAACATTTTGGCTGCCAACAGCACGTCCTCATCGTCATCGATCATCAAGATTTTACCAGAATCGTTCACAGGTTTAGGGTTAAATAGATTGAATTAATGAAAAATTATGCCAATTCGAATTGGGCTACGAAATCGGTGTTTTACTATAAAACATTGTACTAATCCGCACAAATATGTCCAAAATTGAACAGAAAGAAAATCAGTCCTGCTTGGGTTTTTCATCTGAATTTTCGGCCAGAAATTCATAGACCATCACCTTTCCACTTTCTTGAACCAAGAATATTCGTTCATCTGTTACGATCACAAATTTTCCCAATTCCAATTTTATCTCGCGTGATTTTTCGGAATAAAGGTCAAAGAAAACCACTTTGTCATCTATCAAATAAAAAAGCTCTTCTCCATAAAATCCAAAATTATTGATCTTGCATTTGATGTGATTGATCTTCTTTCCAAGATTGCTGTAAATGAGAATACCCGAGTTCGTATCGAAAATAAAAATCAGATTTTGATATTCACGCAAGTAAACAAAGCTGGGCTTTGATAGAGCTGTAGTGTCAATTGCAAACTCACTCAAAACATTTTCACCGTAATTAATTTTTTTGATTGACCAATCGGCCTGATCGAGTACCAATAATTTATTGTCGTTGGTGGGGCAAACAAGAAATGGATTTATTGCCACCGAAGGGTCAATTTTTTTTGATTCTGTCTGCTTTAAATCGTGGTCATAAAAAGTGAATTGTTGTTTTTCCTTTTGGTAAGAAAAAATACGCGGGTGGTACCAAGGCTCAAGAAGTGTCGGTAGTTCTCCCTTCTTCAAAGAAGCAATCACTTTTCCATTTGCATCATATTTCTTTATTGAACCATTCTTAAAAATCAGGAACAAATTACCCAGGCGATCAACAGACGCATTCTCAATATTCTTTTCAGAAAATTCTTTCAGCTTTTTGGGAGTCTGAGCACAGACTAGATTTGCCACGAAGACCAGAAAAATAAGATTACGAATCATTACCCTTCGAAAGTTTTCAGTTGCATGGAATTGTCATCAAGCACAGCATAGGTATTAAAATGCACCCATTCGCCCAAATTGATATAACGGCTGCTGTCGCTTACTTTTAGATCCAACGGAAGATGGCGATGACCAAAAATGTAAAAATCAAAATGCTCTTTGCTCTCGACCTCCTTACAGTATGCTAGTAAAAACTCCTTCTCTTCTCCTTTGAATTTTTCCTCTCTTTTAGTGTTGCTGATGCGGCTTCTTCTGCTCCAGAATTTTGCGATTGCAATTCCAAGGTTGGGATGAAGTCTTGCAAACAACCATTGACACAATCCGCTGTTGAAAAACCATTTCAGGAGTTTATACATTTTATCACCATCGCCAAGACCATCACCATGACCAACCAATAACTTCATGTTGTTTACTGAAATCCTCTGGGGTTCACGATAAATCACAATGCCCATTTCCTTTTTGAAATAGTCGAACATCCACATATCATGGTTTCCAGTGAAAAAATAAATCGGCATTCCTTTATCTCGAAGCTCAACCAGTTTCCCTTGTAGACGAATGAACCCTTTGGGAATAGCGTGCCTGTATTCAAACCAGAAATCGAAAATATCTCCGAGCAAATAAATTTCCTGCGCATCGTGTTTCACTTGATCCAGCCACGCCACAATTTTCTTCTCGCGAGTCAAACTCGCTTCATCATTGGGTGTGCCAAGATGAAAATCAGAAGCAAAATAAATTTTCTTTCCAGGCTGAAGAGTGATTTGCATAGCTATCAAAAATAAGACCTGACAGGCTTGTTAGAACATGTCAGGTCTTGATAAATCATTCAATAATTATTTTGAAACAGCTTCTTCCTTTGATTCTGTTCTATCTTGAGTACTTTCCTCTTTCTTCTCGGCTTGTGCAGAACCATTCGTGAATTTCTCATAAGTGGTTTGATGAGCAAATGGACGCTTGCCAATCAATCGCTCCAAGTCCGATTGGAATAAAATCTCCTTTTTCAAAAGTTCTTGTGCAATGATTTCCAGATGATCACGATGCTCCATCAACAATCGTTTAGTCCTATCGAAAGCTGAATCAATAATCTTTTTTACTTCCATATCAATCTTCTCGGCAGTCGCGTCAGAGTAAGGCTTGTTGAATGAATACTCTGATTGCTTCGAATCATAAAATGATATATTTCCAATGGCTGGATTCATTCCATAAACCGTAACCATACTATAAGCCAATTTGGTGATTCTCTCCAAATCGCTTAACGCCCCTGTTGAAATTTTTCCAAACACAATCTCTTCAGCTGCACGACCACCAAAGGCCATACACATTTCGTCTATAAGTTGCTCTGTCTGATATAAGAATTGTTCTTTAGGCAAATATTGTGCGTAGCCAAGAGCCGCAACTCCACGAGGCACTATACTTACTTTTACGAGCGGATCAGCATGTTCCAAGAACCAACCAGAAACTGCGTGACCAGCTTCATGGTAAGCGACAATTCTTTTTTCTTCCGGTGAAATGATTTTGTTTTTCTTTTCAAGACCACCAATCACACGATCGATCGCATCTTGAAAGTCATTCATTTCTACTTCTTTCTTATCTCTACGTGCAGCAATTAGAGCTGCTTCGTTGCAGACGTTGGCAATTTCGGCTCCCGCAAAGCCAGGAGTTTGTGCTGCCAATTTTTTGATATCAACATCCTTTGAAAGCTTGATTGGCTTCAAGTGAACCTTAAAGATTTGCTCACGACCTGCAATATCTGGTTTATCAATGCTTATCTGACGATCAAAACGTCCTGGTCGAAGTAATGCTGAATCTAAAACATCAGGTCGGTTAGTTGCTGCTAAAATGATAACACCGCTATCAGTAGCAAAGCCATCCATTTCAACGAGCAATGAGTTCAACGTATTTTCACGTTCATCATTTGCTCCAGGCAACTGGCCTCTTCCTCTTGAGCGTCCGATCGCATCAATCTCATCGATAAAAACGATACAAGGAGCTTTTTCTTTCGCTTGCTTAAAAAGGTCGCGAACGCGCGCTGCGCCCACACCAACAAACATCTCCACAAAATCTGAACCTGAAAGTGAGAAGAAGGGAACACCTGCTTCACCTGCTACTGCCTTTGCGAGCAGGGTCTTTCCAGTACCCGGAGGGCCAACAAGCAAAGCGCCTTTTGGAATTTTACCTCCAAGCTTGGTGAATTTTGATGGCGTCTTTAAGAAGTCCACAATTTCTTTTACTTCTTCTTTAGCTTCTTCCAAGCCAGCCACATCTTCAAAAGTGATTTTCACTTTATTTTCAGCATCGAAGAGCGCAGCTTTTGATTTTCCAATATTAAATATCTGCCCACCTGGACCACCGCCACCAGTCATTCTTCGCATTAACATCCAAAAGCCAACTAATAACAAAATCAAGAATCCCCAATTCAAAAGTTCTCCATATCCACCACCATCTTCGTATTCAAGATCGGGAGCATTGGGATATTTTGTTTTTAATTGTGAATACTGTGTTTCAAAGACTTCTTGACTTCCAATTTTGAAATAATAGTGAGGTCCGCTTTGGCTAAATCCAAGTGGTCCATTTTTTTCCAACTGAAGCTTATACTTTGCATTTTGCAGTGCTTCTGATTTCAATGTGATTTGAACAACTGCATCTTTTTTATACAACTGCACTCGTTTTACATCATTGCCAGCAATCATGGACTCAAAGCCCGTCTTCTGCACTTCAGTCAGTCCGGCCGTATTCTTCCAGAATGTTACAAGCAGCACAACGGCAGTCAACACAAGAATAACCCATAATTGATAGTTCGTTCTGGGAAGTTTGGGCGGAGTTATCTTTCTGTCCTTGCCTTTATCATTTTCTTTGTCAGCCATCTTAAAATTTAATTAATCATTTAGTCTTCAATAATTGTGGTTTTGGCATCACCCCATAGCTTCTCTAACGCAAAAAACTCTCTTCGGTCTTTACGAAAGATGTGAGCTACCACACTGATATAGTCGAGAAGCATCCATTCTTTATTGTTTTTGCCTTCTGAATGCCACGGGTTTTCTTTCAATTCTTTATAAACAAACTCATCTACAGAGTCTGAAATTGCACTTAATTGCTTGTCTGAATTACCTGAACAGATTACAAAAAAATCTGCCACTGCATTTTTTACCTTCCTTAAATCCATCACTATGATATCCGTTGCCTTTTTTTCCTGCATCCCTTTTACCACAAGATCGGCCAGTTTTTCGGAGACATCCTTTTTCCTTCTTGGCATTAATTAACTCAGCTTTTTATTTTTGTGCAATCTGCAAATTTAACCAATTCTCTTGTATAAAATCCTTGCCAATACGCTTTTCACGGGTCAAAGGTTGGTTTTTGTGCCCGAATGTCAGTCGACAAATTCATTACTGCTCGAAATGGCAAGCAAATCGGCATTGCCAGAAGGCACCGTAGTCATTACGGCTCACCAAACTGCTGGCCGAGGCCAACGTGGGAATACCTGGACAACTGACGCAAACGTGAACCTTACTTTCTCAGTTCTGCTCAAGCCAAACTTTCTGAAAGCCAAGAATCAGTTCAATTTAACGATGGCTGTTTCACTTGCGCTTATTGACTTTTTAAACGAAGAAAACATTTCGGAAAGCAAAATAAAGTGGCCGAATGACATTATTATCAGCAACAAAAAAGTGTGTGGCATTTTAATAGAAAACTCTTTGCAAGGTGAAGCGATCCAGCAAAGTATTGTTGGAATTGGAATGAACATAAACCAAAAGAATTTTCAGTTGCACACGGCATCATCGTTGAGTTTGGTTTGCAATCGTGACTTTGACTTAAACCAAGTTTTCAATTTGCTTTTGGAAAAATTAGAAAAGAGATATCTACAACTTCGCACAGGAAAAGTTGAAGGACTAAAAAATGAGTACTTACAGAATCTATTAGGATATGAAATTGAACGGAGGTTCATTTCAAATGAAAATGAATTTGAGGGCGTAATTAAAGATGTGAGTGAATCAGGAGAGTTGATTGTATTGAGTCTCGGAGAAAAACTTTCATTCAAACTGAAAGAAATCAGCTTCATTCTGTAAAATAAAAAAAGCCGTCAGACCAATGGCCAGACGGCTTTATGAAAATTTCCCTAAAATTATTTATTCAACTTTATCGTTTCCCTACCGAATAACATGTAGTGCTGTTTACGGGTACTCCAATGATAGCCGAGAGAAAACGGAAGTGTCTGCGATCCTCTTTTGAAAGCTGAGTCAAGAGCAGGCTGGTAAAGTCCACGGCTGAAATCTTCAACTGGAGGAACATAATCGCCAAAGAAAGTTGCTTTCCATTCAGGTTTATTTTCGAAAAAACGATAAGGCACGCCTGTGTCATCTTGGAAAAGAGAAAGTGTATTGTCAAGTACAATCGATCTAATGGTGCTGAAAGTCTTCCCATCATGCATACAATAAGATGCTGACTTCAAGAAAGTATTAAATGGTCCTTGAGACTGCACAAACTTTACAAAACCCTGACGTGATTTAAGTCCATCATTGGAAATATCGATTGAGAAATAATAGACCGTCTTAAGTTTTTTCGTCTCACGATTGCGGAGTACGAATTTCACAGCTCGACTTTTGTAATCGTTGATTTTTGCTCCAGCCACTTCTTGTTCGTTGCCTTCAGCATCGAAGTTTACAAACTTTTGTTGCATCAGTTCATAACCTGAACGTTCCATGAAAAAATAGAATAACGGCAACACTCCTTTAGCCTGCCACAAATCTTTTTGCATGTGCTTAGTAATGAAATAACTCTTGTTGAAAATATCACGAAGGGAATTACCCAGTGAGTCAAGGAAACGGTCACGGTCTTTTTCAGAAAGTTTTTCTAGTGCTGGAACTTCACGAATAGGCTCAAGTGCGGCCATGATATAAACCTTCGTGCGCGGATAAAGGAAATTCGCATGCAAAAAGTCAGGTCCCGAAAACGGATAGAACAGTTTCAAAGAGTCATTAACAGACCTTGAGAAAACATCCTGTTCCCATTGTGACATCTTTGTGAGGCGTGTGTCATACATCTTTTTCCAGTTGACATCCATCTGATTACGGAAATCAATCCAGTATTTGTCTTTTTCTAAAGCGGAAAGCGCGTTTGAATCCAATTGAGGAAGACCCGCAAGAAATCTAGCGGTGTTATCAAGAGCTGTGTCTTTGGGGAAATTGAGCTCGGCAGCACGCTGAATTGAGTCAACTTTCGCAAGTGAATCTACCCTGCGAATTGAATCGAGAACACGCTGTGGAATTTCTTTTTTCTTACCTGCACATGCGGCTGCAAAAAAGAAAGCAACCAAACCAATAAACAAGAGCCTTGACTTATTCATAAAATAAAAATTGTGGCGCAAAGATATTTGAAAAGACGCAAGTAGCAAGATTCTAGACTTAAGACATAAGTATTGACACCTATTTCTTAACCCATTGATAGACCAAGAGACCCGAAAGAATCGTGCCTACGGAATACAAAATGACTAGTGGGTTTTTGGTGAATTCGAAATAAATCATCCAACACGTAACTGCAATAAAGAAAATCGGAGGCAGTGGATACAATGGAAGTTTGAATGAGCTGTCTGGAAATCTCTTTCTCACGAAGAAAATCCCAATAACCGTGAGCATCGCAAAGACCGATAAGCTGACTGAAATGTATTGGATGATTTCTCTTTGAATGAGCTCACCATTACTAGAAAAATTGACCAAGTGCCTTGCGCAATGATCGCGATATAAGGCATATCAAATTTATTGGTGGCCGTGAATTTTTTAAGTCGTGGGTAATCCTCTCCCATCGCTTCAAGTACTCGAGGCCCTGCTATCGTCATCGCACTCAATGTTGATAAAAGAGCAGTACTGAACAATCCTGCAAACACAGAGCCGATAGTTGGGCCGAACAGTTTAAATGCAACGACATTACCAATATCGTTTTTACCATCGAGCTCACTAAAGTTTGCTACATATAGAAACGTTCCATTGAGCAAAATATAAACCAACACGACTACCAGTGTTCCCATGATGAGCGATCGAGGTAAATTTTTCTCAGGGTTTTCCAAATTGCCAGCGATATATGCCGCTGCATTCCATCCGGAATAAGCGTAAACCACATAAACCAAGGACACAGCAAATCCAGAACTAAAAATTAAACTACTGTCAATCGACTGAGGCAAAAATGAAACCGATGAAAAGGAGACTCCGGAAATAAAAAATGGAGCTACACAGAAAACAAAAATTAAGGTAAGCTTGAGTGAGGTCAAAATATTCTGAGCTACTCCTCCCGTCTTCACTCCAAACCAATGAATACTAGAAACCAAAATAATTGCTGCAATCGCAATTATTTTCACATCTATACCGACCAATTCATGCGCATACTCGCCTATCGCAATTGCCACGGCTGAAATCGCTCCTGCAAAACCTACTAATAAACTTATCCACCCAGAAGCAAAGCCAAGTGCCGGATGAAAAATTTGTCCGAGGTAATAATACTCTCCTCCTGATCTCTTAAAGCTCGCGGCAATCTCGGCATAAGTGAATGCACCACATAACGCTACGATTCCTCCTAGTGCCCACAAAAACAAGATTGAAAAACCTGAAGGAATAGGTCCGACTTGATAGCCTAGGGAAGTAAAAACTCCCGTGCCAATCATATTGGCGATAACAAGTGTGATGCCTACTGAAAGAGTGTATTTTTTGTGGTTGGTCATCTAGGTTAGGTGTTATTGGCTATCGTTTGTACATAATATCCTGCGCCAAAAACACTTGGTCGTTCTTTCCACGAATCTGGAGTGTCACTTTGAAGTCTTTTTTGTGCCAGTCAACTTTGATGATTCCAAAGTTTTTTTCAATTACAATATTTCCAACTCGATGTCGATTTTCTTCTACCCACTTTTCAGGCCATGTGTGAGTAAGTCCACTGGAGGTAAAATCGTACAACGGAAAGTCAGATCCAGGCAAATCAACTTTCGAAAACTCAGCGATGTGCCTGTCACCGCTGATGATCAAAATTCTTTTCTTGGATGCGGCCAAAACTTCAAGAAGATGCTGACGCGCCTGAGGGAAGTTCACCCATTTTTCAAAACGATGATCTTCTGCCAAAGCTTGAATGCTAGAATTGATAATAAAAAAAGATGCGTCTGAATTCTTTAATTCACTTTCTAACCATTTCCATTGGGCTTCACCAAGTATATCGCCTGCCTCATTGACTTGATAGCGGTATTCTTTTTTCTCGGTGCCTTCAGGTTTGTAGTAAACCTTTACTAATGTATCTCTGAAATAACGTGTATCAAGATTGATGATTTTGATTTTGTCCTTTCCTTTTCCAAGAGTCATCGAATTATAAATTCCTTGATGGCTCCAAACAGGATTCGTTTTCGGAATATCAAGAAACTGTAATTCAAGTTTTTTAAAATCATCACGATGTGGCCAAAATCTTCCTCCATCATTCGTTCCATAATCATGATCATCCCAAGTCCCTGTAACAGGACAAAGTTTTAAAAGCTTCTGGTACCCTGAGTCTGATTTCTGTTTAGCGTACATCGCTTTTAGCTGAGTGGTATCGCCAGTGTCAGCATAGACGTTATCTCCACCCCAAATCCAAATTACTGGTTTCTGTTTTACGACTTCGGGCCACAATTCTTGTGGTCTTTTTTGGTCACTACATGAGCCGAAAGCAATGATGGTTTCTTTTTGAGCAAAAGAATAAATCGAGCAAAGCACAAAGCCAACTGTGAAAAGTGATTTAACTTTTTTCATAAAGTACAAACATACGATTCTCTTGTGAATGTCAAATGGCTGCCTCAATGATTTGGGATTTGCCTCTAGGTTTAGCTTAGCCACTCCTTTTAAGTTGATATTTTCCTTACTTTGCGGCCAAAGTTTTCTAATGTCAAATTCCCTATTTCGAAAAAAATCACTTGCCACGATTTCATCCAATACGTCACAGGATGGAGGTTCCGAATTAAAAAAAAGTGTTGACCGTTCGCGACCTCACGTTGCTTGGGATTGCGGCTATTATCGGTGCTGGTATTTTCAGCACTATCGGGCACGCTAGCTTCAATGGAGGCCCTGCCGTTTCATTACTCTTTGTTTTTACGGCTATAGCCTGTGTCTTTACGGCATTAAGTTATGCCCAGTTCGCTTCAACAGTTCCTGTTTCCGGAAGTGCGTATACATATGCTTACGTTTCCTTTGGAGAATTTTTTGCGTGGGTTATTGGTTGGGCGCTGATACTGGAATATGCTGTGTCAAATATGGTTGTGGCGATCTCTTGGTCAGAATATTTCACATCTATGCTTGCAGGGTTCAACATTCATTTACCTGCTTGGTCAACAGTTGATCCGTCATCAGCCACAGAAGAAGTACGGGCTGCTGCACCATCCCTTGCGGGAATCAAACTAATCTGTGATTTACCTGCTGGGCTCATTACCGTTTTGATCACTGCGTTGGTGTATGTTGGCATTCGTGAGTCTAGAACAGCAAGTAATATTTTAGTTATACTCAAACTTGGTGTTATTTTTCTGGTGATTGTTGCCGGATCGTTTTATATAAAACCTGAGAACTGGAGCCCATTTGCTCCCAATCACATCAAGGGCATACTGAGTAGTGTAGCTGCTGTTTTTTTCGCTTTCATTGGTTTCGATTCTATTTCTACCACTGCTGAAGAATGTAAAAATCCTCAGCGCGACTTGCCGCGTGCCATGCTTTGGTGCTTGGGAATTTGTACTGTGCTCTACATACTCATCTCCTTAGTGCTTACGGGTATGGTCAATTATAAAGAGCTTAATGTAGATGATCCTTTGGCATATGTTTTCCAAAAAGTGGGCGTCAATTTTATTGCTGGAGTTATTTCTGTATCAGCAGTAGTGGCGATT
Organism: Cyclobacteriaceae bacterium; assembly: GCA_049840975.1. Taxonomy (GTDB): domain Bacteria; phylum Bacteroidota; class Bacteroidia; order Cytophagales; family Cyclobacteriaceae; genus ELB16-189. The sequence goes on along the minus strand of JASGIR010000089.1, from coordinate 3,216 downwards.
ACTAGTGCGTTGTTGGTTTATCAATTGGGGCAGCCTCGCATCTGGATGACAATGAGTCGTGATGGATTATTGTGGCCACAGTTTGCCAAAGTTCATCCCAAGTTTAAAACGCCATCCTTCTCTACGATCGTCACTGGATTTGTAGTCGCTATCCCTTCTATGTTTTTTAACATGCAGTTTTTTGTTGACCTCACTAGCGTAGGAACATTCTTTGCATTCATTATTGTGTGTGCCGGTGTTTTGTATATGGATCACAAAGGCCTAAGCAATCAATCGAAATTCCGTGTGCCTTACGTAAATGGAAAGTATTTTGTTTTTGCCGGCTTAATCATTGCAGCAGCTTTCGCCTTCGCTTCTAAAGATTATTCAGCAGTGTTAAATGAAAAGCCTCTCCTCTACGTTTTCTGGGCAGCCTGGTTATTGATGTCCGTTCTCAGTTTTAAAAACAACTTTTCACTGCTTCCGGTGTTGGGCATACTCACCAACTTATACTTGATGACTGAATTAGGAATTTGGAACTGGGAGCGTTCCTTACCTGGCTGTTGGTGGGACTAGTAATTTACTTTTCATATGGATACAGAAAAAGTAAACTCGCCAATCCAAAATAAAACTCAACTCTCCAATTATTTTCCGATTTTATAGAATCGATAGCCAACCGAAAACTGAACTACTTGGTTTTGAGTTTTCGCTGTACTGAATGAAGGCTGTACTCCATTTGGATATGAAGATCCAGAGTGTGTATTTATATCACTAACACCGATATTATAGCGAATAGTTAAGTTAACGCGATGAATATCAATTCCTGCTCCAATGCCAATGGATAAATCTGTGCCTTTTAAATAGCTTTTCAAATCTTGTCCTCGAGTAGTGGCGCTAATATTACCCGCATTATCAACTTGCATCAAATCACCTTTGGCAGACGCCAAAAAACCAAACTGCGGACCAACTTGCAAATTCAAACCACCAACGAGATAGTATTTAATGATGACCGGAATATTTATGTATTTCAAATCTGAGTTAAGATTGGAATAATTGGGTGTTGTAAAATTTTGCCCTTGTCTTGAATAAATCAGTTCCGGCTGTACAGCAAATTTCTTGAATCGAAAAGAAGCATAGCCACCGATATGATAACCAGAACGATTGTTGTAAGTAAGGCCTACCAATTTGCCACCAGAGTTTAGCTCAAGACCAGTAACATTCCACCCCGCCTTCATTCCAAAATCTGCACGCAGCTGTGCGAACGACATAGTTGAAGTAATAACCACTGCACAAATAGCAACAATATATTTTTTTCATGTTCATAACAACGCCCTTATTTATTTTTTATTCGGCGGCAAAAATACAAAAATGATCCGCTCTCAAAAAAGAAAATCCCTCCGAAGAGGGATTTTCAAACCAAAGAAGAGTCTTCTAGATTAATTACCGAGTTTGAAAAGTCTATAGCCAACGGACGCCATAAAAACTTGATTCTTCAAATTCGCAGAACTACCTGAAATATTGTTGTTATTAGAAAGGCCAAGGTTGTAGCGGGCATCGACACCTCAATCCAAAAGGCAAATCCCAACCTAAACCAATAGCTGCGCTCAGGTCACTATTTTTAACCGCAGAGCTATAGCTTTGGTTTGATGAAACGGCCGCCTTTAATTGCAGTAGAAGTTGCAAATCCAAATTGGGGTCCGACTTGAATATTGATCCCTGCAACTGTGTAGAACTTAAGAAGAATAGGAACATTAATGTAGTCAAAGTTCGCATCGTAGTTATTGGAATTAAAAGTCACGGATGCTCCTTGCTTTGAATAAAGTAATTCTGGTTGAATGCCAATTTTGCTAAACTTAAATAACGCATAGGCCCCAAAATGATAACCAGTTCGGTTGCTGGCAGAAATCTTGACTCTGTATCTCAAGCTTGAGAAATTAGGTCCGCCCTTAATACCAATGCCAATTGATTGCGCTAACGCACCTTGAACTAAACCAACACAACAGATCAAAATGAAAATTTTCTTCATAATAGAATTTATTTTATGCTAAAATACGAAATGCAATTGAAACGATTTGTCAATCGATTCCGAGCTCAGGGTTGCGTCCTTTAATTCTGACTGTAAAACCCTCTGAGGAACTCCATGTCACTTTCAACATTATCTGTCGGGTAAAATGGTAAACCAATCACAACTTTCTTTTTTTTGAAGTCGAATCCTACCGGAAAATGGGCACTTTAGCTTCTTTCGCAAACAAAACAAAATCCTGTTTTTAAGCGAGTCACTTTTTTTCGAGTGCCTTCGGAGCAATAGCTAAAGCAAACTCATCGTGAGCATTGAAGATTTCCTCCCGACAACTTGATGAACCAGATCATGCGATGCATCTCTATATACAGGATAACCACCCAGCCAGCGGAAAAACCAACCGAATGGAGCTTTGAACAATTGACTTTTGCCCAAAAATTTTGCCTTTTGCAAATGCACAATACTTCTCGCCATTACACCGATAACAAAGTCCCAATTGCTGGTATGTGGCGCAACAGCCACAATGTATTTTTTGATATCTGGCGAAAATGATCCTTCGACTTTCCAGCCAATTATTTTGAAAATCAAAAGATAAATAGGTCGAAGCATAGGTTAAAGCGCGAGTGAATATCTCTTTTTTATCTCCGTGAAACCAATGTTTAAATCAAATTTTAAGGCAGCAAGCCAATCAATTATTTAAAACAGCTTTATCACTAATATTCCGCATAATAAAAAACAACTCATGGCGTTGATAACAAGCAACATCACCATCACACCAATGACACCCAAATCACTCAAATCAGTTTTGTACGGGGCTATTATAATTTTTTTCTTCCTCGTGTACAAAAATGAAACCATATATCAAAACTGTTATCTGACTGAATACAACTCTCCAGATCAGAGTTATAAATATCTCAATTATTTATGACGACAACAATCATATCACAGCATATCAGCAGTCTTTTAATGGAGGTGGTACGAACTCTTACAAAGTTACAAGCAATGGCAACGGTTTGATTACACAAATTCAGATATGAAAAGTCGGGCAGGGTTTTTCAGGGCCAACAAAATGGGTCTATGTTTACAGTAATAACTTACTTTCACAGCGACAATACTTTTATTTTCAACCAACAGATACAAAATTCGTTTTAATTGAAACTACATTCCCACAATCTTCAGAGTGCTGTTCGGATTTATCGTGTTTCCCTATTAACCTT
>JASGIR010000088.1:0-13198 GCA_049840975.1 Cyclobacteriaceae bacterium | reverse complement strand
AGAGGGTAAAAACACGATAGAATCCGAACAGCACCTCGTTCAAAATAATTACCTGATATTTGGGGTGTGAGTAAACCTGCTTTTATTCGATTTTTTCGGCCCTTTTTTGGTCCTTTTCTTTGTGTCGGCCTGTGGCGTGGAGCAAACCTCCATTACCGGGAAAATTTTCCATAATACAACGGCTCATTTCAACGGCTACTTCTATGCAAAAGAGGGAGCACTCGAAGTTGAGCAACTGATCTTAAAAAGCCTTGATGACGACCACAACAAAATTCTTTTGCTTTATCCTCGCCTCGACACAGTACTTGCTAAATTATACAAGAAAAATACTGACGAGATCATAAAGATGGCTTCCATTTCCATTCAGCGCCACCCTAACAGTGAATGGGTTGATAATAATTACGTGATGGTTGGCCTCGCACGCTTGTATGCTTGCGACTATCAAAATGCGATCCTCACTTTCAAATATGTCAATACAAAAAGTCATGATAAAAACATCCGTCATATTGCGCTGATCAATTTGATTAGAACTTTTACTGAAATGGGCGACTATGATCGTGCCGAGGAAGCCATTCGTTTTCTTGAAAAGGAAAAATTGAATAAACGTAATTCAAAAAAATTCTACCTGGAGAAGGCGAACTATTATCAAGTTCGAAAGGATTATAATAATATGGTCAGCAATCTGTCGAAAGCAGACACCTTACTTACTCGTTCTGATAGAAAAGGGAGAATCTATTTCATCATAGGCCAAGTGTATCAAGAACTTGGATTCAATTCTGAAGCTTACAACTTTTATAAAAAATGTTTGGCCACCAATCCTGATTATGAAATTGATTTCTATGCTAGGTTAAATATGGCTCAGGTGGCAAAGCTTGACAACAATCGTGATGTTCGCTTAATCAGAAAACAGTTTGATAAACTTTTGAAAGACACAAAGAATGCGGAGTTCAAAGACAAAATATATTATGAATTTGGGCGAGTTCGAACGCAAGCAAGACAACATTTATGATGCCATGAAAGATTACAAGCTTGCTGCTCATGCGGGCAAAAACAAACGTATTCAAGGCATGTCATTTTTGCGTGTGGGTCAAATCAATTTCGATTCTTTAAAAAAATATAAGCCTGCCAAGCTTTATTACGACAGTGCTGTTAATTCTCTTCCTAAGGATTATGAAGGCTTAGAAACAATTAAGAAAAGACAAAATATTTTGGGTGAGTTTGTGAAATACACCGAGACAATTTCACTCAACGACAGTCTACTTTATCTCGCCTCTCTTGACACTGCTAAGATTCGCCATTTGTTTGATTCGCTTGCCACAAAAGACAAGAAGGCCGTAGCCAAAAAGAAGAAAAAAAGAAGACAGTAACTCAAAACGATGATCAGTCAGTGAGTTCGGGTAATTTGAATGGAGCACCAACCGATGATACAGAAACTGGAGATTGGTATTTTGGCAGCCGTGATCTTGTGGCTACTGGGCAAACGGAATTTCAGCGTGTGTGGGGGTCGATTCCTCTGGAAGACAACTGGCGGAGATCAAATAGAACAAGCTCAACCACAAGTGACCCTACTGTAGTTACTCAACAAACCGCTGAAAGCCAACCTACCAAATCAAAGGACAAACAATCAGAAAAAGTTGAGAAGAAAGAAGACATTGTTGCCAAGGTAATAGCTCAACTGCCTAACACGGAAGAGAAAAAAAGCGAAGCACTTGCGAAAATTGAAGATGCCTACTTTCATTTGGGCGATTTATACTACTTCAACCTAAATGAAAAAGACAATGCAGCGGAATCGTACGAGAAATTATTGGAACGTTTCCCTAATTCAGAAAAGAAACCAGAAGTGCTTTACAAACTCTATTTAATACACAAAGAGAAAAACGATGGCCTGGCCCAGCGCTATGCCGATATGTTACAAAATGAATTTCCAACATCAACATTCGCACGAATTCTTATCAACCCTGATTATATCAAAGAAACAACAGCTCTCGCGGAAAAACAGAAGTTGATGTACAAAGATGCTTATGTTTTATTTCAAGAGAACAATTTGAAACTGGCGATGGATCGGGTGAACGAGGCAATAGGTTCAGGCGAAACCAATTTTATTCCTCAATTGGAATTGCTTAAGATATTGATCATGGGACGGACGGAAGATGTATCCAAATATCAATTTGAACTTGATGAGTACATCAAAAAATATCCAAAGCATCCACTGAAAACTTACGCTGAGCAGTTGTTGGCTTCGTCAAAAACATTTGTAGAAAAAATTGAAAAGGCCAAGGAAAATAAATTTGGAACGACCAGTGGTGTTCACTTTTTCATTGTAGTGTATAATTCGGCCGACCGAATTACGAATCCTGTTGTCGATGCGTTAGAGAAGTTTAATTCAATTCATTGGAAAACTTTAAAACTGACCACGAGTAACCTTGGCTTTGATGACAAGACAATGACTATGTGTGTTGATATCCCTGATCGTGAAACGGCTATGAAGTATTATTACAAATACCTAAGTGAACTTTCTAAAAACAAGCCTTTTTCCGATTACAAAATCTATAATTTTGTAATTACAAAAGATAATTTTCAGATTTTATACCGAACCAAATCGCTCGATGAGTACCTCACGTTCTTCGACAAAAACTATCAAAAGTAGATTTCAAGATTTATTGCGTGTGCGCAAGACCTGGATTCCGCGCGTAACGAAATATATCTGGATCACTTTTTTGGTTTTCATACTTGGCTTACCGCTCTACATTTTCACCGTAAGTGTTGATTTGTTTGGCTTATTTGGCGGGATGCCAAGCATTCGCGAAGTAGAGAATCCAGAAAATGATTTGTCATCAGAAGTCTTTTCAGCCGATGGTGTTTCACTCGGCTCTTATTATCGTTATAGCAGTAACCGCAGTCAAGTGCACTATAATCAGCTATCACCCGATTTGGTTAATACTTTGTTGATCTCGGAAGACCACCGATTTAGGCAACACTCTGGTTTGGATTTGCCTGCATACTTAAGAGTAATTAAAGGTCTACTCACAGTAAGTAAGTCTGGAGGAGGAAGCACTTTGACGCAACAGTTGGCAAAAAATCTCTATACTCAAAATACTGACAGAAGTCTGGATGGACCTCTCGCCAGATTAGGAAGTGTACCAAGACGTCTCATCCAAAAAACAAAAGAGTGGATTATTTCAGTGAACCTCGAAAAGAATTTCACTAAAGAAGAAATCATTGCGATGTACTTAAACACATGCGACTTTAGTAGCAATGCATTTGGAATTAAAGTAGCTGCTGAAACGTATTTCAATAAAGAGCCAGATAGTTTGAACCTTCAGGAGTCAGCCATTCTAGTAGGGATGTTGCAAGCACCTTCTTTCTACAATCCAAAACGAAATCCTAAAAACGCTTTAGAAAAAAGAAATGAAGTTTTATTAAAGGTTTATCGTCAAGGATATAAAATCAAAACCAAAAAGCAATTTGATTCAATAAAAGCATTGCCGATTGAACTTAACTACAACCTTGAAAACCATAACACCGGTTTAGCAACTTATTTTCGTACGGTACTTGGCAATTATTTGCTGGCATATTGCAAAAGCAGAAACATTGATCTTTATAATTCGGGATTAAAGATCTATACAACGATTGACAGCAGGCTTCAGCGTTATGCCGAAGAAGCAATGATAGAACACATGAGACCATTGCAAGACCAATTTTTCAGTGAGTGGAATAAAAGGAAAAGAAATCCATGGGTAGATGAAGATGGACACGAGATCAAAGATTTTTTAGCAAAGCGGATAAAGCAAACTGAAGCTTATAAAATTTATGCTGAAAAATACGGGGAGAACTCAGACTCTCTTAAGATCATGTTGCGCTTGAAAAAGCCAATGACCATTTACACTACAAAAGGCGAACGCGACACCTTGTTCAGCAGTTACGATTCGCTTAATTATTACAAGCGTTTCTTGCAATCTGGTTTGATGGCAATGGATCCGATCACAGGCCACATCAAAGCGTGGGTAGGAGGATTTGATCACAAATATTTCAAATTCGATCACGTTTGGCAAGGAAAGAGACAAGCAGGCTCTACTTTTAAGCCTTTTGTTTATGGCTTGGCAATGGAGCGTGGCTATTCACCTTCCTATACTTTGCGTGACATATCCCCTCAATTTAAAATTCCGGGTCAGCCACCCTGGTATCCTGCAAACTCCGATGGCCCTCCAAAGGGAACGGGACAAAGGATGACTATACGTCAAGCAATGGCTCGCTCTGTTAATTCAATAACTGCTCAGATGATTCAGGAATTGGGAGAACAGAAAATGTTGTTGATTTTGCTCACAGTGTAGGAATAGAAAGTCACTTGGATGCCGTGCCTTCACTTTGCCTTGGTACTAGCGATGTTTCTCTTTTCGAAATGGTTGGTGCTTACTGCACATTTGTGAACGGTGGAATACGAACAAGACCGTTTTACATCACACGTATTGAAGATAAAAATGGAAATGTGATTGAAAATTTTGTTCCTCAAACAAAAGAAGCAATCAACGAGCAAACTGCATTTAAAATGGTTTACATGTTGAAAGGTGGTGTTGAGGAAAAAGGAGGAACATCCACTGGTTTACCTTTCGAGCTGCGCGAAAACAATGAGATTGGAGGTAAGACAGGAACAACCAATGATGCTTCTGATGGTTGGTACATGGGCGTGACGCACAACCTTGTTACTGGAATTTGGGTAGGTGGAGATGAGCGTGGAGTTCATTTCCCTTCATGGGAATTTGGTCAAGGAGCAAGATCTGCAAGACCAATCTGGGCAAAATTCATGACAAAGGTTTATGCAGATCCTAGCACTGGAATCGCTAAAGGATTTTTTAAAAGACCATCTTCTGGTGTTGATATTTCGATTGATCCAGGAGGAAAGCAGCTCCCAGATTCTGTTCGCGCGCGCGATGAAGAACCTTGGGATATAAAGAATTAGTCCATAAAATTCCCGGGGATAGTCGAAACCATTCTGTTGGTAATTCTCTCAGAGCAGACTCCCATCGTTCTCCGCCAGATATCGGAATATAGATTTTGCTTTCGATTGGTTTGCCATTTTTCATTGCCGGAAGCACTCGCTTGTCATAAAGCTGGAAGGCTTTAAGAGCAGCAACATCAATTTTATCTAAATAAGATCTAGATCTAGCTACGGTGATGTTTTGAGCAACACCATTTTCTTTAATTTTTACCAGTAAGACCTCCATATAGAAATCGGGGTACGCCCGTCACACTCATCACGTTCATCATACGAGAAAGTAGGAGAAGCAATCTTTTAAACCCACGCGGGTACGTCACCTCACGAGTAAAGTTATTCGGATAGACTATATACTTTTCAAAATACTGATTGAGATCGAGTAAATGATCCTTGATCGTGTATCAAGGATTCAGCGGTAAGCAATGGCAATGACAGATAAATTGTCTTTTTCTCTCTGACCTCCGTAGTGTCGCCATAACGTGTGTGCTTGACGAATTTTCCATACTTATAGAGTTCAACATCACTGGGGGTTGGTTGATCAGAGTTATCAAAATAAACCCAGTAACCACTTCTTTTTCCGTTTTATGAATTCTCCTTCGAGAATTCCAGTTTTCCAGATAGCACCAGAAAGCTTCTCGGCCAAATAATAATATGGGATCGCGAATTTTCCGTTGCCATTTTTTACGCCACTATTTTTGTCTGCTTCGGCTAATTCCCAAATGGTAAAGTCATTTTCGGTATACTCAATTTTTGATTTCACCGAAAAATCTTCAGCATAGGTTGTATGTATTCCGCTCCTCTCGCCTTTATAATAACTACCATCACCAATCATGCGATTGTTTTTATCGTAGTCGCGGTAGATTCCGTCAAATTCTATATTCTTTAAATCAAAAAATGCTTCTCTGCGATAAACAGATTTTTCAGGTGTAGTAAGCTCCCAGGCTTGATTGTAGTAAAAAACTGTTGACTTGCAGGTTGTGCAGCGAGATTGATGTTAGAAGAGATAACAAAAAGATAACCAACAAAAGCTGAAAATATATTTCGTTGCATAATCACTAGACTAACTTCTCAAAGATGAGAGAATTTTAAGGCAACTAAAAGATGTGAGATGGATTCTTATTTTTTTAGAACCTTGGCTACAGCCTGTGCTTTGCTGTGAACATGTAACTTTTCGTAAATGCTGGTAATGTGAGTTCGCACTGTTGAAATACTGATGAAATATTTTTCGGCTATTTTTTTATAGCTGAGCCCATCAACAAGGGAGTATAAGATTTCTTTTTCACGCACGGTTAGTGAATCTTCTACTGGTGCAGCTGGCGCGGCCTGAAATGAATGGATGACCTTTCTCGCTATCGCGGGACTCATGGGCACACCTCCATTAAAAAGTTCACGGATAGCATCAATAATTTGAGGTGAGGGAGTTTTTTTCAAAAGGTAGCCTGAGGCACCATTGCGAATGGCATCGAAAATTTTGCCATCGTCTTCAAAAACCGTGAACATTAAAATCTGAGTTTGAGGAAAATTTGATTTTACTGTTCTAACACCTTCGATTCCGGAAATTTCGGGAAGGCCGATGTCCATGAGAACAACATCTGGCTTTACTTTATTTAATTCACTGACAATGTTTTGCAAATTCCCATAAGCACCAACGCACTGAATACCATCCGAACTATTCATCAAGTTTGCAAGAGAGCTTCGCAATGTCGAGTTGTCTTCAACAATGGCAACTTTAATCATGGCGCTAAAATTGACTAAACTCATTGGATTGCTAAGTCGTATGTTTATTTGATTTTTACTTTGAGTTCCATTGTACTTCCTTCACTTGCCTTCGAACGAAGTGTCAACTCTGCTCTCATTGATTCTGATCTCTTTTTTATGCTTCTGATTCCGTTTCCGTTGTGATTGGAATCGATGTCATAACCCTTTCCATTGTCTGAAACTAGAACAACCAAAAAATTATTATCGACACAAACTTTTATCGCAGCTTTATTGCACTGAGCATGCTTCACAAGATTGTTTATAGCTTCTTTCAGTATTAAATAAATATGCTGACGATGGTCCATTGGTAATTTGATCTGCTGAAGGTGTTCCTGTACATCAATACTGTACTCGATATTTTTTGCTTCGAAAAGCTGAGAGGCAAAACGTTTTATGCGAAGCAATAATTTTTCGAGCGAGTCATTCTCTGGATTGATACCCCACACTATATCATCCATTTTTTCCATAAGCACCTGAGCGTTGTCTCGTATTTCTTTAACCATCGTAGAAGCGGAGTCATCACTTGTTTTCTGAAGGACTAAATCACCCAAAATGGAAATGGAACTGAGCGTGGAGCCAATGTCATCGTGCAAGTCGGTAGAAATTTTGCTTCGCATTCTTTCCTGAAGCAGAATTTGATTGAGTCGATAGCGATAGATCAAATAGATGAGTGTGGAAGCCAACAGTATGCATCCGATAATAAACCAAGCTGTCTTCCAAAACGGAGGCTCAATGATAATGATGAGAAAATCATCTAGCTCGTTTTTAATTCCATCGCTGGTTGTTCCGCGAACATGAAAAGTATATGTGCCCGAGGGAAGACTCGCATATTCTGCTTGTCCTACGTTGCCGACATATTTCCAATCTTTGTCGATGCCCTCAAGCTTACAGTAATATTGATTTTGTAATGGGTTTCGATAGTTCAACAAAGCCCAATGGAAAGTGAAGTTGTTGTAAGTATGATCAAGAGTAATTTCTTTATTGTTTTTTTTATTGGGCAGCCATTGGATCAGTTGGTTTTGAGAAAAAACTTCTGTGATTGTTACTTTTGGTTTCGTGGTTGGCTTTAGCAACTCGTCCGAGCGAAATACGGTGAAGTGATTCCCAACTGCATAAATTATTTTTCCGTTTTGAAATGAAGAGATTACACCGTTCATCTCGTTTTCCAATAAACCATCATTGGCTGTAAACCGATTAAATCCATGTGTGGTCTTGTCAAATGAAAGCAGGCCACCACTGGTTGTAATCCAAAGTCTTTTATTGTCTACGCAGGAAATCAAATACCGTTTTGTTTAATTCATCAGGCACATCCCATTGATCTATTTTTTTTGTTAATGTGTTCAAGCGAAATACTCGACCAGTTAGCGCAAACCACAAGTAAGGTTTTTCAAACACTAGCTTCAGGAAGGCTGCAGTAAGAGCCAATAACTTTTTCTATTGGTTTTGAGAATTGTTGAGTTTTGGCATCAAAAAGTATGAGGCCCTCGTCAAGATCACCAAACCAGATATTGCCCAGTTCATCTTCGGCAGCTGTCGCTATCACGAGGTTCTTCCCGTCATCTTTTTTGCCTGAAAAACTTAAAGCCACTTTTTTAAATGTGCTGGTAGACGGATCAAACTGCCAGATCCCACTTCGCCAAGGAAAGACCCAGTGATTATTTTTGCTATCGATAAATATGTTAGAGAAAAAATTTCTGGTAGTGGTATTAATCTCTTGGGTAGAAAGACGAAACTCTTTTAAATCGCCCGTGATCTCGTTTATTAAACCAAGCCCGTCCTCTGTGCATAGCCAAAGATGGGTCGCATCTTCTCTAGCTATGTTTATCAGCGCGTTTTTGCTTAGTGAACCACTTACTTTAAAAATCTTTCTTCAAGCTAAACGCTGAATCGTAAAGCTTTAGAAATTCTTTGCCGTGACCGCCAACATAAATCAAATTCTTTTTTTCAAAGAGAGCGATGCTCTGATTTGTAATTTCATTTGGTGTGGGGAAGTAGTGACTAAACGATTGCCGATTGGGATCCAAAATTCTCACCCCCAAAGGTGTGGCAACCCAAAGCAATCCATCGGCAGAGAAATAAAACACGGACTGACCGAAAATTCCTTCATGTTCAACATTGAGAGCCGTGTATTTTTTTAGATTCTCATTTTGATCAATCGCAACTAGCCCAGAGCTCCAAATAAGATAATTTCCCTTTTCATTTTTTGATTCTGCCAGGCCAGCCACAATTGTGGAGATGTCACCTTTTATTTGCTTGATTGTATTTTTATCTGGATCGAAAACCTGTATTCCCTTTCCCCATAATCCCATCCAGATTTTTCCGCTGTGGTCTTCGATCATGGTTATGATTTCCGTTGGCTCGGCATAATTGGAAACATTTATATATTTTTTTTCTTCAGGATAGAAGCGCCAAAGCCCATTATGTGTAGAGACCCAGAACCTTTTTTTTCTATCAATTAAAACCTGAGTGACTCGATTATCAATTATTCTGCTACGCCCTTCGTGTACTTGATTTAGGAAACCATCAAATTTTTTGGTCCTCATTGAAAACCTAATCAATCCTACTCCACAAGCAAGCCAAATATTTTCTCCTTCCAATTTTAAATCCCACATCATATTTGGATTTCCATAAGGAGATGAAGCTTGATACGTTGAAAATGTTTTTTTAATTGGATCGAATTTGCACAGCCCATTTAATGTGGCGAACCACAATTGATGTGTGCTGTCTTCTGCAATTGCTCTGATGTAATTGCTTGCAATTGAGGTTGTGTCATTTTTTTTGTTTTTGAATCGTTTAACAATCGAACCATCAAAGAGATTGAGCCCATCTTGGGTCCCAATCCACATGAATCCCCGACTGTCTTGAAAAAAACAAGTGACTCTATTATCGGAAAGACCATTTTGCTCTGTAATGGAATAGAGCATCAACTTGGCAGGCGAGGATTGAGCAAAACAATTCGCCAGGGAAATGAATAAGAGAAATAAGGTGGAGATGACTTTCATTTCACATTCGATATAGCGAAAATAAAAGATTTTGTCTCGTTTATTTTCATAACGCAAAATCAACTAACTATTTGTTTTCTTTGTTAGACTGAAAACTCTTATAACAGTTTGAACCCAGACGAAAAAATAAAGAGCACAATCGCAAATCTGCCAGACTCCCCTGGGGTTTATCGCTATTTCAACGAAGAAGGTGAAATGATTTATGTTGGTAAAGCGAAAAGTTTGAAGAAACGAGTAAGCAGCTACTTTAATCGGCAGACCTATGACAATCAGAAAACAGCAAAACTTGTTTCAGAAATCAGGAAAATAGAATTCACTCTAGCCAATTCTGAATTTGATGCTTTGTTGCTTGAAAATAATTTGATCAAACAAAACCAGCCGAAGTATAATATTCTACTAAAGGACGATAAAACTTTTCCTTACATCTGTATCATCAAAGAACGATTTCCCAGAGTAATAACGACAAGGAAATTTATGCCTAAACAAGGTGAATATTTCGGCCCGTTTAGTAGTGTTGTCGCAATGAAGAATGTGTTGGAGTTGTCACGCCAGTTGTATTCGATTCGCACGTGCAATTTGTATTTATCAGAAGACAACATTTCGAAAAAGAAATTCAAAGTCTGCTTGGAATATCACATTGGAAACTGCAAGGGTCCGTGCGAAGGATTACAAGATGAAAAAAGTTATTTGGATGATATCGCCCAAGTCAGAAATATTTTGAAGGGTGACTTAAGTGTTGTAAAGGATGCTTTTGGCTCAAGAATGAATGAGGCGGCAAGCAAATTGGAATTTGAAAAAGCAGAAGTCTTTCGGCAGAAACTTTCATTGCTCGAAGATTTTCAAGTGAAATCTCTTGTAGTCAATCCGAAGCTGACGAACATCGATGTGTTTACAATCACAAGTTCGCCATCAGATGCTTTTATTAATTATTTGAAAGTAAAGGAAGGCTCAATCATTTTTTCGAAGAATGCTGAGATCAAAAAGAAACTCAATGAAACGGATGAGGATATTTTGAACTCAGCTGTTGCTGAACTGCGTGCTACGTATCACAGTGACAATCCAGAAGTATTCACAAATATTTCATTGTCTGTCAAATCTGACGACTTCGAAAATATTGTTCCACAAATTGGTGATAAGCGTAAACTGATTGAAATGTCGTTGAAGAACGCGCTTTTCATGAAACGCGAAAAGGAATTGGCGAAGGACAAAACGAAATCGAAGAAGAACGAGGTTCTCAATATTCTGCAAGAGAATTTGCGATTAGTTCAATTACCAAAAATTATTGAGTGCTTCGACAACTCAAACTTTCAAGGCACAAGTCCAGTTGCTTCAATGGTTCGTTTTGTGGACGGCAAGCCTGATAAAAAGGGTTATCGACATTTCAATATCAAAACGGTTGTTGGCCCTGACGATTTTGCTTCGATGAAAGAAATAGTTACGCGCAGATACAAGCGTATCATGGAAGAGCAGAGCGAGTATCCAAGTTTGATAATTGTAGACGGAGGCAAAGGTCAGCTGAGTAGTGCGTGCGAAGCTTTGAAAGAGCTTGGACTTTATGGGAAAATTCCGATTGTAGGTATAGCAAAAAAATTAGAAGAGATTTATTATCCAGAAGATCCACTGCCGCTTTTGATTAGCAAGAAATCACCAGGACTTCAATTGATTCAACAGATTAGAGATGAAGCGCACCGTTTTGCTATTGAGTTTCATAGATTAAAGAGAAGCAAAAATACCTTTGTTACTGAAATCGAAAATATTCCCGGTATCGGAAAAAAAACAGCCGACAAATTGCTCGGACATTTTAAGTCAGTGAAGAAAATAAAAGAAGCTTCGCTTGAGGAGCTTACAAAAATTATAGGAAAGACCGCAGCCGAAAAGATACTGAATAACCAATAAGAGGTTATTTCTCCAGATACCACTTCACTGTTTTCTGAATGCCGCTATCAAAATTTTCATCGGCTTTCCATTTCAATTCAGATTCAATTTTGGTGGCATCGATGGCGTAGCGTTTGTCATGACCAGCACGATCTTGAACATAAGTAATCAACTCACTGTATTTTTTTCCACCAGAACGAGGCTTGAGTTGATCTAGAATCCCGCAAACAGTTTGTGCAATCTGATTGTTGTTGCGTTCATTTCGACCTCCGACATTATATGTTTCGCCTGGCTTGCCTTTCTGAAATGCTAAGTCAATTCCTTTTACATGGTCAAGCACGTAAAGCCAATCGCGTACATTCTTTCCATCGCCATAAATTGGGATTGGTTTTTCAGCCAACGCAGTTCGAATGATGGTTGGAATTAGTTTTTCATTATTTTGTTTCGGGCCGTAGTTGTTGGAGCAATTTGTTGTGACAACGTTCATTCCATAGGTATGAAAATAACTGCGAACGATCATATCGCTTCCAGCTTTTGAAGCAGAATACGGACTATTGGGCGCATAAGAAGTTTTTTCTGTGAGAGACGATACCATTCGCCAAGTGTTCCAAAAACTTCATCTGTTGAGATATGGAGGAAACGATTTTCATTTTTTCCTTCATGGAAAGTAAATGGAGCTTTCATCCAAAGTCTACGAGCGACATCCAATAAAGTGAAGGTGCCGAAGACATTTGTTTTTATAAATGCTTCAGGACCGGCAATGGAGTTATCAACATGTGATTCGGCTGCAAAATGAATCACGCCAAAAGAATATGATACTGTTGGAAAATCTTTTCGACCAACGAACGATCCATGATGTCGCCCTTGATAAAAATGTGGCGCGGGTTGCCGTCAACTTCTTTCAGGTTATCAGTGGTGCCAGCGTATGTAAGCAAATCAAGATTTACGACTTGACAGTCTTTGTGTTTGTCTAAAAAATAAACCACAAAATTGAGACTGGACAAAACCTGCTCCGCCTGTTACCAAAATTGATTTCCATTTAACTCGTTTAAAAATTAAAGACAGCATCTTTTAAAAGAGGATGATCTTTATCTCGCTCTGAAATGTTATTATCTCACTAGCTGGGATTTTCCAATCGATGTTTAACGAAGGATCATTGAAAAGGATTCCACCTTCACATTCTGGATAATGATATTCATTCGTTTTATATAAAATCTCTGCAGTTTCACTGAGAACAATAAAAGCCATGAGCAAATCCAGCAGGCACCAAAAGCTGCTGACCCTGAGTTGCTGTCATTTCAATCTGATAATATTTGCCAAAAAAGTCTTTTTCTCTTTGCGAATATCAAGCACAACATCAAGAATAGCTCCATTTACTACGCGAATAAGTTTGGCTTGTGCGTGTGTAGCATTTCGAAAATGAAGACCACGCATTACACCACGTGAAGACCGCGACTGATTGTCTTGTACAAATCGCATGTCAATGCCAAGGTCTAGGTGCTGTTCGGATTCTATCGTGTTTCCCTATTAACCTTAGCAATACGTACGAGTCAGTAGAGGGCACATAGCA
>JASGIR010000087.1:0-12309 GCA_049840975.1 Cyclobacteriaceae bacterium | reverse complement strand
TTTGATAAGAAGGATGAAAATGATGAAGACTTCTTTTTGGCGAGTGGCTCATTGTTCTTTGACAAAGAAAGTAATGAATTCAAAATTGAAGACAGACAGAAAGCTGCAGGCCAGAAACTTTCTGGCAAAGTTTTCAACTACAACGAAGACAAACGAGACGTTCGATTTGAAGGGCCAGTTAATTTCTTTAAGCCAACTAAAGATTTCAGTTTGACTTCAAGTGCTCTTGGTAACGGAAACCTGGAGACAAACGAAATTAAAATGAACGCCCTCATTTTGGCCGACATGAATATCCCTTCAGCGGCTTATCAGATGATGGCGGTTAACTTACAAGATGTGATCAAAAATGAAGGTGCAGGCGAAGGATTGGGGGATCAAACCGAATTGCTTTACAAAATTGCAAATCTGTAGCAAGAAATCGCCAAAGACTACGAACAAAAATCACAGCAAGCATATACTTCGCTTTCAACTATTCCTCAATTCGGAGTGCCAATTGTTTTCTCAAATGTGAATTTGAAATGGTCTCAGAAGCAAAAAGCATTTTATAATGAAGGAGCCATTGGAATCAGCAATATTGGACGAACGGATATCAATGGTGGCTTCGAAGGATTTATGGAGATTCGAAAAAATGAAGATGGTTCGCCAGTGTTCCATGTATTTTTCAAAGCATCGCCAGAGTCATGGTATTATTTTGGCTATGAAGACAATCGTTTGATGGTTCATTCATCGAATCAATTGTTTAATGATATGATTGCCAAAAAGACTAACGCAAGCAAAGCAAAAGTGGGTGAGCTAGTTTTCATTCCGGGTACAGATGAAGAGACGCTAGCCTGGATCAATAAATACCGTTTAACTTATTATGGACTAGAAGCACCTTATGAATTGGCTTCAGGCACATCAGCGCAAAAGAAAGAACCAGCAAAGAAAGAAGAAAAGAAAAAAGAGGATGATGGCTTTTGATGTGAACTCATAGCCGTTTATTCCTGTTGAACTTATATTTACTCTCCAATTTTTATTCCATGAACAAGAAAGTACTACTGATGATTCTCGATGGCTGGGGAATCGCAAAAAATGCAAAGGTTTCCGCCATAGATGCGGCTAAAACTCCGTACATCAATTCGCTTTATAAAAAATATAACGCACAGCAAATTACAGGCGTCTGGGCTGGCTGTGGGTTTGCCTGATGGCCAAATGGGAAATAGTGAGGTTGGCCATATGAATATTGGCGCAGGCCGAGTCGTATACCAAGATTTGGTGCGCATCAACAAAGCTGTCGAAGAAAAAGAGCTTGACAAAAACGAGGTTCTGCTCAAAGCATTTCGACATGCAAAAGAAAACAACAAATCTGTTCATTTGATTGGATTGGTTTCTGACGGTGGCGTGCATTCTCATATCAATCATTTGAAAGGAATATGTACTATAGCTCACAATGAAAACGTGAAAAATCTTTTTGTGCATGCATTTACTGATGGCCGCGACACAGATCCAAAAAGTGGGTTGGCTTTCATCTCTGATTTGCAAAATCATTTGAGTAAAACATCAGGGAAACTGGCAAGTATTGTAGGAAGATATTTTGCGATGGATCGCGACAAAAGATGGGAGCGCGTGAAGTTGGCTTACGATTTATTGGTGCACGGAACTGGCGAAAAGTTTACTGATGCGAAAGCAGCAATTCAAAAATCGTATGATGAAGGTGTTACCGATGAATTTATAAAACCGATTGTGATTACGGATTCAAATGGAAATCCACTGTCGACTATAAAAGAAGGTGACGTTGTAATTCTGATTTTTAATTTCCGAACCGACCGCGGCCGTGAAATTACGATGGTCCTTACGCAGCAAGATTTTCATGAGCAGAACATGTATAAAATGAAACTGTACTATGTTACGCTGACGAACTATGATGACACTTTCAATGATGTGAAAGTAATTTTTGATAAAGACAATTTAAATAAACACTCGGAGAAATTGTTTCCAAAGCGGGGAAGAAACAAATCAGAATTGCCGAAACAGAAAAATATCCTCATGTCACTTTCTTTTTTTCTGGCGGACGTGAAGAAAATTTTGAAGGAGAGTCGAGAATACTCTGCCCTTCGCCCAAGGTTGCAACTTATGATTTAAAACCAGAGATGAGTGCTTTTGATATTCGGGACAAAATCATTCCTGAACTTGAAAAGAAAAGCGCAGACTTTATTTGCCTCAACTTTGCAAATCCTGACATGGTTGGACATACGGGAGTTTTTTCAGCTGCAGTAAAAGCTTGCGAAACGGTAGATCAGTGTAATGAGGCGGTAACTGAAGCAGCCCGCAAAAATGGTTACGCAACAATAATTATCGCTGACCATGGAAATGCTGATATGATGATCAATGATGATGGTACGCCCAATACAGCACATACTACGAATTTGGTGCCATGCATTTTAGTTGACGATGATTTCAAAGGATCTATTAAAGATGGAAAGCTCGGAGACTTTGCACCAACTATTCTTACACTGATGGGAGTTCCTATTCCTAAGGAAATGACGGGTAACGATTTGATTTGAAAATAATGAGACTCTTCTTTCTTTTATTTTCATTGCGGGTGCAATTTTCATTTCGTGCGGCAAAAAAAATCTAGTTTACGATAAACCGTACTTTGATTTCGATAGTTTGATCCAAAAGCAAACTCAACTTCTTTCGACTTCAAAATTAAAAGTGGATAAGAAAACAATGATGAATGGAAAAAAAGATTCGGCTGCATTTGTTCCTGATTTCGATCAATGGAAGTATGAGTTGGATGCTTTTATACAATTGGATGCAATCAATAAGCCCTCCTTTAAAGATGTTTATCAAATAAGTGAAATTGATGACAGCCACAGCAACCTTCTGATAAAACAATTTAAACCAACATCGAAATCGCCAGTAACAGAATTAAAATTCTTTTTTCTCAACCATGATAAACTGAAGAAAATTGAGGCCTCATATTTGGAAGAAAATTTAATGATGACTACTTCCAGGAATCTGACGCTTGAGTTCGATGGAGATAATGTCAGCGAAACGTTGACCCGATATTTCGTTGACGGTCGGCAGAAAATGCTTTTTGCCAGCCCAGTTCTGTATTCTGTTGAAGGAAAAGTGAACTGATCTAATTCGTATCCGGTAAAATACTTTTGCTGTATTTCGTTTTATAAAGTCATGAAAAAATTATTTCTGATTCTTCTTATTCCCGGTTTTGCATTAGCCCAGCAAGACAACGAGCCTCGAGGTCAGGAAGGTCAGTTTACATTTGATACCGATAAGCCTTTCAAACTTTTAACGCTTGACGAAAAAATTGACGAGCCTATTGCTACCAAAAAGAAGAAGCCGAAGAAAAAAGTTTTTTATGGTATTAAAACCAAAAAAGGTTTTACAAGAAGGGGCTTCGGAAATAAATTGACTTTAGAATTATTTTATGTTTTAAAAAAACGTGATGAAAAATTCACTGGCTTCGCGAGAGATATTTATTGGTACGATTACGCTAGAAGAGAAGTAAGAAGAACTTCAGCTTTCGATCCAAAGAGAGGCGTATTGCTTCACGGGCCTTATAAAAAAACAGTGGGTGATGTAACTGTTGAAGAAGGGATTTTTTATAAAGGTGCCAAGCATGGTAGATGGATGGCGTACAATGTTCAGGATCTTGTTGAAAACAAAATCCGAAATATTACAAAGGGTGGCCCAAAGATTCTTACGTTACTTATTATGACCCGACCGATCGAGAAACATTTGAAGGAAGTAATGCCGATCGAATACGGTGATAAAGATGGCTACTATTATATGTTGTTCGAAGACGGGACGGTTGCAGTAAGAGGTGAGTACAAATGGAATGAAAAAATTGGCGACTCGATCCAAGAAAATTATCCGAATGGCAAACGCAAGCGAGTCATCGCCTATCCACCTGAGCCTTTTAAAAACGAGTTTGCTCCCTACATTCGCAAAGAATGGGACGAGAAAGGCAAAGAGACTTTATTCGAGGTAGTTTGTTGAGAGACAAAACATTTGTAAGTTGTTTTCATAAATAAGGAAACATGAAAGCAATTTTATTTTTCACAGTTTTTGTTTTTACATCATCTCTTTTCGCTCAAGTCAATCCAAAGCTTCAATCCAAATTAAGCCAGCAAGCAAAAGAGCTTGAGCAAAAAGTAATTGAGTGGCGTAGGCATTTTCATCAATTTCCAGAATTATCAAATCGCGAAACGAAAACAGCGGCTTACGTTGCGGATTATCTCAACAAGCTTGGGTTGAAAGTGCAAACAGGCGTTGCAAAAACAGGAGTGGTGGCACTGCTTGAAACAGGAAAACCCGGACCTGTAATTGCGCTGCGTGCTGACATGGATGGTCTTCCTGTTACAGAAAGAAATAGTTTGCCTTTCGCTTCAAAAGAAACAACGACATACAATGGACAACCGACAGGAGTGATGCACGCCTGTGGCCATGACTCTCATATTTCTATTTTAATGGCTGTCGCGGAAATTCTTTCAAAGAATAAAAACGATTTGAAAGGCACCGTGAAATTTATTTTTCAGCCTGCTGAAGAAGGAGCTCCCATTGGTGAAGAAGGCGGAGCCGAAGTAATGGTGAAAGAAGGTGTACTTCAAAATCCAAACGTGGATGTGGTTTTTGGATTGCATATTCAATCAGGACTTGACGTTGGAAAAATAGGTTATCGCCCAAATGGAATGATGGCCTCTTCTGATTGGTTCACCGTAAAAGTGAAAGGTGTACAAGCGCATGGATCATCACCATGGTCAGGAGTTGATCCAATAGTTACAAGCGCACAAATCATCAATGGAATTCAGACTATCATCAGCAGACAAACTGAATTGACAAAAGAGGCGGCTGTGATTACTGTCGGAAGGATTCAAGCAGGGAATCGTGAAAATATTATTCCTGAAGAAGCAAATTTTGCAGGAACGATTAGAACCCTAGATAAAGACATGCGTACGAAACTCCACGACAAACTTAGATTAACGATAACCAAAATCGCAGAAAGTGCAGGCGCTACAGCTGATGTAAATATTGTTCAAAAGACATTGATCACGTTTAACGATCCAGCACTTACAATGAAAATGCTTCCAAGTTTGAAACGTGCAGCAGGAGAAGAGAATGTTATGGAAATTCATGCAGTTACTGGCGCGGAAGATTTTTCTTTTTACCAAGACAAGGTTCCAGGCTTATTTTTCTTTGTTGGTGCAAAACCTTCAGAATTAAACGCGGGCAGACCACCCTCTCATCATACTCCAGACTTCATGATTGACGAACGTGGATTTATCACAGGTCTTCAAGCCATGTTAAATGTGACAACTGACTATATGTTTATGAAAAAATAAATCCAAAATATTTTAGAATGACGACTTTATTAAGATTGGAAGACGCGGTCAAGTTTATAGTTGCTTATTGGTTGAGTTTGTATTTGGGATATTCATGGTGGGTCTTCTTTGCCCTGTTACTATTGCCAGATGTAAGCATGATTGGCTATTTAGTAAACACAAAAATTGGAGCCATTCTTTACAATGTGGCACACCATCAAGGATTGGCTCTCATCGTGTTGGGTTTGGGACTCTATTTTTCAATACCAGTTTTAACTTTGACTGGTGTAATTTTATTTGGACATAGCGTAATGGATAGAATGCTTGGCTATGGATTAAAATATCCCGACAGCTTCAAGCATACGCATCTCGGATGGATTGGAAAGAAATAGATTACTTAATTCCTAAAATTCGGAAGGGCAGCGTAAGTATCGCACCAATGAATTTGAAAACAGCTTCGATAGTAAATCCAATGATTTTAAATGGAAGCAAAATCAACCAGATGAGTGGCAAAAGAAACACGAGCGCAATTGCAAATGGCCAACAGAGCACAAATAAGATGCACCAGAGAATGACAGTGATTAGTGTTTTCATAGCTTAGTTCAAAAGTATATTCAAATAGTGTGCTACAATATTGTACTGCGGAATTGTGTGTATTTAGCTTCAAAGCGAAAAAATGTATTCAAAACTGAACAGAAGCTTGACCATTAATGAACACGTCTTTTTAAAAGAATAAGAATCAAATATCATGTCACAAAATAAGATGCTCGCTATTTACATTGGGAAATGTGTAACGGGAGTTTTGCTTTGCTCATTGCTTTCAGTCTTCTCTGGTCAATGGATTGATTACGCTTGGAGCTTAATATCTGTAGTTTTAGTATTGTCCCCCGAGGGGAAAGATGCTGTCGAGTTAGCGTTAACAAGGATCAAAGCAAATTTGGTTGGAGCGAGCGTGGGAGTTTTGCTTTTGTTTTCTCAATTGCCAAGTCCATGGAACATTGCAGCTGGAGCTGCCATTGCATTATTTATTTGTGACAAACTTAAACTCAATGCTGCGGCACGCTCTACACTGGCGGCCGTGATTATAATTCTACTTCATCAAGAAGGTGGAACACTTTGGAGTTCTGCCGTGAACCGAGTAGGAGCCGTGATTACTGGTTGCGTTCTCGGATTGATAATAACTTTTGTATTTCACTCTTTCATCAGAATAGAAACACCAGCTATGAACTCAGAGGCTCCCAAAAAAGAACGCGAAGGCTGAAATTATTTCACTCCTTTTTCTGGGTCCCAGCTTCCTTGAAGTTTTCGTAAGTAAATAATCTGACCTGTGTGATATGCATTGTGCGTGCTCATGTTAGCAATATTTTCCTGCCAATCACTTAGCTTTTCGTCATCGGCATTTTTTATTGCAGTTTCCCAGCCAGTCAAAACATCGTCTAGCCTTTTCACCATTTCACTCCATTGCTTTTCATCAAATTTATCAAACGTCTCTTCATTGTTGCCGCTGAATTTTTCTACAGGTTCGTTATTAAATTGTTTTAGCAAGCGCTCATTCCAGTACACTAAATGGAAAACTAATTGTCCAGAAGAGTGATTGCCACTCCCGTCTTTCCACATCGCTTGTTTTGCAGTGAGCCCTTCTGCAGCAATGTTTGCGGGCACGAACCATTGCTTATCGTTATGCGTAGTTTTTAATTGACGCAATAGAACTGATTTCAAAGTAGCCAACGGTTTAGTTGGAATTGTATACATGTTCGCGATTAGCCAACGACCGTTTTCTTTCATCCATTTCGCTGTGAACTTTCCAGTATAAACACCTGTGTCGCCTTGAGCGAGTTTTGCCTTTTGCTCATACGTTCCTTCCACAATTGCAGTGTCGCCATTGAAATTGATTGATGTCGCTTTTGTTCCATTCGAAATCAATTTGATTTCTGAGATGTTAAATGACTTAAGAAATTTTCGTATGGAGTCGCGGCCAACAAATTTTTTCATGCCTTTGCCACTGAGGACACCGTTAGAGATGTAAGTATCAGCAAGTGAATCTGCACTCATTCTAAAAGTGAGCTGGTCATATTGTTTCATTGCTTTTTCGATTTCTGATTTGCGATCAGTGCATCCGATTAAAATCAAAAAAAATGAAAATGCTATTGTGGTCTTCATAGGGCGTTTTTTTAAGAACAACGAATAACGAATTGTAGATGATTAATCACAACCCCCCACGTTCGGTATAAATAAAAGCCGATCGGCTAATAACTTTTATTTAATTTCAGCACAAAATCAGTAACCATGAATACAGTAAATCTTGGCGAAAAATTCTCGAAGTTCAGTGAACATTGGCATCCTTATATTATTGGTGAACTCAATGAGAATTACATCAAGCTGGCCAAAGTGAAAGGCGAATTTGTTTGGCATCAACATGATGATGAAGATGAACTCTTCATCGTTCAAAAGGGAACGCTTTTTATTGACTTTAAAGACAAAACGGTTGAGATTAAACCTGGTGAAATTCTCACTGTGCCAAAAGGAGTGCAGCATCGTCCGCACACGAATGGGGAAGAAGTTCATTTGATTCTCATTGAACCAAAACAAACCAAGCATACTGGTGACGTAGTCACGGAGCAAACTGTTGAAAAATTAGAGTGGATTTAAAACTCCAATAAACTACTCTGATTTTAATTTCGAAATTGGTTTTACAAGCGCAGCTTTGACAGATTGATAGCTAATAGTTAGCAAGGCTATTGTAATGGCAATTGTTCCCGTTAATAAGAAAATATCCAGAGTTATTTTCGTGCGGTAAGTGAAATCCATCAACCATTGATCCATCAAGTACCACGCAATAGGTGCAGCAATAAACAGAGATATCACAACTAATTTCAGGAAGTTCACTGTAAGCAAATTGAAAATACTTTTGAGTGATGCGCCTAAAATTAAACGGATACTTATTTCTTTTCCACGTTGTTCAACCATGAACGAAGAAAGAGCAAATAAGCCAAGACAAGCAACAATGATCGCTAGCACTGCGAAGCTTGTGAATATGCTTCCCATTCTTTTTACGTCATCGTACATCCGTTCAAAGCTTTCATCCAAGAAAGTATAGCGGATCGGCTGATGCGGGGCGATTTTTTTCCAAGTCGACTCTATTTGTGGAAGCACAGAGCTGGCATTTTTAGCGTTCAACTTTACCGAGATGATACTCGGGCTATTGCCAATCAAAAAGCAAAGAGGACCAACTTCACTGCGCAAAGATTCAAAATTAAAGTCTTCAACCACACCGATTACATTCCATGAGCGCCAGTTCTGCACGCGCTTACCGATCGGGTCCTGAAGGCCAAGTTTTTTTGCCATCGTTTGATTGATAATTATTCCTGAAGAATCTGATGCCATTTCGGGAGAGAAATTTCGGCCTGCAACGATTTTCATACCCATTGTTTTAATGTAGTCGTAATCAACTTG
Source organism: Cyclobacteriaceae bacterium (assembly GCA_049840975.1). Taxonomy (GTDB): domain Bacteria; phylum Bacteroidota; class Bacteroidia; order Cytophagales; family Cyclobacteriaceae; genus ELB16-189. The sequence goes on along the minus strand of JASGIR010000087.1, from coordinate 3,532 downwards.
CCAAACCTGAACACCAACTGAATGATCCACTTTTTGTCTTCCTTCAACCCAAAATCCGTTGCCATTTCGTTTCGTTCCTCTGATCGGCAAGTAATCGCTGACTGTTACGCTCTTTACTTGAGAAAGCTGTTGAAGTTCTTCTTTGAATGTCTTGACTTGGTTTCCAAGAGTGGAGGTTCCGTGAATAACTAATACTTGATCTTTATCGAAACCTACTTTGGTACTCAGTATAAATTCCACTTGACGATAAATAACCACTGTTGCGATGATCAAGACAATGGATGTAGTGAATTGAAATACGACTAAGGCGCTTCGCGTAAAAGAATTTTTACTTCCTCTACTCAAATTTCCTTTTAGTACTTGAATCGGCTTGAATGACGATAAATAGAATGAAGGATAAATACCTGCCAAAAGCCCGATGATGATTGATGATATTCCTATCATTGGGATAAACCACCACTCTTTCCATGGAATGATAAGTGATTTAGCTGCCAGAGAATTGAAGAATGGCAAAAGTAATTCCGCAAGCACAATCCCGATAGCAAAAGAAATGAAGCTAAAGAGAATGGATTCAATTAAAAACTGATTGATAATATTGATTTGAAGTGATCCAACAGTTTTCCGAAGGCCAACTTCTTTTGCTCGATTCGCTGACTTGGCTGTAGATAGGTTGATGAAATTAATACTGGCAATGATTAAGATAAAAATGGCGATCGCACCAAACAGCCAGATGAAACGGATGTCTCCGTGCGAGACAGGATCACTAACTCCTTCTGATCGTAAATAAATATCCTTGACGGGCTGAAGAATGAACCAGCCGCTTTTGGCAAGCTGTTCCGCATTGGGCACTCCTTCCTTAATCCATCTTGGCAACCAGTATTTAGTTACTACACCTAACATTTTCTTTTCGAGTTCCTCTTTGTTTGTGCCTTCGCGAACCTTGACGTACGTTGGATAGTTTGTCGCGCCCCAATCATTTTGTTCTCCACCCCAAAACTCCACTCCCTTCATTGTCAAGAAAAAATCGTACTTCAAATGAGAAGTCGTTGGAAAGTCTTCAATTACACCGCCAATTTTGTATGGCATTTTTTCATCGTTGTTGACGATCAGTAATTTTCCCAATGGGTTTTCACCCGGAAAATATTTGTCTGCTTTCTTTTTGTGATCACAATTGTCTTGGGCCCATCAAGACAATGAGCAAGATTACCGTAGACCATCGGCACTTCTAAAATCTCTAACAGGTCCTGATCTGCATATATCAGACCTTCTTCATAAGTATTGTCAAGCTGATCTGATCGTCTGAGTTGAAAATCCCCTGCACCAAACAACTCGCTGGAATTATAACGACCAACTTTTTCGATTTCAGGATAATCATCTTTCAATGCTTTGGCAAATGGAGCTTGGAACCAAACATCCTTTCCAGACTCTCCGTTAAAATTGTAAGCAACAACAACTCTAAAAATGCGATCTCCATCGGTATAGCGAGTATCGTAACGAAGTTCTTCTCTTATATATAAACTGATTCAGCAGACAAGCTGCAATTCCGATCGCGAAACCACCAATCTTGATGAATGAATACATCCGCTGACGAATCATACTTCTCCAACCGATTTTGAAATAATTTTTTAACATGGCTAAGTTATTTTTTGAATAATTTCTTTTTCCTCTTCCTATAATTCCGGGTCTGAAAAGGAGCAGTACGTCTACAACAAAATTGAAATCAGCTTTTCTTTTCCCTGATTGCTTTACTCTTTCGTAATACAACTCTGTTAAATCGCCTTCAATATGATCTCTCAATTGAGGGTGACAAAACCATCTGAAAAATCGCAACGGTATTTGAGGTGGCTTTTTCATTTATCCAATTTTCAAGGTGAGAGCCACTTTTGGTATCGCACTCCACAACTCTTCTCTTGTACTCTTGGTATACTCCATTGCCTTTTTCCCTAAGGCTGTGATTTGAAAATATTTTTTTGGTCGACCAGCTCTTTCTTCGGTGACTTCTCCTTCTCTGGATTTTAAATAACCTTTATCCTCCAATCTTCGAAGCGCGGTTTGCAAAGCACCGACACTTACTTTTCGATCAAGTCTCGATTCTATTTCCTTTTTGACAGAAACACCATAGGCTTCATCAAATAAGATTCCAACGGTAAGCATCACCACTTCTTCAAACTCGCCAAGCTGGTATTTCTTCATTGTTATTAAATAATTAATTCCTAATTGTAGTATTAAAAATTGTGCCAAAATAAAAAAACATTAAAAATGTGGTTGATTACCGTTAACCGCTTATGGACATTGTTCGGTAATCGAATTGAATTGTACGATAATGGGCAGATGTGTTCATTTTAGATTTTCAACGAACTGAAAAGTACCTTAACTTGCTGCCTTTGAAATAATTCTTCTTATGAAAAGTGCCCATTGGATTCTGTGCGTATTCTATTTAATGACCTTATCAGCTTTCGCTCAAACACAAACAGGCAAAGCTTCATTTTATGCCGACAAATTTGAAGGAAGTCCAACGGCAAGTGGAGAGAAATATCGTGCGAGTAAACTTACAGCAGCACACAAAACCCTTCCGTTTGGCACCGTTGTAAAAGTCACTAATCTTGCCAACAATGAATCAGTTGAAGTTACAATCAATGATCGCGGTCCCTATGTTGAAGGTCGGGTGATTGATTTATCAAAAGCTGCTGCCGAAAAATTGAAGTTCTTCAATCAAGGTGTTGCAGATGTGAAAATTGAAGTAGTTGACGAAGGCGATGGTAAGGGCAAATTGCCTGTAATGGTTGATCACGTTTCTGTTGACGACAGAGAATTTTATGATGTGGACATTTCTAAAACAAAAATGAAAGGCTTCGGGGCTCAACTTGGCACGTATCAAGAGCTAGCTAATTTGCTTCGCATTACTCATCACCTCAAGAACACGTACAAGAAAAAAGTAATCATTCAGGTGAAAGTAATTACCGGTGTGAAATATTATAGTTTGATTCTTGGACCGTTTTCATCACAGCAGAAGGCTTCTGATTTTGTCCGCAATTTGAAGTCACAGTTCCCTGATTCTTTCGCTATCGATTTATCTAAACAATAATCTTCTGTGCTAGAAATTCTTGGTTATTGCTGCTCGGTGATGGTTGGAGTGGTGCTGGGGCTGCTGGGTGGAGGTGGTTCTATATTATCTATTCCAATCTTAGTTTATCTTTTTAGTGTGGAGCCTGTTTTGGCGCAAGCGTATTCTTTGTTCATTGTTGGGACTACAAGTTTTGTCGGAGCGATTCCAAAGTATCGTGAGAACTTAGTCAATATTAAGACTGGATTTTTATTTGGGATCCCTTCTATCGCTGCTATTTTTTTCACACGAAAGTGGATTGTGCCTGCAATCCCAACGATAATAATTCAGACAAATGATTTTATTTTCACTAAACGCGAATTGCTGCTCGGCACATTCGCATTGTTAATGGTGCTTGCGTCCTTTCAATTGATAAGAAATAAAAGAGAAGGTGCTGTTCGGATTCTATCGTGTTTCCCTATTAACCTT
>JASGIR010000086.1:0-6592 GCA_049840975.1 Cyclobacteriaceae bacterium | reverse complement strand
AAGGTTAATAGGGAAACACGATAGAATCCGAACAGCACCTCTACGATTTGTCTCTGGAGTATGGCTCCGTTTCGAATCAAAGTCAAATAATAAATGTCTTCAGGCAGAGTATCAACTGGGATCTGAAAATTAGAATCAGAGTTGAATGCTGAATAAAAGTATCTGGGAATAACGATTGTATATCAACACCTGGCTTTGGTTTTCGTCTTTCAGATTTACATCTGCCTTCGCGTTAAAATTCACATTAATAAAATTTGAAGCTGGATTAGGATGCACCTCCAGTTCGCTTGAATTAGGTAGGGCTGATACAATTATGGGCGTATTTGAGTTTGAAAAACATAAGTACTCCGTAGTTGGTCCACAGCCGTTGGATGCAGTAACACTTATTGAAAAATTGATTGTACTTGATTTAGATATAAAATCAAATTTGGTGGGTAAAGCTGGCTGCCGGACACACCGCCATATTTTCCACCAAGATTTACGATCGAAAATGTTATGTAGGAGCCCCCGCCTTCTGCCTCAACACTTACAATGTGGTCTTGCATAGCAGTGTATGGAATAGTGCCACCTTCACAAAATGGATATGCACCTGCACTCCCATCATAGGAAATGTAATTGAAAGAAGGGCCTCCTACATAAACTTTAGCCGGGCTAACAGGTGCTGTACCACATTTGTTAGTGACTTTCGGGATTATTACAACATTACCATTTAAGCCATTATTCCTTGTAGCCATAGCATATGAAGGAGAGGTAGGTGAGACAGAAAGAATTGAGCCAGTAGTTGACCAAGAAACAGATTCCCCTTGTTGAAGACCGTTTATACCAATTGGAGAGGAGCTGCATATCTGCGAAGGAACGGACAGCAATGCATCATAGTTAGTGGTGCAACTTTGAGAACAATTTATGGCATTCGGTATTCCCTGAATTTCATTGAAGAGCCATTCAGCATTTCGTGGTGTTAATCCGGAATGAGTTCCATTGTATAAATTATCAATGTCGTCATTTTTTCCTTCGGCAATAAAATTTGGCAAATCGCGCAGGGTTGGATGGGTTTTGCCCTCCAACGTAGGGAGAGGTAAGTGCTGAGGAATTAATGGACGTAATGTCAAGGGCACTAACAGCTGGAACAAACGTAAACGATGGTGCGTAAGACGGGCTAGACGACAGACTAAAAATTTTCAAATCAAAAGATATTGACGGAATATTAGTGTTCACTTGCCCCTTAGTTGTCAGTATTCCGCCAGGAACTCCGTCCCATGAAAAAGTATTCGCAGGAGAAGATGCAGTCTTGTTGGTTAAATCGAGATTAATTGAAATGACATTGAGTATTGTAACATTTATCCAAATGTGTAGTTGTGAAAGAGTAGATGTAGTGCCATAAGCGGGTAAAGCTTTTGCGAATGAATTTATATACATCCCTTCACTATAGATATACTTATTGCCCAAAGTAAAACCACCAGATTCACTAAATAAATTTATACCAGGATCTGATGATCGGATGCCGCACTCGGAACCCAAACTAATAGCCGCTGATTTATAAGTTGGTTGTGGACCACCTGTAGGGAAAGTGATCATGTTTCGATAAGTAGTGTTTAAGAAAGCATTGGAAACATAACCTCCGGTTCCATTGGTAGCACGAAGAATTAACATCTGCTGAGACGCTGGCGCATCAAGAGCTGCAATGGCTTGGTTTATTTCTGGAATTAAATCGTAAAGAGCAAGTGTGGAACCAATCACAGTTTCTTTAATTGCGCGAGTAAGAAACTGGATACCGAGCGGTAAGTTAGCGCCCTGATGCGGACTATCATCCGTGAGGAGAAGTCTCGTTTGATGATTTAAGTTTTGTTTGGTCATGTTGGCAAGGCAGTATCTGGCTACGAGGCCGCCCATGCTTATACCCATTACCACGTTTTGTTCCGTGCTATTTGCCTGTGCTTTTTGTGAGTTTACCCAATCAATGACTTCTTGCAAAAGAGCTGCATTGCGGACGATGTCATCCGTGCCCCTATTATAGTCAAGATAGATAATATTGTAACCGGCCGCGTCAATGTTACCAGTGAGATTATAAGTGGAGGAAGGTTCGTCAAGCGCGCCAATGAAATTCTGAAATCCATAATGACTCACCAGTTTAGGTGCTACATCCGACATGTCAAATCCCTTCGCCACGATCAAAGGTTTAAATACTTGACCATTGCTACGTGTGTTACTTAGCTTAAAATAAAGTGTACCGCCAGAATGCACGCCTGCCTTAGCTGGAAATACTTGGCTTGCTTTATAATTATTTACAGCGTTGGCAAATGCCTGAGGTTGCTGTATCTGAGTGATCCTAAATGGTGAGAAACATTCTGCAGTAGTATTGTCAGTGAAAACAATTTTTATTTTCAGCTTGTAAGTTCCTGTATCTGTGTAGGCTGCTGCAATAGGTGTATTCCAAGATGCGCTCAAGTAACCGCGACCGTCATTAAAATCAATGTACAGATCGCTCATTGTTTTTGTAGTCGATTTATAAAATGCATCGGTTTTGAAAATGAACGATGGCGTACCAGTGGTTGCATAGTTCACGGTAGGAGAGGCAGCAAACGCTCTGGCAGAAACGTATGGGCTTTGAGTACGACCTGCCACATCGCGCAACTGATCACTTATTGCCATCATTAGATGAGAAGTAATGGCATCTGGCCTGAGGTAGTTATAGTCGGCATAGAATATGGGGACTACAAAGAGTCCCTGATTGGCGGCTTCCAGATTGGCGATAGTGGTGTTTGCAACCGACAGATCGGGGAAAGTGTTTGTTCCATAAATACGGGCTGTTTGCAGCGTGGCATAGATCGCACGCCATGCGTTGATATCTATAGTATTTTTGGTAGTGAGCACTCCATTAAAATTGCTTAAGGATGTGAAAGGCACTCCATATTCTTTGAGAATACCAGTGGGTATCTGGCTCTTGTCGATTAAGTTGAATACAGAATTAAGTTGTGTGCGAAGAGGGCCAGAGCCTTGAGCAAAAGAAAAGTTGAAGCATGACAGTAGTGTAGCGATAATAAACAATCGTTTCATGATGATAGAAGATTAAGTGAAAAGAAAAGTTTACTAGATGGGCTACTGAAGTTTGAGGGTTGGAGTAATTTTTATGTTTTCATATGTTGTTAGTTTGGTTAAGTTTTTAAAAAATTGAATGGTCACTGAAACTTGAAGTCGAAGCGGCCTTGGGTGATTTTAATCGTGTCGCAGCCTGGTTTGCAAAGAATAAAATCGAAAGTGCCAGAGATAATCGGCAAGGCTAATTTTGTAATCATAATCGTACCATTTTGAAAAACAGTACTATCACCTATTTTATAGTTACAGCCTAAGGTAGTTGCCAACCAACCCTTTGCATCTCCCTCTTTAGCTATAGTGTAAATCCCTGGCGAATAGAGTCCACTAATTCCCAATCCCATGTATTGCAGATCGGCATCGGATTCTATCCTATAACTGTAGATATTGAGGATTGGTCTGCCATGGAAATTCGGATCATACGTAGGTCTCAAGTTAGGGAAGCCATCATTTCCCTTAGGCAACCATACTTTACCGTTTAATAAAAAACCAAAAGTGTTGGCACCTGTCTGTGTTGCTGGAGGCAGTGTTTCTTTTTGTTCGGGAAAAAGAAAGCAACTTTCTAAGCTTAATAGAAAAGCAAGAAGAGCTAAAAAAGGAAAAATCAGTTTTTTCATTTTAAAATATTTATTGTTAGAGGAATTGCTTTACTGGAACTTGAAATCAAAGCGGCCTTGGGTGATTTTAATCGTGTCGCAGCCAGGTTTGCAAAGAATAAAATCGAAAGTGCCAGAGATAATCGGCAAGGCTAATTTTGTAATAACTATTGACCCGCTTCTAAAAACTAAAGTATCGTGATATAAATAGTCACATTTATTTGAGGCGAAAGTAGCAGATGCTACACTATCTGTCGACAGATTATATGCTCCCTCTTTATAAATATCCGTCATCCCCAAACCAAATGTCTCTAATCCGTCAGAGCTATAGCGATAACTCGCAATATTAAATATTGGCTTCCCATGAAAATTGGGATCATACATTGGGCTCAAGTTTGGAAATCCATCATTTCCCTTAGGCAACCACACTTTACCGTTTAATAAAAAACCTAAAGTGTTGGCACCTGTCTGTGTTGCTGGAGGCAGTGTTTCTTTTTGTTCGGGAAAAAGAAAGCAGCTTTCTAAGCTCAATAGAAAAGCGAGGAGAGCTAAAAAAGGAAAAATCAATTTTTTCATTTTTGAAATATTTATTGTTGGGGAAATTGTTTTTTACTGAAACTTGAAGTCGAAGCGACCTTGGGTGATTTTTATAGTATCGCAGCCAGGTTTGCAAAGAATAAAATCGAAAGTGCCAGAGATAATCGGCAAGGCTAATTTTGTTATTCTGATCGAACCTTCACGATAAACTGTTGAGTCGTGATAAAAATATTCACAACTTGAGTTGTCGAATGAAGCAGATGCAACACTATCGCTAGAGAAATAAAATTCCCCCTCCTTGTCTATCCCGTTAACATAAAATCCAAAATTTTGAAATACTGAACTAGAGACCACTCTATAACTTGAAATTCCAAATGTTGGCTTCCCATGAAAATTGGGATCATATGAAGGGCTTAAGTTTGGAAAGCCGTTGCTTCCCTTAGGCAACCATACTTTACCGTTTAATAAAAAACCAAAAGTGTTGGCACCTGTCTGCGTAGCTGGAGGCAGTGTTTCTTTTTGTTCTGGAAAAAGAAAGCAACTGTTCAACAAAAACAATAAAGCAATCGAAGACAGAGATGAGATAAAAATGATAAATCGTTTCATTAGCATTAACTGGTTTTAGTGTAAACCTTAATTGCTAATAGATAGGCTGAACTAGGCCAAATGATGAGGTCTGCAAATCTCTCCAAAAATTCAAATTCAAGACAACGGGATTTTTCCCGTATGCCTATCACATTTTCATGCTAGTAAGGGTTATAGAAATATTTCCAAAATCCAGAACATCATATGCCAGGCTTTTTAAAACTGGCCAACTACCATAATATCCCTACCTTTGTGAAATTTTCCTTGAATTGAAGCCAAAAAAGACACTTTCCGATCGCCTTACGGCACGCTATCAGTTGGTTGTGCGTAGTGAAGAGAACCTTGCCGAACGCAGCAATGTATCATTTACCTATGCCAAGTTGTTGGTTGTTTTATCTACTGTTTTCCTCTTAATCTTCACTGCAAGTCTCTTTTTGTCGAAGACATTATTGGCGAAATGGTTTGACCCTAAATATGAAATTGCTGCGCAGAAAAAGCAGCTCATAACTCTTGCCAAGCGCCTCGATTCACTTGCTGTAGAAGAAGACCGCAAAGAGAAATTCATTCAAAACTCTCAACGCATTTTGCGTGGCAATACATCAAGCGGTTTTACTGACCCTGCGAAAGAATTAAAAGTAACAACAGAGCCTACAAAGACTTCAGTAAACAATATGAGGCTCGCACCATCTGACTCGCAGTTCAGAAAAGATTTTGAGCAATCTCAATTTTCTTTTGTGTCGCTCAATAGTAAGTATCGTGAATTGCAAGATGTATTTTTCTTTCCAATCACCGGTTTTATCAGCGACAAATACGATAGCAAAAAAGGACACTACGGAGTTGATGTAGTGGCCAAGACCAACGAGCCAGTAAAATGTGTGGCTGATGGCACAGTGGTCATGTCTAGCTGGACACAAGATTCAGGCTATGTCATTGCCGTACAACACCGTGGGAGCCTTGTGAGTGTGTATAAACACAATGCCTCATTGTTGAAAAAAGTTGGTAGCTTTGTCAACGCAGGGGACATCATATCTATCGTTGGCAATAGTGGGGAAATGACCGATGGTCCACATTTACATTTTGAAATGTGGTACAACGGTAACTCACTAAATCCTGAAGAGTTTGTAACCTTTTAAACATAGAAAATCATGTTAACAACGAAAGAGCAGAAGAGAGTAGCTGATGAGATCAGCAATAGCAGCAACGTAATCGGTAAAGGAACCGTGTTGGAAGGCAATATTGAGACTTACGGAAACATCCGCATAGAAGGAAGAATCAATGGCAATATCAAATCGAAATCCAAAATTGCTCTTGGTCACGGTAGCCATGTGGAAGGCAATATTGCTGCTCAAAATGCTGACATCGAAGGTGAAGTAAAAGGCAAAGTTGATATTGGTGAATTGCTTGTCCTAAAATCAACTGCAGTTGTTCATGGTGATATTTCTACAGGCAAACTGGTAGTAGAGCCAGGTGCTATTTTCAACGGCAACTGCCGCATGGGCACTGTGAAAGACATCAAACTTTCCGACACTTCAGGAATTCGTTCTGCTCAAGCTGAAGCAAGAATGAATTGATGCCGCTTGAAAGAAGAAAATCCGAAAAATAATTTCCTAAAATACTCCAGTCTTGGACTGCAGTTTTTGTTTACCATTGGGCTGAGTGCTTGGCTGGGCTTGAAAATCGACCAATACTTTGGTTTTCAGTTTCCAATTTTCTTGCTTTCGTTTACCCTCCTTTCATTTGGCGGATTGATGTACAAACTCTATCGCTCTCTCAATGAATAAAAA
>JASGIR010000085.1:0-15202 GCA_049840975.1 Cyclobacteriaceae bacterium | reverse complement strand
ATTGCTAAGGTTAATAGGGAAACACGATAGAATCCGAACAGCACCTTATTGGATGGCTGGCTCAGCGTATATCAGGCGCTAGCAATTGGGTGAGCCACTCCGTTGATGATGTGCTCTTATATTTTCCTTGGCTGCTGGGTTTGCTGTGTGTAGCTTCGATATTCTCCTACGGCTTTTCGAAAATCAAAGAAAGGAAATCCATGTCACCGGAATTTTGAAATTCAGTTTAGATCTTATTCATCGAACAAAATATTCACTGGACTATCATAGTCCATTCCAAGTAATTCATTTGCTCTTCCTTTATAGATTCCTATCTCTAATAGTCCGAGGCTATTGAATATTAAAAAGCAATCGCCTTGCTCGGCTTGAAAATAATTGTTGTTTATCCTTCTGAATCTTTCTCTCGCGAATTGAACGGTAAATGTTTTCCCTTGACTTAAAATATCAAAATCAGTTTTTGAAATATTGGTAATTAAGTTTCCGAAATTGTCCACACGAATCACGTGACCCGCTATTAGTTTCTTTGTTGCTTTCACAGAACGGCCCAACATTTTCTTGAATGTATTCATCGGTTTCCCGAGCGTTGTGATCGCTACACCACTAGCAAGTTTTGCGGCTGCTGTTGCGAAAATATCTTTTTCTGGAAATGAAGATGAAATAGTATTTACAGAATTGATGTCCACCAACTGCTGATGCGGCTTGTCGCTAATAAGCCCGAGAAGACCATTGTCAGCACCTACAAAAAAATGATCCTCGAGTTGAACTGCTATTGAAGAAATGTCGGCTGAGCCAGTTGCATCAACACCCACCAGATGAACTGTGCCTTTGGGAAAATCCCGAAATACACTTTTTAAAACGAAGGCACCATGTGCAATATCACAAGGCAATATCCTATGACTTATGTCAACAAGCGTAAGACCAGGGTTGATGCCCAAAATTTTCGCCTTGATGGCAGCCACGTAATGGTCGGTTTCACCGCTGTCGGTAAGAAGTGTAACAATAGCCATCGAGGCGCTGAACTTTTTCTTAATTTTACTGTTCAAAAATAACTATGATTTTTGTGATTCCTATAATTGTAATGAGGCGTCACAGCAATCATTCAACTAAAACACAAGAAAGTCTTTGATAGAAAGAACCATCACTCTCGAAAACGTTTCTCTGCTTGATTTCCTCGGCATTGAAAACAGGAACATCAACGAACTGGCATCTGCTTTTCCTAAAAGCCGTATTGTTTCTCGCGGCAATGAAATATTAGTGAAAGGTGAGACACCAGACATCCTTCAAATCACCGATATCCTCAATTCGTTAGTAGAACATTTCCACCAATATGGAAGAATCACTGAAGAGAATGTGCGTGGCTATATCTCACAAGAGCGCCAGGATTTTACTGCGGATGATTCCCCTGACGGCATTATAATATATGGTACCAAAGGTTCGCCAATCAAGGCGAAGACATTAAACCAACAAAAGTTGGTTCAATCTGTGCGCGACAATGATTTAGTATTTGCACTTGGCCCTGCGGGTACTGGCAAGACATTTATTTCAGTTGCACTTGCAGTGAAGGCTCTCAAAAATAAGGTCGTAAAAAAAATTATTATCACTCGCCCTGCAGTCGAAGCAGGAGAGAACCTTGGCTTTTTGCCTGGCGACCTCAAAGAAAAAATAGATCCGTATTTGCGCCCCATCTGACGATGCGCTTAACGACATGGTCACCTACGAGAAGCTAAAATTTTATATGGAGCGCGAAGTGATTGAGATTGCACCTTTAGCATACATGCGTGGACGAACTCTTAACAATGCTTTCATCCTTCTTGACGAAGCACAGAATACCACACCCATGCAGATGAAAATGTTTCTCACGCGTATGGGGCCGGATTCAAAAATGATTGTGACCGGTGATACATCTCAAATTGATTTGCCACACAACCAGAAATCAGGATTAAAAGAGGCCGTTCGTATACTTAACCAAACCAAAGGAATTGGTTTTGTTAGAATTGAATGAACGTGATGTCGTGCGTCACAAACTCGTGCGCGATATTATCGAGGCCTACGGAAAAGCAGGAGGGTAAATTATTCTACCCACTTTCATTATTAATTCTTTAAGCCCTTTTAAAGTCCAAAATGGTCTGGACTTGACCATTTTTTGTTCTCTTTTCGGTTGACCAATTAATAATCAAATACTACCAAAGAATATATCAATTAGTCCATTTGATAATTCAAATGACATAGGGATGGGGGCGAACCCCGGTGATGTGTTTATTGGGTAAACAACAAAAGTATTTATGAAAAAAATGAATTTGAATGTAATTACAACGAGAGTTACTTCTTTATTGTTTTTGATTTTAGTCTATTCGGCTTGCACCAAAGAAATAGTAGGTCCTGATCTTTCCAAAGAAAAGGTATACATAGCTGGGTACGAGCAAGCCGCCAATGGTAATTATGTAGCTATGTGTTGGGAAGATGGAGTAGCAACGGCACTTACAGATAGCGTAAATAATGCAGGAGGCAATTCTCTATTTGTGAGTAATGGGGATGTATATGTTGCAGGCTTTGAGTATGCCGTCAATGGTAAATCAGTGGCTAAGTATTGGAAAAATGGAGTGCCTACTGCTCTCGGAGATAGTTCTAATAGTAGCACTGCAACATCAATCTATGTAGATGGCAATGATGTATATGTTACAGGCAATGAGGATGTGCTTAACGGGAAATACATTACTAGATATTGGAAAAATGGCAAAGCAATAAACATTACTGATGGTTCTACACATGCCTCCGTTAATTCTATATACGTGTCTGGCAGCGATGTATTTATTGCTGGTGCAGAGTCACCTTCACAGTTTGATTCAAAAGCAAAGTATTGGAAGAACGGTGAAGAATTTGAGCTTTCCGGTGACTCAGTCGAGGCAGTTGCTTTTTCAATATTTCTTTACAAGAACGATACGTATGTTGCGGGTCATGTGATTAACTATAAACAAAATAAGGAAAGCGTTGCAACATATTGGCATAATGGTGTAGCCACGGCTCTCACAAACGCAATTCATGGTGCTGAGGCAACCTCCATATGCGTATCAAATGGTAATGTATTTGTGGCTGGACATGAGTTTGATAATAATAACGCAGCTATAGCCAAGTACTGGAAGAATGGAACAGTCACCACTCTCAGTGATAACGCTCACCATACAAGAACGCAGGTATTTCAGTATTTGGTGATAATGTATTTGTATCAGGTTACCAGTACGACCAAGAGAACTCTAATGGAATATCAAAAGCGATGTACTGGAAGAATGGAGTTGGTTATTCACTTACCAATGGTACACGCATGGCTGTGGCCTCTTCTATTGTTGTGAATGCAGCGGTGACTCCTTAGGATTCTGGATCGACTTTTCGAAAGCAATAAACTGTTTAGGAGCAGTTAGTTAAATTCTTATAGCAATTCTTAATTCTGAATTCAGAATTAAGAATTGCTATCTCTTTATTTTTTCTCTTCGCTCATTTTCTGGCACATATTTGCAACCGCATCGTATTATCGCTGAACCCAAACACCAATCATTATGAAACCAATCTTTTTTGTAATCGTCTTTCTCTTTGCCTCTATTGTATCATTTGCTCAAACTGAAAAAGGAAATTTCCTGATCGGTGGAACTGTCGGTCTTGGCAATTCGAATATGGATGTCAATTATAATGGAACTCTTTCCAGCTATAAAACAAAAACATTTTCGTTGAGCCTTTCACCAAATGTCTCCTACTTCATTATAGATCACCTAGCAGTCTGGTATACAAGGGAGCTATTCTTATTCTAGTGAAAAAGAAACTCAGTCGTCAAGTACGTATACAGATAAAGGCCACACCATATCTGTAGGGCCACAAGTGAGATATTATTTCCCTCTTAATAATAACATAGCTGTATTCCCGCAGGTGAGCTACTCCTATGGATGGAGCAGAAGTACTTTCAATGACCCGGTAGCTATCGCAACGATGAAGAGTTCATACGATGTGCAAACATTTTTTGGAGGTGTTGGGCTGGCTTACTTCGTAAGAAAGAACATAGGTATTGAGGCGATAGCTGGGTATAAACAGATAAATGCAAATCTTTCTCAAAGTACGGAGCAGAGTCAGAACTACATCGTCATTTCATTCAATTTCGGAATTCAGTTTTATCTCGATAGGAAATAATGTCAGAATTAAAACCGTCTTAACATTTGTAACCTCCTCTATTGTTGTTGAACCCCAAAACTTATTTATATGAAACCAATCTTTTTTCTAATCGCCTTTCTCTTTGTATCGATTATCTCTTATGCTCAAACTGAAAAAGGAAATTTCCTAATTGGTGGAACGTTCGGTCTTGGTAATTCGAATGTTTCAGCCAATTACACCTAACTCCCCGAGCCCTACTAAATCAAAAACATTTGCTGTGGGAGTTTCACCAAATATCTCTTACTTTATTATGGACCGCCTCGCAGTTGGTATTCAAGGAAGCTATTCTTACTCAAATGAAAAGTATACGCAGGGACCTTCATTTACTCAAGTTGGTCATACCATAGCTGTTGGACCTCAAGTAAGATATTATTTCCTTTCAAGAATATGGCTGTGTTCCCCCAAGTGAGCTACTCTTATGGATGGAGTAGATATAATATTACTGAGCCAGTACCTTCAGGAACATTTAAGAATTCATATGATACGCAAACCTTTTTTGGAGGTGTTGGACTTGCTTACTTTATCAGAAAGAATATTGGTATTGAAGCTATCGCAGGTTATAAACAGATCAATAATGATTTTTCTCAAAGTGTTGAAAAGAGTCAAAACACATCGCTCATCGCACTCAACTTTGGAATTCAGTTTTACTTGGACAGAAAGTAGACCTCATTGTTGCAAATAAAAAAGCTCTCGTTTGAGAGCTTTTAACAACCTTTATTTCCATCTAAACCTTTGCTCAAAAGTAATAGCCAAGATTGTCCCCAATCTTAATTTCATATTACCAAATGAACAAGTAAGAGTAAAGCGCTTTAAAGCCTGATGGTCGTTGTTAAAATAAACGCGATCAAACAAAGCATTAACAACCAGCCAACTATAGAAGCTCTTAGGAAATAGAACTGTGCTGATATTTTCATAAAACTTATAGGTTTTCAACCATTTTATTTGAATTCAACAGAGATAGTCTTAATTAAGATCGAAATATTTTTGAATTGTTATCCCCAATCAATCATGGATATGAAAGATTGGAACTCAAGTGACGATCCTTTTGACCTAAGTTTAGGGCAACATTGAAATCTCGGATTCAAAAAATATTCAAAAAGTGGTTGTCATTTTGCAGTGTAAATTGTGAAAGAGATGATATTGAAGATTGTAATTCTGTTTGCCGCAACAATTGTAGCGTTTTGGATAAGCACGATTTGTGGTGGTGGAGCGAGTTTAATTCTCATACCGTTACTTAATATTCTCCTGCCAACTTCGGTAGTACCATTTTCTCTTACAGTCGGGACGTTTGCCAATTCAGTTTCCAGAATTGTAGTTTTTAGAAAGCACATTCATTGGAAAATAGCGCTTTGGTTTATTCCTTTTTCAATACCTGCAGTTTTGCTGGGTGCATGGTTTATCAAGTTTGCCAATCCTATCTATTTACAGTTGATGGTTGCAGTATTTCTGATTGCAAATCTTCCGTTGTTATTCAGATCTCAAAAGGTGCAGCAACAACATGAAAAGCCTTACCCCAAATTCGTGTTGGCATTCGTAGGTTTCTTTGCCGGATTTGTTTCAGGCATAACTGGCGCCATCGGACTTCTTTTCAATCGATTCTATTTGAATTATGGATTGACAAAAGAAGGAATCATTGCTACAAGAGCTGCTAATGAAATTCTCTTGCATTTGATAAAACTTGTCATCTATTTTTTATTAGGTCTGTATTCTACAAACGCATTGTGGCTCGGCTTGACCATCGCTGTTGCTTCAATCTTGTCAACGTATACT
Organism: Cyclobacteriaceae bacterium; assembly: GCA_049840975.1. Classification (GTDB taxonomy): domain Bacteria; phylum Bacteroidota; class Bacteroidia; order Cytophagales; family Cyclobacteriaceae; genus ELB16-189. The sequence goes on along the minus strand of JASGIR010000085.1, from coordinate 9,238 downwards.
ATTAAATATATTCTTCCATTTATCAGCGACTTTCTTTTCAAAAAGCTGGGTTATGCTGCGATGGTGGTTTCAGGATTTATTTTATTGGCAAGTACTTCACAAAAAGTGGTGGAAGAAAACAATATTCAAGTAGGCACAACAAAGATTGGCAAAGAAAAAGAAACAACCATCCGGTGGCGAGAAAGTGATTTTATTCTTGAATTTGAATTTGATGAAGGGCTTGAAATCGGACCGCCCAATTACTTACGAGGAGTTGCCAAAAGATTTGAAACAGAAATTTGAACGACTCATAATCAATACGACAAAATTCTACTAGAGAAAGTCTTTAAACTCAGCAATCAAAAGAGCTATGAATTTTACTGCTTCAAGGATAATCAGCTGACAGAAGTTTGATTATGATGAATACTAAGTTAGCTAATAGCCAATGGCCAGTAGCCAATAGCTAATGGCCAATGGCCGACAGCCGATTAGTGAATTAAACCCAGTGCGCAAAACTTACTCTAAGCTCTGAGTTAACACTAAACTAAAACTAAACATGAATCTGAGGCTTGTCATTTCAGCGGTGATACTCTTATGCCTTAACTCAACAAAAACTTATTCTGAGCCACCCAGAGGACGCAGGGGTGGAAAACCTGCTAGAGTTTATTTTTTATTTGAGTTGAGTGAGAACACTTTCATTGTTCCGAAGACAGGAGTGATGACTGTTAACTTCCCATATACGATAACTACTAAGACCGCTACTTCGTCAAATAGTTTTAAAGGTTCCTATTCTAATTTTTTCTCCAGCCCTTTAGTCTCTTATGGATTAGCAGCACAGTTTCCATCGAAGAAGAGACATTTTTATGATCTGAGTTTCGGTTTAGGTGGCGCTCACCGAGGCGAGAACAGTCCCTATTCTATCATAGGCTACGGACAAAAAGTTTTTTCGAAAAACAATTGGGCTATCAAGGCAGCAATTGATGTCGGGTATTATGAATTCGGCAACTCACTTGGAAGTATTAACGACCAAGGAAAAATTATTACCCTGTTGGGCACCCGAGTTGACTCGATGTTTACCGTGAAGGGAAAAAACACCACCTCCACATACCAATCCAAAGAGATCGATTTACGGTATATCCAAAAGGATCTGGTGATGATCCCTAAAATTGCTTTCGAGTATAAACCTTCCGAGGCCAGACGATTTTATGCTGGACTTACTTTTTCATATATCGTACCCCTTTATGAAGAGGGTGCCATCAGATGGGAACAAAACAATAACAACGGAAATATAAGTGGATCAGGTGATCATTCACTCACTTCGGGCGGCCTCGCACTGACCTACAATAATCAACCAACTACCACCACACCATATCACTTTCAAGGATTGCAGATGTCGGTCAAAGTGGGATGGGTGGTTGGAAGAAGGGCCGATGGCAAATAGCTAGTAGCCGGTGGTCACTTACAATTATAAGTGAACGTATCCGTATTGGGTGCCCCACTAAATTGATAAGTCTTTGAAATAGGGTAGCCGTTGGAATTATACGTGTACGTGTATGTCTGTTTCACATTGACGTTAGAATTCACATACGTGATGTCGGCAGTAGCCACATTGTTTACTGCATATGTTCTCAAAGAACTGCCATCAAAAGGTAAGTCAGTGACAACTCCTTTTTGTGTGTCGTAAGTAAGGATCGTTTTTTCGATGAGGGCTGGCTCCGGATTGTTATTCACCATTCCAAATTTTTTGATCTCGGATGGATTCTTTGTTGTTTCAGAGGGATAAGTGTACTCCATCCGCCCATGCTCTAGCGTAATCTTTCCTGATGGATCTTTGTATTTTACTTCTTGATCGATGCGCTGCAGTTGGCCTCGTACATTGTAAACGAATTTCTCAGTGCCGCTCATAGCATCACCTGAGCCTTCTGCGAAGCGAAGACGATTACTATTGTCATAAGTAAGAACACTCTTTGACATGGTAAATGCTGCCAACATCGGATTTAGATTCATGGCAGTATAAGTCCTCTTATATCCGTCTGTAGTCTTTTCTGTAATGATATTATAAGTGATCTCAAACTGCTTGCTCTTCATCGACATCGAGGTGATGTTGCTGTTCTGATCGTAACTGATATTGATGGTTGTGCCATGAGCGTTGTCAATCATTTGGGTTGGATAGCAAGTTTGTGCAGCAACATTTACTCCACACAAAGTGGCGATAGCTATGGCCATTAGTTTGCAACTGTAGTTTTGGATTTTCATGAGTATGATTTGGTTTGAGGCGAAAGTGTGTGTCAAAATATTCGCACTCGAATTTGACTTAGCCCATCTCAAAAAACAATCGGATGGAAGTATGATATTCTCAGACACTCCTCGTTTTACTTCAATGTCATGAAATAAAAAAAGAAGCCTTATAAGGGCTTCTTAACTGCATTCCTCTGCGTACCTCTGCAGTTAAATTATCACACTTCTCCAACAACAGTTACGCTGACAACATCACTCCAGTTGCCTACTACTTCATCGTTGACAACGTATATCATTTTGTATTTCCATATAGCCAATGTTCCAGCGGGAGGGAGATTTGATTTGTCGATGTAGTCGGGTTTCATGTCACGATCAAGTTTTACAAAACCCTGACCGCCATCTTTCCAAATCTCAACTCCATCCGTGCGACCCTTGGTCCATCGTAAATTAGGATAACCGCCTGAACTTAGTTCGATAAAGAATGCAGGCTTCAGATTGGCTGGTGTCATGTTTATAGCAGGCCCTTCGATTCCCAAATCTTCACCAATAGCAGTAGTGTAAGCGGGACTATGAATAAGCCGCTGTACCAACAGACGGAATCGTTGCTCAACATTGCCTGCAGGCATTGCAGGAGGAGTAGTGAAAGGCTGCCAGTGTAGGCAGTGCGCCAAGTGTGGTTTGATTTCCTCTGCGAAGAATGTTCTTAAAAGCTGTGAAGTTGTGAGCATAAGCCTGGATGCTCGCCTGACAAGTCATGATATAGTCGATCGCAGCCGAGTCGGCTTTGATAGATGTTACCTCAGCTGTGGTGACGCCAAGAGCAGTGGCGTACGTGCCAATTTTACTGGAGAAGTTTTTCAGTTGAGAGTTAAAACCGGGTTCACTCATTTCAATTTTTACTGGCATAAAAAAAATTTGGTTAAAGGAGTTGATGTTTTAAAAAGGAAAGAGTTGCCGGATCGCAAGACAAAAGAGACTTGAAAGATCTATGATCCTTTCCGTGGTTTGTAAGATTGACTTTTGCACCTGCCAAGAGGTTCTCGAACACGTCTTGGGAAGCTGTAAGCACCTGCTAAGAGATCTGTAAAATGTTTTAGTAAGTTCTTAGCGCCCGCTATTGAGTTGATAGCGCACGTTAAGAGGTTGCTGGCGTAGGCAAGGGAGTCGTTGGCATATTTAGAGGAGTCATTAGCACATGCTATGAAGTTGTTAGCATTTGATTTCTTGTCTTGAACCATGGTTCAAAGGTTGACAAAAAGTGTAAGCGCCTGTTCTAAAGATTAGCCATTGGCACATAATATTGTATAGGCATCTAATGCCATGAGTTAATGGTCATTAGCGTCACACCCCAAATAAGCTAGAAAAAGAATTTGTATTTGGAAAAAGACCTAAAAGTGGTCACTCAAAATTGTTTGAACCATTAATAATAAAGTTAACTGGAATTAAGTAATTTTATTTTCACCCAAACCTATTAACCTAAACTTATTATATGAGGACACGATCTATAGCTGGCTTGATCAATTCTTGCAGGTCTCAATACATTTGGCTGGCAGCAGCCTTCATGCTTCTAGCATCATGTGCTAAAGAATCTACACATTTCAAAAACAGCGGTTTCTCTTCTATTAATGATTTTAAGGCTAACCCTTATGTCACCAAAGCAATCAATGAATCAGGGATTACGATATACGATGGTAACACTCCGCCAAACATCAGCGGTGTTTATTCGGAGATACCGATGTCTTATTTAGCTAAGTCCAATCCAAACTATACTGAATATGTAGGCGAACACCTTGAAGGCTTAGTGAAATTTGCGAATCAAAGTGCTAACAATACGCTTACTAAATATGAATGGGTGCCTTGGGCAGATTTTAGCAGCAATGGAAGGGGAGCCTATATTTCGGGACATGACAATTATTTTACGATCTATATTGAAGCTGACGTAAGTGGATCAGCCACCATTCCTTATACCGCTGTTGATATTATCTCTGGAGAAATACTATCGCCTTACGGTGATTTAAGTATCGATGCGATATCGATTTTGGTTTCCAATATTCAAGGGTTTCAACTCGGAGATTGGATTGAATCAGGAGGTCTGGCGGAAAACACTGCTAGCGTGGTTGGCGAATACAAAATAAAAAATGGATGGACGGGCCAGTACTTGGTCTATCAGAATGGTAGTGTATCCATGTCTGACACACCCGATACTTGGCAGATGATAAGAGCAGCCGACAGCACGCAATACAATTTGGACTTTTTCACAACCAGCGATGAGAATCCATTTTTCTTGCTCAGGCATAAAGCAACGGGCAAATATCTTTCTGTGCCAACATTGAATGGTACCTCATGGAATGTGACTGTAGATGATGCCGAGTATGGCGATCAAAATTATTTTAGGCAATTAATTGTTCCTGCCACCGAGGGCACACCTTCAGGCGCACAACGGATTGCACTTGGCAAGTATAACTCAAGTTTACTGCCAGTAGTCACTTCCAATGACACCTTCTGCCTAAACGTAGAGTATGGACTCTATTGGTCTCAAGTTCACCTTCCAGCCTGGAGTGCCGTATGGACGTTTGAGTAGATAAAAGAGGTTTTTACCTCTTTACTAAATAACCGTGCGAATTCTAAGCCAAATGCTATAGGTAAGAATACGTATAGGCGTAGTTCCTATTTACTCACCTTATTGTCTAATAACAATTAGTAATATGGGTTAGCTATCTTTTAAAAATTAAAAGTTAAAAACCCATAATTATGAAAATCTTGGCTTTATCAATTTTGGTTTTAGCAACCCCATGGAGTTGCTTGTCACAATGTTTCATAAATAATTTTGGGAGCCTGGGGATGCTATACAAATCAACAGGCGATCCAGTTGTTGACCATCGGCTTAACATGACAAAGATTGATATCGAAGATCTTTTTCATGTTAAGGCTGATCTTTATTGTTATTTCGATAACCCACCTAATGCGGGTGCTGATGTTAGCCTCAATCCATTATTTGACGGTAAAATAGCTATGGGTATAAATCTCTTGAGGAATAAACTCCGAGATTTTAATGAACATGCTATTGCTGGGGTGTTGGCGCACGAGTATGCTCACGTGCTCCAAATTAAGAAAAGAGGAACCTTGAATGGTAAAGAAAGAGAACTCCAGGCTGATTTTATGGCCGGCTATTATTTTGGTGATGGTGACATTTTAGAAAATGGTGCAGAAAAATTTGCGGCTGATTTATATAGTATGGGAGATTATAATTTTTGGGATCCACAACATCATGGTACACCAGAGGAAAGAGTTGCCATGTTCAAAGCAGGTCTACGCTCTTCCACATTAACACTGGATCAAGCGTTTCAAAAATCAATTGAAGAGGTGACCGATACTGAATCAAGTGATACTTTTTGGTTTAATCCAATTCAATTTAATGCTGACATCAATAAAGCGCTTAGTATCATCAAGAATTTTTCTAATACTGGTACTTGGAAAGTAAAAAGAGAAGTAAGGGAGACTGACGAAGCTTTCATCCGCGAGGTTTATACGGCCAAAAACCTATTTCTGAAATCCATAAATGTTCCTGAAATGAATTTAGCACCTCTAAAAGACTATAACCCTAAATTGGAATTGCGATGGGACCCGAAAACAAAGGATCTTTATTCATTAGAGTACCAAGTTGACTTTTGTGGAGCAAAGCAAAAAGCAATAGGCGAGCGGCAAGGGAAAAAGATTTACGAATTGCTTGCGAAGGAAATTAGGCGCAATAAATCACTTCAAAATATTAAAGAAGAGCTCTACAAAAATGATCTTCAGATATTAAGATGCGAGGATATATCGAGAAAGATAAAGTTTACATTTAGCGTCCATAAATATGGCAATGTTTCCGCATCATTCACATACGAGACTAATCCGTGATTTGTATCTATTAGGGATCAATGGATTACCTAGCCCAATACCCAACTAGTTGGGTATTTACCGCGCCTCCTTATTTGGATACCTTTAAGCGTGGCTTTTATCTTATGAAGAAAAGGAGTCCTATTAATATCTTATTAGTGGACGACCATCATCTGGTCAGGAATGCCTTAGCGAAGTTGATCGGTGTCTTCAATTTTCCTACCACGATAAGTCATGCGGGCAATGGACAAGAAGCAATAGAGTATCTGCAAACGCACTCTGCTGATTTGGTTTTGCTTGACATGCAGATGCCAGTACTCAACGGAACTGAAACGTTAAAAAAAATTAGAGACTTGAAGTTGAACACACGTGTGATCATACTAACCCAGTTTGATGAGCCCTCACTCATCATGCATCTGCTTCAGTGTGGTGCCAACGGTTTTTTGTTAAAAGATTGCTCTTCCTACGAATTGGAAAAAGCAATACTTACGGTGACAACTGAAGGCGACTATTATAATGAGCTTGTGATGAAAGTGCTTAAAGAGGGGATGGCTCACAAAAATGAATTGGCCAACATGGATATTTCCCCACGCGAGTTTCAGGTGATGACATTATTGAAAGAAGGAAAATCAAACAAAGAAATGTCTGCAAGACTAGGACTCACATTGCGAACGATAGAAAGCTACAGGGAAATCACTGATGAAAAAGATGAACTGCCGAAACACCGCAGAGCTTGTGAGCTTTATTTATCGGACGGGGATTGCTTAGATAATCGAAACTAATTTCACTAAAACAAAACTTATATGAATACTTTAACAGACACCTTAAATGAAGTCGATTCATTTCCAATGGATGACATTAAGTTACTCGACTTAGTAATGGTCAAACTTAAACTACAAGATAAAGATGAAGGTGAGGGATGGACAAAGGAGCAGTGCGATGAAGCTGAAATAGAGTACAAACGATTTCTTGCACTGAAGAGATATTATCCAGAAAAGGAAATAGTTCCCAATGCAACTATTGACAAGTTTTGGCATCAACACATTCTAGATACTGCAAAATATGCAGATGATTGCAATGAGCTGTTTGGGTACTTTTTGCATCATTACCCTTATTTCGGAATGAATGGTAAAGAAGATGCACAGAACTTGGCTGACTCATTTGAAGAAACAAAATCTCTCTATCATAAGCATTTTGGAGACTATTATGTCGGAGCAGCAAAAAGATGTAAGGCTCCAAAATGCAGAACCCAATGCAAGCCTGTTAAATGTAAATAAGAAGGTATAATCGAATATAATGTGTGAGGTTCTAATAAATATCCTAGGAACAGTTTTAGGAGGCCTTTGTTTAACATTTATCCTTTTTGTATTAAATGAATATTTTTTCCGTAATGAGAATTTAACAGGGGAATGGATAACATGTGTCAAGATCACCAAAACGTCTTATAAACCATTTGAAAATCTTGTTGTAGAATACAAGATACATTTGATTCAAAAAGGACATGAGCTTTCGGGCTCTGGTGAAAAAGTCAAAGAGATTAAACCAAATGGAGAGGAAATTATTTTCAAAAGAGAGAATAGGGTGCTTATTGATATTGAAGGCTACTTTGAAAAAAGGTATTTGCGCAAAAGCAAGATATACTTAAATATTGAAGAAGAGGGTCGAAAACGAGAGACTAGAGCAACTTACTTCCTTTCTTTAGATAATGACAAAGCCCTTATCGGGACTTTTATTTCTACTGCCGCGGATGCAAGTGGATCAGTTAGGTTGAATAGGACGTGATTGTTATAGTAAATTATTTAAGTGCCTTGTCTATAAGGATTGTGGCATCTTTTTTTTGAGATTATCAACTCAATTTAAAAATCAATTCTTGCTTCTTGTCAAAGTAATTGATGAAAACGGAAAACCAACTTTGGAATTCCCTTCTTGCCTATTAGAGGCTATAGTTAAGATTGAAGATAGACGATTCTATAGCCATTTTGGGGTAGATTCATATGCAATTGTTAGGGCGATTTTTAGAAATTCAACTTCGCAAAAATTGGAGGGGGCAAGTACGATTGTTCAACAACTAGTAAGGACCATAACGGGGGCAAAAGAAATAAGAATCCTGAGAAAGCTCAAGGAAATGATGCTAGCAACTTTGATAAACCAAAAATTTAGTAACAGGAGATTTTAACAGTTTACTTTAAAACATATCAATTCAGTGATTGTGTAGGTGTTTTTCAATTTTGCAAGAATGAAGAGTATCAACTTCAAGAGTTGAGTACTATCGAAGCTGCTGAAATTGCTGCTCGTTTTAAGTATCCAGTTCTAAACAAAAGAAATTATATAAAATATTTAAAGCGAGTTCGCATCGTTGAATTGAAGCTCACTACCTAATAGCTAAAAATGTCGCCTTACTCCCAACTATGGATACTTTCAAAAAGCATTGGCAAGGGCTTCGAATGTCAGCATTTTTATACGCTTAATCTCATCAAGGTTCTTAATATGAACTTCCTGAGATATTCCTTCAGCCTTATTGCCATATACAGCATAAAAATTCATCAAACTCTTATAAATATTGAATGGAAGGATTCCGCTAACTGGGTCAAGTTTTCCTATAATTGACTAATGGATGGTCACTAACTAGCACAAGTCTTCAGAAAGTGTGATGGCAAGCGGGAGACTTGTGAATGGGTGACTCAACCATTAAACTTATCTGACCAATTTGTAAATAGAAGAATTGAGTTATGTTTGAGCGCGGAGAAGCGCAAGTCAGCCACGCTCAGGCAGCGCACAAGACTTGCGCCAGCTTAGGGAAACTCAATCATTTGAACTTATTTATTTGGCAAGAATTTTCAAACGAATTCATGGAAGGCATGTTCTTAATACAAAAGGAAAATATTAAAACGATATTAATAGCAATAATTCTGCAGTTGGGTCTTTTAAGTCTCTTGGCTGGTCAAGTAACTCGAGTGGAACCAAGCCTAATTGATTCGGCAATCTATGAATTCAAAATAACTGACTCTCTTTCAGCGGCTTTTTCAAAAAATGACACTATTTATTTTTCAAAACGCCAGTACCAAAAATTAGACGATTACTTATCGATTGCTTTTTCAACTTTTAAAATAAAATCGAAGGTTTTTTATATCGATTATCGAGA
>JASGIR010000084.1:0-23910 GCA_049840975.1 Cyclobacteriaceae bacterium | reverse complement strand
GTATTGCTAAGGTTAATAGGGAAACACGATAGAATCCGAACAGCACCAATATGGGCTCTGCATCTTCTAAGGTAGGATCGATCACTTTTTCACAGGATGAAAAAACTATGACCGCAAAACCAAAAATAAAATTGATATAACTAATTTTTTTCATCAATTCAGAAATTGAAATTATAAGATACTGCTGGAACAAATGAACCAATGATTGCTACCTGTTTTGCATACGTTTGAACCGGTTGACCAACTGGTAATCGTTTATCTCCTTGAGAAAAATAAATTGAGAATGGATTTTGTCTGGAGTAAACATTGTACACAGAAAATACCCAATAGTCTCGGCTTTTACGCGAGTGACCATTCTTTTCAGATTTACCTTCAAGCCTAAAGGAAATATCTAAGCGATGATATGGAGCAAGTCGGACATTGCCTCTTGAGTCATTAGCATTGTAAGGGATAAGATAACCAGCTTCATAGTACCTTGAAGTTACAAAAGTAGATGGTGTACCTGAAAGGAAAACAAAATTTGCTGAGCAAGACCATTTTTTGTTGATCTCATAAAACGCAGCCAATTTAATGTTGTGTCGCTGGTCATATCGTGTAGGGTACCAATTATTTCTATTTATGCCATCCACTTGCAATTCAGTCTTTGCAAGTGTATAACTAACCCAACCATTCAATCTCCCTGTCTTTTTGTGCGCATAAAATTCAACTCCATATGCCCGCCCTCTTCCTCGCAATAAATCTCCTTCTAGAAATTTATTAATCAGTAAATCCGCCCCGTTGATATAGTCAATTTGATTTTGGGTATTTTTCCAATACGATTCAACAGAAGCTTCCCACTCTTGATTTTTTCCTATTGTCCTAAAATAACCAAGCGCATATTGGTCACCGATTTCTGGTAAAATGTTTTGAGAGGTTGGAGTCCAAACGTCTAACGGATTTGAGGCCGTTGTATTCGAAATCAAGTGCAAGTACTGCACCATTCGGTTATAGCTGGCTTTTATTGAACTAAATTCATTGATTTGAAATTTAGCTGAGAATCTGGGTTGCCAACTATTATATAAAGCTGAGGTCTGTCCACTTTTATATGCTGTAAACGATTTGGGAGTTCTCCTTATTCCAGGAACTGTGTCGTTATAATGGTAGACCGTATCAGGGCCAATTGCTCTGAACTGAGAAAATCTAATTCCGTACTCTAACGCAACACGAGTTCCTAGACGCTGTATATTATTCGCATATAGTGATGTTTCAAGATTGTATTTTTTTGCAAGACTAAGGTTGCGAGCCGTTCCATTACTTACTGCTATTGTATTGGCTGGAATGAAATAATAGTAAATAGCCTCTCCGCCAAAAGAGAGTTCATTATTGCTATTGATGAAGTACGTCAAACTGGGTTTTAGAATATAATTATTGATGGATGAGTTCCACTTGAACCTGTTGGAATCATCGTTTCCAAATTGAAGCTTATATGAATACTCACTATAAACACCTGTCACATTTGAGAAAAGTTTCTTATTGAACAAGTGATTCCAGCGCACCGTGGCCGTCTGATTTCCCCAACTGAAGCCCTGGTCCTTACTGAACAAAAAATTGTCACGCCCAAAATATCCCGAAATATAAATCCGATCTCGGTTGCTGAAATTGTAGTTAGTCTTTAATGTCAAATCATAAAAATTCAAAGCACCTCCATCGCGCAATGCTTTCACAAAAGGTCTTGCGAGAATATCGATGTAGGACCTTCTTGCAGCCACAATGAAAGATCCTTTGTTTTTTAAAATCGGACCTTCAAAAGCCAAACGACTGAAAATAGTCCCGATTCCTCCTGTGGTCTCAAACTTCTTGCTGTTTCCTTCCTTCATCCGAACATCCAAAATGGATGAAAGTCTCCCACCATATTGAGCAGGAATTGCGCCCTTGTAAAGTTTAACATCAATAACAGCATCGGGGTTAAACACCGAAAAAAAGCCCAGCATGTGAGATGAATTATATACTGGCGCTTCATCAAGCAAAATTAAATTTTGGCCAACACTACCGCCTCGAGAGTTATAGCCTGAAGCTCCTTCGCCAACGGTGCTAATCCCTGGCAAAGACTGGATCGATCGGATAACATCAACTTCACCCAGAAAAGAAGGCATTTTCTTAATCGTTTTTATATCAAGTTCGGCTGTACTCATTTCTGTGTTTTGCACTTTAGTAAGCGCATCGTCCCTGCCGCTTACAACCACTTCCTGAAGTTGTTGTGTTACTTCTTTTAACTCGATATCGATTCGCTGATCACTACTCAGATTAACTGTTTGTTCAATTTTTTCATATCCAACAAAACTGTAGACGACCGTATAAGTAGCAGAGGGAACCGTGATGGAATAAAATCCATACGCATTGGCAGCTACACCCGAATTCAATTCTTTAATAAAGAGAGTGGCTCCGATAAGCGCCTCCCCATCCCTAGCGTCTTTGATATACCCGCTCAGCGTATTCCTAGACTGACCCTGGGAAAAAGAACAGATGAAGAAGAATGGTAGCAAAAACAGTAGATGAAGCTTCATGTGATTTCTCTAAATACAGGCACTAATAACGGTGCGATTTACCACAATGTTTTAAGAAAAACGAAGTTTAAAAGTAAGATAACAACGGCTAAATCTTTTAGCTTTGCAGCAAAACCACTACAATGAAATTCTTTATCGATACTGCTAATCTGAATGAGATCACCGAAGCATACAATTTGGGCGTACTTGATGGTGTAACAACCAACCCATCGCTAATGGCTAAAGAAGGAATAGCCGGAAAAGAAAAAATCCGGGCTCATTATAAAGCCATCTGCAATATTGTCGATAACAATGTGAGCGCTGAAGTAATCTCTACTGATTTCGATGGCATCATAGCCGAAGGAAAAGAGCTTGCCAAAATCGATGATAAAATTGTGGTTAAGGTTCCAATGATAAAAGACGGTGTCAAAGCAATCAAGAAATTTTCAAGTGAGGGAATACGCACGAATTGCACACTAGTATTTTCTTCGGGACAGGCATTACTTGCCGCTAAAGCTGGCGCGAGTTATGTATCTCCTTTCATAGGGAGATTGGATGATATCTCTCAAGATGGACTCGAACTGATTTCTCAAATCCGATTGATCTACGACAATTATGGATATAAAACGGAAGTACTAGCCGCAAGCATACGCCACACCATGCATTTAATTAAGTGCGCGGAAATCGGTGCTGATGTAGCGACATGTCCATTGAAAGTAATTACCGATTTACTTAATCATCCGCTTACAGACAGTGGGCTAGCAAAATTCCTGGCTGATCATAAAAAAGCTAACGGTTAAATAGTTTTAGTCAGATGGCATTCTCCTCCGATCCGGTTTTACGTGTACTCGAGGCATCAATATTTCAAGCAAACAATCCTGTCCTTGAAAACATTTCTTTCGAAATGGAAAAAGGAGAATTCGTATTCATCATCGGCAGAACTGGCTCAGGAAAATCTTCTTTGTTAAAAACACTTTATGCTGATCTACAACTTAGATTAGGCGATATCGATGTAGCTGGATTTAATATCCGTGACATCAAGAGCAAGGATATCCCAATGTTGCGCAGAAAAGTGGGAATCATCTTTCAAGATTTTCAATTGCTGCAAGACAGAACAATTGCTGAGAATCTCATATTCGTCATGAAAGCTACAGGCTGGAAAGACAGCGCCAAAATGAAAAACCGTTTGGCCGAAGTATTGATGCAAGTTGGTCTGGGGTCAGTTGAGAAAAAAATGCCTCACCAACTTTCTGGAGGCGAGCAACAAAGGGTTGTCATTGCGCGTGCGTTGATCAATGAACCAGTTATTTTGATTGCGGACGAACCAACTGGAAATCTTGATCCTGAGGTTTCGAATGGAATCTTAAAAGTATTTCAGCAAATCAACAAAAGCGGCACAGCTATTCTAATGGCTACTCACAGCTATGGGCTCATTAGAAAGTTTCCTGCTCGTATCTTGAAATGTGAAGAAGGAAAGCTTCTTGATTCAAAAAAAGAAAACTTCGTTTTAGAAACCGAATAGGACTGAGTGCCTTCTCAGTAATTCGCCATGATCAATTCTTGGCAAGCACACCTATCCTGGTTTTTCCAATGCTTGATCATCTCCAACTTTACTAATCCAATTAGAAATCTTTTGAGGTAGAGTCATCAAACATTTACTACAATTTACATTATAGGTTTCTCAAGATTTCGGAAAAATATTTGAAAGCTCTAAGTGCTAACAAATCCGAGGCAAACCGAAATCAAATGAAATTGAGTTTATATTTTATATCTCTTTTAGTTTGCGTTTTAATACCTTCAATACTCCATTCTCAAAATCTTGAACAACTCGGTCTTAAGAACGGAGTGAAGATGGGTGGCTCAGTCAATTTTAGTTCAGTGAGCTATTTGGCCTTAGGTATACCACAAAGAAGAGATCCGTTTAACTGGTTTCTCACGGGAAGTCTAAATTTAAATTTATTTGGCTACAGCGCTCCATTCTCATTCAGTTACAGCAATGTCAATAGCAGCTATAGTCAGCCATTTAATCAAGTTAGTTTTGCTCCACAGTATAAGTGGGTGAAGACTTACATCGGCTTCAACTCGATGACCTTTTCACGATACACGCTTGCTGGGCATGTATTTTTCGGAGGAGGAATTGAGTTAACCCCAGGCAAGTGGCGTGTGTCAGCAATGTATGGCAGACTTAAGCAGGCTGTGCCATACAGTCTCACGGACACTGCGCAAAACTATCGTGCATCATACAAGCGGATCGGTTGCGGATTAAAACTAGGCTATGAAGAAAATGGCAATGCACTACACGTTACTATTTTTACTGCCAAAGATGATCCTAACTCAATACCGTTCACTCTTCCCAATCCTTCCCTTACTCCGATGCAGAATATTGTGATAGGTGCCCAAGGGAAAAAACGCTTCTTAAAACGTTTTTTTGTTGATGTTGAATATGCAGTATCAGTATTAAACCATGACATCCGCGCTAACTCGAAAGGAGATTCAACTGGAATTAAATCTTCGTCCAATTTTATTCAAAGGCTCCTGCCAGAGAATAGCACTAGTCGATACTATGATGCCGTAAATGCAAGTCTCGGCTACCAAGCGAACTGGTACACCATTCAATTTAAATATGAGCGCGTAGCTCCAGAATATCAAACACTCGGTGCTTACTTCTTCAATAACGATTTACAAAACTTCACCGTTGCACCGATGCTAAAGATGTTAAAAGGAAAACTGAACATTGCAGCGAATATAGGCCTGCAAAATAACAATCTTGATAACTCAAGAGCTTCTACCACAGCTCGTACTGTTAGTGCTTCAAATATTAATTTCGTTCCTAATGAGAAATGGAGTTTTACAAATAGCTATTCAAACTTCTCTTCATACACCAAAGTAAAACGCTACAACGATCCATATTTTCAAAACAAATTGGATACTCTGAATTTTTATCAAATTAGTAAGTCATTGAATTCGACTATAATGAGAATGCTTGGCGCGAAAATTAACCCGCAGAGCATTTTGCTAAACATCAGTTTTCAGAACGCAGATGATCGCGCATCCAACACGCGCACTACACAAAAATCAGATTTCACTAGCACCAACGTTTCATACAGCTACGGCTTCACACCATCCAATTTAACAATGGCTATCTCAGGTAATTTTTATAAAACGTATGCTTCTGGTATAGGTACAATTTTTTGGGGGCCTAGTCTGACTGTCACTAAATCATTATTTGAAAAGACATTACGCATGTCAATGACTACAACTTATAATCAAACAGAAACATCTGGTGTATCAAAAACGGCCTCAATTTTGAATGGCAGAATAAATATGAATTATTCACCTAAATCAAAAAGTTCGTCAGGCCGTCAGTCTCTTTCATTGGCTGTGAACACTACTCGAAAGTTCAATGGAGCTTCCAATCAATCGGCATTCACAGAGATAACAGCAACATTAAACTATACTAGAAGTTTTTGACTTTCTTTTTCCTGTCAGAGAAAAATTGAATGGTTTTAAGTATTGCTAGGACTATGCCTAAAAATAAAAGGACATATAAGAACTGTAGTCCGCCAATACCGCGAACCATCCGCCAATTAGCCCAAGCGAATAAATAAATGATGAGCTGTAGCAATCTAGTTTTTCAGCGGAGAGAGCGGGATTCGAACCCGCGTTACCCTTGCAGGTAAACACACTTTCCAGGCGTGCTCCTTCAACCACTCGGACACCTCTCCAAAAAAAGAGCACAAAGAAATACATAATTGAGCACCCCGCCAAATTTCAAGGCATTTGGCTATTACCCTGACTCTTTATAGCCATTTTAGGCGTCTCATCGCAAGCTCATTTCAATCATCTGGTTCTAAAACTAATTTCATACCTGTCTATGAAAAAGTCTACGCCCCTTGTGCTATGGTTGGTACTAGCTTTAGGTCAGCATGGGTTTGCTCAGAAGTTTATTCTGCAAGAAACAAATGTGGATCGGAAAAAAAATGCGAACCAATACATCAATGTCGCAAAGGGTTGTCAAGCTCTCTTCCTAAAGAAGCAAACAATCGCTACCATCCCCATCTCTGATCAATCTTCTTTGACCAATAATGCGATCAATGCTCTTTCTGACAAATTCGTTGCCAATCTTCCGAAGGAAATGAAGCCAGATATTATGTCGGGTAAGGGAAATGAAGCAATTGTCAACCGAGATTTGAAAGGTGAAAGGCAAAGAGTAGTGAAGCTCACATATGGTGTCATGTCTCCTAACCAGAATAACACTTACAATTACGTTCAGATCGTTGTCATCTTTGACCCGAAGAGCTATGCTCCAAAAATTGACGATATCAAAGTGAAGACCAGGAGTGAGTATATCACTTTTACAGACAAAGAACTCGCGAGTATGAATTCACCAACGGCTTCCGCGAAGAAGCGTTGATAGAACTACTGTTTTAAATAATTCAAAAAACGAACCTATATTGACTTGCAGTTATCTACAATGACTGCAAATGGAAATCTTACGCTTACTCAAAGATGAAATCCTGGGTTTCTTTTCTGTTAACGGATTAATCGACTTAATCAATTCAGGGAATTACAGTTCACTCAAGACCTGGGGAGGAATAACAACAGCGATTGCTCCGCTAATTCCTTTTATTATAGTCGTTGAGATGTTAATGGCTTTCGCACACCGGAAATTTCATGCAGCCGAGTATAAAATTCCATTCTTTATTTATGTCTTCAATCGAATTGTCGGACGATACATTTCATTCGGGGTGCTTGCTTTCTGCATTGGCACTTTTGAACCACTGAATTTGTTCTCTCTCCCTTTGACATGGTATGGTTTTATTCTAGGATATATCGCTTGGGAGTTCTCGCATTTTGTTTATCACTATCTCGCTCACAAGGTGCGTTTGTTCTGGTGTCTGCATTCTACTCATCATGCGTCTGAGCAGATGAATCTTTCTGTCACCTATGCTCATTTTATTTTGGAAGCTCCTTATGCTGATTTCATCCGCACTTCAATCTGCATGTTGTTGGGTGTGCCGCCTGTCATGTTGTTTGCGATCATATTCATTGACGGAACATGGGGTGGCTTTATCCATGTAGGAGAGAATTTTATGAAAGATGCTCGCTTTGGTTTCTTGGAGAAATTTATTCTCACGCCCTCTCATCACAGGGTTCACCACGCAAAAAACCCATTGTACATGGACACTAACTTTTGCAACTTGTTAAATGTGTGGGATCTCGTTTTCAGAACACATCAGTTGGAAGAGAAACATATTCCAATTGAATACGGAGTTACCCGGACTATCAACGCCAAGAATTTTTGGGATGTCTATTTCGGTGAGTTCTATTATTTATGGAAAGATATCGTTACAGCGCCAGGGTTGAAGAATAAACTACTCTATATTATAATGCCACCAGGATGGAGTCATTCGGGGAATCACAAGATGGCGAGCGTCATCCGAAATGAATATCTTGCAAGTCAAAAATAGTTGGACACTTTGATTTTATTTTCATGACAGAGATCACACTTAACAACCCACGTACAGTGCGCGCTTGGTGTATGTATGACTGGGCTAATTCTGTTTACTCACTTGTTATCACATCGGCAATATTTCCTGTTTATTATCAAGCGATGACAACAGGTCCTGATGGAAGTGATATCGTAAACTTTCTTGGCTTCGAATTAAGTAACACTGTTTTATTGTCTTACTCATTATCGTTCTCGTTTTTGATCATTGCCCCTCTTTTACCCTTGCTTTCAGGATTAGCTGACTATACAGGCAACAAGAAATTTTTCATGAAACTCTTCTGCTATACGGGTGGGCTTTCATGTATGGGTTTTTATTTCTTCACGTCAGACTACTTTACAATGGGGTATTCTTTGTTCCGTATTGGCTAGCATTGGTTATTCCGGAAGCTTGGTTTTTTATGATGCCTATCTTCCAGAAATCGCATCAGAAGATATGTATGACAAGACAAGTGCACGAGGTTATTCTTATGGATACTATGGAAGCGTGATCATGATGGTGATTGCTTTGGTGTTCATTCTCTCACCAACAACTTTTGGTTTCCCAAATGATGGCGTTGCCACTCGTTTTTCATTCTTACTTGTTGGTCTTTGGTGGATTGGTTTTGCACAGATCCCTTTTTCACGTCTGCCTGATAATCCGTTTCACCAAAATCCGGGTAAACAAAAATTGCTAAAGGGTTATCAAGAACTTTCCAAAGTATGGCGTGAGATGAAAGAAAATCGCGATATCAAATTTTTTATCATCGCTTATTTCTTTTACAACATGGGCGTGCAGACAGTGATGTATTTAGCTGCTTCTTTTGGAGCAAAAGAACTTAAACTTCCTTCTGAAAAATTGATTGGCACAGTGTTGCTAATACAATTGGTAGCGGCAGTTGGAGCTAATCTATTTGCTAATTTTTCAAAGCAACGTGGAAACAAGTTTGTTTTAACTACCATGATATGTATTTGGATAGTGATCTGTATTGCTGCCTACTTTACCACCAACGAGTATGAATTCTATGGACTAGCGCTAGCCGTGGGCATGGTGATGGGCGGAATTCAAGCTTTGTCGAGAGCGACCTATTCAAAACTTATTCCGCAGACTTCTATTCAGCATGCATCTTATTTTAGTTTTTTTGATGTGACATTCAACTTGTCACTTGTATTCGGAACATTCAGTTATGGATTGATAGAACATATTACAGGAAGCATGCGAAATAGTACTTTGGCCTTGGCATTATACTTTATTATAGGTCTGATTTTGCTGAGCCAAGTGCACGCAAAAGCTATCCAAAAGGCCAAATAGGGAATGCTATTGCGAAAATTCGCTTTAATTTTTTTGGTTTACACGTTTGCAAAGTTATCTTTGCGCCCTGTTTATTTGGTCCGGTAGTTCAGCTGGTTAGAATGCCTGCCTGTCACGCAGGAGGTCGCGGGTTCGAGTCCCGTCCGGACCGCAAAAAACCCTGAAAAATTCAGGGTTTTTTGTTTATTTGCTTCATACTTAAAATTCTATAGTTATGGGTATTTGGAGAAGCGTCAATAAAGTAATGGAGAATATCATCGAGTGGAGCATTTTTGCCTCTCGTTGGACTCAGGCTCCCATTTATGTCGGCCTCATCGTGGCTTCTGGCTTTTATGTTTATAAATTTCTAGATGAGCTTCTTACGCTTGCCATGAACTTACAAGCATGGACGGAAGTGACTGTAATGCTTTCGATACTCGGTTTGATAGATATTTCGATGGTGATGAACCTGTTGGTAATCGTAATCATCGGTGGGTATTCCATCTTCACTAGCCGCATTGATTTTGATGAACAAGAAGACAGACCTCATTGGATCGATGGTCTCGATGCTGATCGATTAAAAGTAAAATTGGCTACTTCACTGGCGTCAATCTCAGGTGTACACTTACTGAAAACATTTATCGACATCCATTCTTCAACATCTACAAAAGAATTTGATGCATTAAAATTTGAAATCATTATCCATATGGTTTTCATCGTATCTGCACTAGTGCTGGCATGGATTGCAAAAATCCTTGGCCACGAGTGATAGTAAAAAGGAAACACTTTGACAGCCCCGTGAATAATTTTCATGGGGCTGTTTATTTTCAGTCACTATCTCATTTCTCATTACCTTTGTCGGTTTGAAAGACTCGTGGATTTAGATTAAATGAATTTCAGTCAAGATTTATCGTTGGTTCCTGCCTTTAAGACCGTTTCCGCTGTAGCGGAAAAATTGGGATACGAAACCTATGCTGTTGGTGGATACGTTCGTGATTTATTACTGAAACGTCCTTGTAAAGACATCGACTTCGTGTGCGTTGGCAGTGGTATTGCTTTGGCCGAAGCCGTAGGAAAAGAATTGGGCAATGTACCTGTAACTACTTTCAAAAACTTCGGGACCGCATTAGTTAAGTATGGGGATTATGACCTGGAGTTTGTCGGGGCGCGAAAAGAATCTTATCGTGATGATTCTAGAAAACCGATTGTCGAAGATGGGACTTTAGAAGACGACCAGAAGCGCAGAGATTTTACTATCAACGCAATGGCGATCAGCCTCAATAAAAAAAATTATGGCGACTTGATAGATCCATTTGGAGGAGTTGCCCATCTCGCTAAGAAAATAATACAAACACCGCTCGATCCTCAAATCACTTTTTCGGATGATCCTTTAAGAATGATGCGTGCCATCCGATTCGCTTCGCAGCTCAACTTCGATATTGAAGCCGATACGTTTGAAGCTATCGCTAAAAGCACTTCGCGACTAAAGATTGTGTCGATGGAGAGAATCACAGACGAGCTGAACAAAATCATTTTGTCGCCTGTGCCATCGTATGGGTTCAAATTACTTTTCCATAGCGGACTGCTCAAAGAGTTTTTTCCAGAAATGGTTGCCCTGCAGGGTGTGGAGTATGTCGACAATAAGGCGCACAAAGACAATTTCTATCATACGCTACAAGTACTTGACAATGTATCGAAAGTATCAAATGATTTGTGGCTCCGCTGGGCTGCCATCCTCCACGATATTGCAAAGCCTGCAACTAAACGTTTTGAACCGAAGGTCGGTTGGACTTTTCATGGACATGAAGATCGTGGAGCGCGGATGACTCCCGGAATTTTCAGAAGAATGAAACTTCCGATGAATGAGAAAATGACTTTCGTTCAGAAGCTTGTTCGTTTGCACCTACGTCCCATCGCTTTAGTAAAAGAAGTAACTGACTCTGCTGTGCGCAGATTGCTTTTTGAAGCAGGTGATGATGTGGACGCACTGATGGTATTGTGTCGTGCGGACATCACTTCAAAGAATGCAGAGAAAGTAGCAAAGTATCTGAACAACTTTGAGCGAGTTCAAAAGAAGATGATTGAATTGGAAGAGCGTGATCACATCAGAAACTTTCAGCCGCCCATTACTGGCGATGAGATTATGCAAATGTTCAACTTGCCCGGAAGCAAAATCATTGGCGATATCAAAGAGCACATCAAGGATGCTATTCTTGAAGGAGAAATAAAAAATTCGCGAGAAGAAGCCATGGAGCTTTTAATGAAAATCGCGAAAGACAAAGGATTGACTAAACAAAATGTAAACCAATAAACACAATGAAAAGGATACTCGTTCTATTATTTATTTTGATTTCTCCATTTGCATGGTCTCAAAAGAAAAAGAAAAATGAAAAGGCGGAGCCTGCTAAGCAAGAAGCACAGCAACAACAACAGGCAGTTCAACAACCCAAGCCAGTGGAGCAGCCGAAAGACACCGTTCCTCAGATAAATCCGATCATACGTCACTTCGCCATTAAATATCAAACGGCATTGCAGTGGAACGACTACGATGTAGCTAAAGATGCACTCTATGATCTGATCATCGAAAATCCTGGAAACGATTCATTGATCTATGAGCTAGCGTCTTTCTATTATCAGAATCAAAAATATCCTTCAGCTGTGTTGGTGTCACAAGAATTGTTGAGAAGGAATCCGAAAAATATTGGCGCTCTTAGCATCTCGGCCATTGGCTATGAAAATATTGGTGCTGCAGACCGTGCACTTCAGAACTACGAGAGTTTGTATCTGCTCAGCAATGAGCCTGCCACACTGTATAAGATGGCATTTCTTCAATATCAGTTGAAACGTTATAAAGAAAGCTCCACCTCTATTGACATTCTTTTGGCAGACCCACAAGTAGAGAAGCTAAAAGTGAACTACACTGGCGCTGACAATAAAGCAAAAGAGTATGCCATGCGCGTGGCCTTACTCAACCTTAAGGGGTTGGTTGCCCAAGACCAGGGCGATAAAGTTGGAGCCAAGAATTTCTTCAATCAGGCCCTTGCAATAGCCCCTGATTTCGGTCCTGCAAAAGAAAATGCAGCCAAGTTGAAGTGATGATGCAACCTTTTAACTAAAGGCGTGTCTTTAATAGAATAGAAGTGTTTGGAGTACGCGGCTCAACATAAGGTAGATGAACTCGTTGCCCGTTGCCGCGAAGGCGATAGCAGCGCATTTCATCAACTGTATAAGCTTTACAGCCGGGCTATGTACAACATTGGCTACCGGATTGTGAACAATGCCGATGAGGCCAAAGATGTGCTCCAAGACTCTTTTATAAGTGCCTTTGGTAACTTAGAATCCTATCGTGGTGATGCTGCCTTTGGCGCTTGGCTTAAGCGGATTGTTGTAAATAAGGCAATCAACCTGGTACGGAGAAGGCGTTTTGAAAGAATGCCCGAAACCGAAGGCTTTGATGTGAAAGAAGAGATAGTGGCCGATGAGTTTGAGGGCTATCCTTTTGAAGTGGACAAAGTGAAGAAGGCGATTGAGCAATTACCCGATGGCTATCGCGTTGTTTTATCGCTGTACTTACTGGAAGGTTATGATCATGGCGAGATTGGTGAGATTTTGGGGATCTCGGAATCGACATCGAAGTCGCAGTACAACAGGTCGAAGAAAAAGTTAAAGGAAATCTTAGAAGGAGATTATGAAAGATTCGCTTAAAGACTTCGTGAATGAGAACCGTGAGCGTTTTGATTCACACAATGCCCCGGAAGGTGCGTGGGAAAAAATAATAGGAGCGCGGCCTCGACAGCCGAAACTGATGGTTTTGAACTCGGTTTCGTTTTGGCGCGCTGCCGCTTTGATACTGTTGGGCTTGTCGTCCTATCTTTTGGTGACTAAGAATTATGCTGTGCCCAATAAAAAGGAAGTAGCCGAGATGCAGGGCTTCTCTGACTTGGAGATGTACTACAGCTCGCAGATATCTGAGAAGATGAAGTTGATCAGTCTGTATGAAGCGCAGGTAGATGTTGACGAAGACGAGATTACACAGAACCTTAAGAAGCTTGACGCGATGTATCTGGTGCTGAAAGACCAACTGAAGAAGCGCCCTACGCAAGATGTGCGCGATGCACTGGTATTGAATTTTTTAATTCGCATAGATTTGATCAACCAACAGCTGAATAAGCTGGATCGGCCCAAGGATAAGGGGATGATCAAAAGCTGAGGGACGAATTCTTCGCCCTTATTTGCCTTAATGACCAATTATTTGCGATTAGGCCTGCCCTAATTTGGATTGCTAAAAACACACTAACTCTAGAAGAAGTGACTCGCTTGTGCCCCTCTTCTTTTAAACATCCTGAAATTGTGTAACAAAAAAAAGCGCAAGCATCTCTAAGGGCACTTGCGCTAAAAAATTTAATTAGATATTTATTTTCTAGAAATGTGTTTGTGAAAATGCATCCGACACCATCCCGAGGGGGGGCTATTATTACCAAGGTGTTTCCCGACAAAGAAAAGCTGCCATATTTCCGGATTCGAACTTCCCGTATTGATTGTAATTTTATTGCCGCTTATCGAATAAGTTCCCGAATTTCCTGTGGGGTTTGAACTATTACTCACAGTGAAGGTACCAGAAGAAAACGTTACGATATCGCAGTCCGAAGTACAGGTAATAGTTTTGTTGTTATTACTATCATCACAGTTGGTTATAACTGTAGACATCTTAATCCATTTGCCATTAATTGAAGGGCCTGTATTTGACTTGCTGCAATTGAACGTTAGAACTACTAAAGCGACAAACGATATCTTGATAAAAATCTTCATTGAATTTATTTGTTTTAAAATTTTGGCGCAAATGCTTTTGAAAAACAAAACATTAAAACATTAACTCCATAAAAGACAAAAATCAGCATCCATGAAGTAGGCTTCTATTCTTTAGAATACTACTTCTGTTCACCGATCACTTTGAATTTTTTTTGAGGTTTAGCAAAAATATATTCTTCGTTTCTTATGAGAGTAACAGGTGGAACAAGAACAGCCCGAGAAAGTGGAAAAATCAACGGAGAAAGATACTGTTGAAGATAAAGAAGGAGAATAACTACCGCCAACAAAATGTTTATGCAATGGGTGTTGAGTATAGGTATCAAGAGTATTTTCTTAATTTAGTTCAGTAACAGTTGACAATTTCGGGATGGTCGGGCCTAGCATTTTGCTGTGCTACGTTTTTAAGCCCTCCTATTCCCAGCTCTGCATACATAGACGTTGACCACAAACATTTTTAAAAAAAGATTTGACCACGAATAAATGAGTACAATAACAGAACTCTGGACAAAGAGCAGAAGAGTTCTTTGAGACGAAGACTTTGTCACAGATTCTTTCATTCGCTGGTGATGGTAGACTAAAAGACGGGAATTCAACTTCGGCAGAGTTCCGTGAACTTCTTGACCAAGTGCCATCTAAAATATTGTCACAATTTGCCGACAGTTGCCTAACTGACAAATTTGAAGACGGAGGATTTGCACTTCAAGATGTAATTAATCAAATCGGAGCAAGACTCGGTTTCAATACGGAATCCGGACTCTATAGAGGGAAACAAAAGGACATCGGATTTGACGGGATTTGGACTTCGAAAAGAAGGACATAGTATAGTTTTAGAAGTTAAAACGACTGATGCCTACCGAATAAATTTGGACACTATTGCAACATACCGACTAAAAATGATTGAGCAAGACCGAGTTTCAAAAGATAAATCCTCAATTTTAATAGTTGTAGGCCAACAAGACACCGGTGACTTAGAAGCTCAAATAAGGGGCTCAAAACACGCATGGGACATTCGACTCATAAGCACTGACTCTTTACTAAATCTCCTGACTCTAAAAGAGACATTGAATCATACTAAAACAATTCAACAAATCAATGAGTTGTTAAAACCAAAAGAGTATACACGTATTGACAAGCTGATTGATTTGATATTTGTTACCTCTAAGGACTTACAATTAGACGAGCCTGTTGAGCAGAAGTCGAGATTGTAGAAACTACCGACAAAAAAGTAAAAGGACAGGAACCAAAGTTCACTCCAGTTAATTTTCATGATAACTGTCTAGTTCGTATTCAGAAAAAATTAGGAATCAATTTTATTAAGCAAACGAGAATCGCATTTACAAATAAAGAAAAGACCATTGGGCTAATTTGTGCAATATCAAAAGCACACAAGCAAGGAAAAAATGAAAAGTATTGGTTTGCATTTCACCCACACCAACAAGAATTTTTGGGAGAGTTCGCAAATGCTTATGTGGCTTACGGTTGTGGTTCAGCTGATAATACATTCTTAATACCATTTTCTGAGTTCTTGCCATTAGTTCAGAAAATGTGGGCAACTAAGAACGAGGACAGAATGTACTGGGCATGTTGTGATTCACCAACGGGACAAAAAATTTCTATTACAACAACCTAAGAATGACAAAGACGACTTGTTGGACATAACTAAATATAAAGTGTGAACCCTATAAACTAGAGCAAGCGTCTCCCCAACTAGCGCAAGGCTTGCGCTAGCTTGTAAGGAATAAATGAATCTTAATAATAGCTAAATGAAAGAGATTCTGATTCTCTCTTTAATTTCCATTCAGAGTTTTGCTCAACTCAAAATCGATGGGTTAGATAAATTCAAAATCAACAAAACAACAGTAGGATTTATCGACAGTCTAGCCAAGGATAACAATCTTAAGATCGTCAAGTCTTATAGTAGTCATAGGCTCTACATAGCAACGCAAGGCCAAATGGATGATATGATCATAGAAATAAGCTACGATACAATTAATGAGCAATCAAACGATCCATATTCTCATTCATGTAAATACTCAAGAGTATTTTTT
Source organism: Cyclobacteriaceae bacterium (assembly GCA_049840975.1). Taxonomy (GTDB): domain Bacteria; phylum Bacteroidota; class Bacteroidia; order Cytophagales; family Cyclobacteriaceae; genus ELB16-189. The sequence goes on along the minus strand of JASGIR010000084.1, from coordinate 7,752 downwards.
CTTCCAAGGGCGCAAATCCTCGGAGCCGAAGTAGAAGGACTTTACTTGATATTTTATAGAAACAGGCTGATCAAAATGATTGTGCACGACAGAAACAAATTGGTAGGTGGATTGATAGCTAAGTATGGCGAACCATCTGTAAAAAGTAAGTACACTGAAAGCAATTATTACTATAAATGGGCAAATGGAGACATTATTTGTGTGTGCAATCAGACATGGACTGAAGCTTATCTAGATTCTGCCAATGATATTCTTCGAGAATGTGATAAGCAATCAAAAAGATGGATCCAAAAATAAAACTAAACTATCTCAAGCGTCTTACTTGTGCTCTCACTCTTAGTTTCAATTTGGCAAAGCGGTTGTGAAGTGTGAAGTTCATGGTGAAAATCGTAGAGTGTAAGGACGGATATTGGAATTAGAGTTGGCACAAGCGAGACGCTTGCGCCAGTAGTGGGTTTCAATTTGGCAAAACGATTGTGAAGTGTGAAGTTCGTAGAGTGTCAGGGCGGAGATAGAGTTGGCATAAGCGAGACGCTTGCGCCAGTGGTGGGAGTAATGAGTAATGCCTTTATATGAGTAAAAAAGGTCTCCATTTACGGAGACCTTTTGTCAAACCAAGTAAGCATCTATATACCTATGACTATATGTCGACCAAAGTCATTATTGAAAAATGAATCTGGTGATAATCCGTGAACCAAAGCAATCGGGAATTTCTCATTCCGATTATTTCCTTCCCGTCTTATTAAGATTAATATTTCATTGTTCTCCAAAATGACTCCCACGAACGAACCTGTAACGAAATTGTTTTCGCCCATTTCCGCCACAACAGAGTCTCCTAATCTAATTGGCATATATTGTCCTTCATTTTTATCGATATAGAGAAATTCATTTAAAAGGTAAGTCTCAATTTTCTTAAAATAGGCGATTAAAGTTCTCCAATAAATCGATAATGTGTTTACCCTTCAATTCATTCAGATGCGCTATCATATCTTGATCGAGAGCAGGAGTAGGTTGAAGTATAAATTACCTGATAATTTCTTTTTAAGTTTTCTACAGCTTCAAGGGTATCACCTCTTGTCCTACAAGTACACACAAGTATGTCAGGCTTGTAATTCGAAATTACATCTTTCAATCTACCAGCAAGATCAGTTCCGGGATCACCTTGTGTCTCGATGGCTACTACAAGTTTCTTTATTCTGATTACTAATCTAAAATCAGTAACGCCTTGCTGCATCGTAGAGACCAAAACATCATGAGGGTACTTCCTTGCAACCTGCATAGCGAACTCCCTTGCACTTCCGCTCTTACCTCTTTGGGCAGCACCTTTAATTGCAACAACAGTTTTATCGTAAACTTTCATATCAGACTATCTAAGACCATAGTTCATATTGTATTCCTTTAGATCAATTACAGTAGCCGTATAAGCGACTGCCTGATCGTTCGCATCCAAAACAAAAAACAATGGTTTATAGAAAATGCCACCTGTAGCTGCTTTGATATTAATTCCACCTTGACAGCCATACTGAACATCCAAAGTATACTTTCCAAAAGTTGCAGATGCACTTGCGCCAACGCCAACCTGTTTTCTCAATTGAAATTGAAACGAGTCTCCGTACATAATTGCACTTACAACCATAAAGACAATATTTGCCTTTGAACTGGCTTTGATTGTAGCCTTACTTGGTTGATCTCCATTAATATCATTTAGTGCATTAACTAAGTTCTTACGGAATGAATTAGTAATTGAAAACATCGAGTTATTTGAAATATAGGTCTTTGCCTGTACCTGTAAAGCTGCACTTGAAGTTATGTCTCCTGAGAAGGTAACCGAAAAGTCAGTGCTTGTCAGCAAGGTCATCGTATCAATTTTAGCTGATGCATTTGAAATCGTTGGGTTATGAACATCTAGAAGGAAATTGGCAGTCTTAGCAGTTGTATTCAACATAACTACATCACCAAGTTTAAATCCGTTCACATTGAGAACACCACTCCTCGATTCGAATTTTTCTATTGTATTGCAGTCAACGACAGCCTTGCTTGGCTTACAACTTTGAAGAATTAACATACCGCCAACCAAGGCGATAGAAACACAGAACAAGATTAAATTTTTCATAAGTTTTTGGGTTAGGAAGAAAGCTATTACTTATGCCTTAAACCGAGGTAAATTGATAGGTCAAACTCCTAATTAAGTTTTGAAGTCAAGAAAACGGGGCAATCAGAACGTCTTCAAAAAAATATTTTTTTACAATCTCCCAAGTCTTCAAGATATGTGATGGTGTGCGCTAGACTTGGGCGTAGTAACTCTTAATTTAATGACTCCAATATGCTTACCAGTGGGCTTCCGCTCAGCAGCACTACAATTAAGAATGTCAAAAATGTTTTTTCTCCGTTGAGTTTTCTCCACTTTGAAAGGCCATAGAGAATTAAGCTTAGGATTAGAAGCATAAAATAGCAGAACCCGAAAAATCTAACCGGGTTTTCCATTGTGAATGAAACTGAGAAAAGCATAATGACAATAGAATAAAATACATAATCGAATAATGGACTGATTGGTCTTTCAGGGATTTTACTCCACCATCGATAAAGATTATTGTATATGGATAAGGTAATACCAGAAATTGCGAGAGAGGTTAGGGTAAGAGCAAAACTGGCCTTAATGCTGTAGTTGAATAGTTCTATTCTTAGAAATGCAAAAAGTCCCAACATCAAAACGATGAGAGTGGCAGAAAGCACTTCATTCCACTTTTCAAAATATTGGTTTATTCTTATCAAGAAGAAGACATGAATCATACAGATTGCAAATGCAATCAAGAGTTCTACTAAGTTTGGCAAAACGTTTATTACCTGATCTTTCAATATCATTGAAATTATGTTGGCATTGATTGTTGTGCCGTACATATCAGGAACGGACCGGCCCAGTGGCTTTTTGTTCAAAGGAGTATAAAACCCGAAGTCATCGAGGAATAGACTTATCTTATCTCCAAGATATCCGATTATTACAATTCTATCTTTAATGAGTGCGGGATCAAATCTCTTTTCCAAGACCTCAGCGACATCATACGTTTTATAAATGCCTTTAAACTCTTTTATTGGGAAGCCCATGTCATAGTTGATGTTTCCCGAGAAGGAAATAATTTCTTCCTCGTTACCTCTGGCAAGGAATTTAGAAGTTGCTATGGAATCATATGCTTTAGCCATTTCAATAGCGAAGTAATACTGAGTGACACCATTGACTTTAAATGAAGGATAAAAGCTTCTGCATATATTGAAGTTGTACTTTGATTCCTTTATAGCAACCGGAAGATTTGCGAAACCATTTCGAGCATAACCTGAGAAAGGTTTGTCCGAGAATTCAATGGAATCATATTTGTCAGAATCTAATGAAGCTGTTGTTTGCAATAGCTTACTTATCAGCACAACATTTTTAGCTTTCTTAATTGCATTTGACAAATTAATATTTCCAATGGTATCAAGTAGCTGAGGACAATTGATGCTGTCAGTTAGACCGCCTTCGCAGTCGAAGTATGCGTTAATACCTATTACTTTTGGCTTACTTTCACTTATGTTATTAATTAATTCAGCAATTTCTCTTCTTGAAACATTGCCGATGTTTACTATGGTTACGTCTTTACTTAAGATTGAATCGTTCTTTTCGGCAAAATAGAAATCAGAGAACTCAAACTCTTCCAACGCAAATTGTTCAGGGAAAATGTATCTGAGAACAGATATTTGAAGGCAAGCATCGATGATTGGCGCAAGGAATAAAATCATCAGGCTTACGATAAAGCATTTCTTGATCATCATCATAAGTTAAAGAATTCTACAAATACTTTCTGAGTAAAGAATTCTAACCTGGCGCAAGCGTCTCGCTTGTGCTCGCAGCATTTACAGAAATTAAACAGCGAGATTAAGCAGGAACGTACGACAACCGAATCATGTCGTCAGTGATTAAATCATTGCCTACTAAACGGAGTTGTGGCAGTGGGCCGACAAAGAAAGGCTGGCCACTGCCAAGCACTACAGGGCGAAGGTAGAGTCGATATTCATCGATAAGTCCTGCCTTGCTAAGGCTTTGCGCGAGGGTTGGTCCACCAACATGGATCTCGCCAGTGAGTTCAGCCTTCATTTTGCTTATCGTCTTCTCGAAGTCAGCAGCGACCAGCGTAGCGTTGGAGCCAACTGACTTGAGTGATTGTGACATTATCCACTTGTGCTGGCTGCGCCATGCTTGCGCAAAGGCTCGGTCGTCAGCATCCCAGTCGGGAAGGTCTTCTTCCCAATAGCGCATAATCTGGTAAGTGCGGCTTCCGTAGATGAGGCCCGTGAGTCCACGCATCTGCTCGAAGAAGTGACGAAAGGCTGCAGGCGCGGGCGGCCCAAGCTTCATGTGATCAACGTAGCCATCGAGCGACTGCATCAATCCGTAGACAAGTTTTGCCATGGTGGTCTGTGATCTTGTTTGTAATCGAAGTTACTCTTCTACTAGAGTTGGCACAAGCGAGATATTTGCGACAGCTAGAGCTAGTTGACAGAGAATCGCAGGGTCTGAAGGCGGAGACTCTGTGCAGAATTAACATATCACTTACATCGGATGGAGAATCACCTACAACTGCGCCTTTATTCTTACAACTTGTTAGTGGTTAGTGTCTTTATAAAAGACATACCCACAAAGGAGTAGGTTATGTGTAGTAAGGTTTAGACTCAAATCAGTCAAATTAAGATGTAGAGCCATTATACTTTAGAGGCTCCAAAGCTTCACACAAACCCAAACCCAATGAAAAAATCTATACTGTTATGCTTTCTTTTTTTTCTGCATTGTACATCTGGAGAGCTTAGCTCAATGCACAGCGCCATCCATTGTAACGCAACCATCTTCTACTGATCAAGCCATCTGTCCTACTGCATCAGCTCAACCATTGTCAGTGGCTGCCAGTGGAACATCTCTTAGCTATCAGTGGTACAGCAATACTGTCAATAGTAATTCAGGTGGATCGCCAGTTGGTGGAGCAAATGCATCAACTTATACTCCTTCCACTGCTACTACTGGCACAGCACTTTACTATTACGTTGTAATATCAAATACCTGTGGTTCTATTACGAGTACTTCGTCTGGAGCAATAACTGTTAATCAGGCTTTAACGGTAAATGATTATTATAACCCTTCTTGGTCTCAATGTCAGAATAGCGCAGCTCGCCCAGTGGGTTTTTACATTACAGGCGGTACTGGAACAATAACCCATCAATGGTATAGTAGCACAAGTGCTAGCAATACTGGAGGAACACCCATTGCTGGTGCAACCTCAGCGACTTATTATCCACAAACCGCTACATTGGGGACGTTCTATTACTATGATGTTGTAACTGATGCATGTACTTCTGGAACGAGTCAGATTATAACAGTTACCATTGATGGAGTTGTTCCTGTAATCACGGCTCAGGCAACAGTAAGCTACGGATGTCAAGGAGGTACGTTAACTGTTGGGACTAATCTACCTGGTAGTAATTGTGAATGGTTTATTGGAAATCCAATGACATGGGGCCTTAACTGGGTATCATTTGGAAGAGGTAATCCGGTCGTTGCTTGGAATGATCCTGCGAACGCTCATGTTTATAATGTTGTAGTAAGCAATGGATGCGGAAGTGTAACTAGTCAAAACGTAGGCGTAACAGTACCCTACGTTCCGGTTCTGTCATCACAATCACAATCCCCTGTAGCGCTCTGTCAAAATGGAACAACAGCTCTATCAGTTTATGCCTATGTACCTAATGGCACCTCACTGCAATATCAATGGTACAGCAGTACTAGCAATAGTTATAGTGGTACTGCTATTCCAGGAGCGACAAGTGCAGCATATAACCCACCGTCAGGAACTCTTGGCACCTACTACTACTACGTTTCAATCTCGAACTATGCTTGCAACACTCTTAAAAGCCAAGTCTTCACGGTTAATGTAATTACACCCACTTCAATTACAACACAGCCATCATCGGCACCTCAAACGGTTTGCCAGTATGGAACATCTACTCCTCTTACTGTAGCAGCATCAAATGGAGGCTCTCTGTCCTATCAATGGTTTAGTACTCCTAACAGCAACAGCAGCTCAGGTGGAACACCAATTACTGGCGCCACTTCTTCATCATACACACCTCCGACTAACTCAACCAGTGCATTTTATTATTATGTAGTAGTTATGGGCTCGTGTAATTACGTAACCAGCAATGTATCTGGATTGATTACAGTCAATGCTTCTCCAACCATTACTACTCAGCCTCAAACTCAGTCTGTCTGCCAGAATGGACCTGCAACTCTATCAGTAGCAGCTACCGGAAACGGAACATTGGCATATCAATGGTATAGCAGTAACAGCAATAGTTACGCGGGCACTCCCATCGGTGGTGCGAACGCTGCCACTTATTCTCCTGCTTCTACAAGTGTTGGTACCACTTACTATTATGTTTCGGTGAGCGACTCAGGCCCTTGTGCGACATTAAGCAGCATTTCAGCATTTACCGTGAACTCTTTATTATCAATAGCAACTCAACCATCATCAACACCACAAACGATCTGTCAAAACGGAACAGCATCGGCTCTATCAGTGGTGACGTCAGCTTCAGGTGGTGCTAACTATCAATGGTACAGCAATACAGCCAACAGTAATTCGGGAGGAACATCCGTTGCAGGAGCTACGTCATCATCTTATGTTCCGTCAACAACAAGCAAGGGCACACTTTATTATTATGTAGTGGTAAGCAACTCCTGTGGTTCTGCTACAAGCGCGGTATCGGGACCGATTACCTCAATGCCTCCACCAACTATTACAGTGCAACCAATTGCAACGCAAGAGGTCTGCCAGAATGGAGCTACTCAAACAATTGCTGTGACAGCAACGGATGCAGGACCATTAACTTATCAGTGGTTTAGCAATAGTAGCAATAGCAACAGTGGAGGAACAACTGTTAGTGGAGCAAATTCTTCTTCATTTTCACCACCGACCACTTCGGCTGGCACAACTTATTATTATGTCGGTGTTACAGGTGCGTGTGGTACTGTCAACAGCAATGTCTGCAGCAGTAAACACAGACTCTCCTATAGCTTACTGGTACACTTATGCTCCTAACACAACATATTGCCAAAACGCAACTAGTGTAAGCTCCATGACAGCTGAGATGAATTTTTCCGGAGCAGCTTTACGCTATCAGTGGTATAGCAATGCAGCCAATAGCAACACCGGAGGCACTCTCATTAGTGGTGCTACATCAATATCGTATGTACCATCCACAGCAACTGTTGGTTCAACTTATTATTACGCAATAGCTACCAATGCTTGTAACTCTATTGCGAGCACACCTATTAATGTACAGATAGGTGGTCCGCCCTACTTTTACTTCCAAGCCTCTGGTACTCCTCAAGTGGTGTGTCAGAACGGAATTGTTACACCGTTTACTGTGGCGGTTTACTCTCCTTATTACCCAGCCACTGTTCAGTGGGGCTATTATGATGGGCACCGGAAGGATTGCTGGAACGGGCACGTCATATACTTCTTGGAGAACACCGCTATAGGAACCACTGGTTATTTTGTGGAGGCCATCAATTTATGTGGTACGACCTATGGCACACATCCAGGTGTACGGTAGAACATAGCTAACTACGATTTCCATCCAGCCTCGATCTTCTCAAGAGGTCTGCCAAAATTCAACACCAATCACCCTGCAAGTATATGCAGGCGGAACCTCATTGACATACCAATCGTA
>JASGIR010000083.1:0-24709 GCA_049840975.1 Cyclobacteriaceae bacterium | reverse complement strand
AAGGTTAATAGGGAAACACGATGAATCCGAACAGCACCTAGCCCATCGATTTTGCGTACGACTTCAATTTTTCTTTGAGGAGATTGCGCGCACGGTGCAAGCGGCTTCGCACAGTGCCTATAGGTATATCCAATATTTTCGCCATCTCTTCATATTTAAAACCTTCGAGGTCGCACAAAATAATTACAGTGCGAAAATCAACATCGAGCGAATTGAGCGCGTTGCTGATTTCATCACCAATCATATCTTTCAAACTCTCGACCCGCAAATCAGGTGTGATCTGTCGGTCAACTTCCTCCGAGTTGTAATACGTTTCAACTTCTTGATAATCTACCTTGGAAGGCTCCTTGCTCTTCTTGCGGTAATCATTAATAAAGCTGTTTTTCAAAATGCGGAACAGCCACGCCTTAGCATTAGTTCCTTTCTGGAATGATTCTATAAAGCGAAAAGCCTTTAAATACGTGTCCTGAACGAGGTCTTTGGCATCATCGCGATCAAGGGTAAGTCGGTATCCAAAATTGTACATCGAGTGGATGTGGGGCATGAACTCGTTGTCGAAAATGTGTTGCTTTTCCTTTTCTGAATAGTGCTGCTTGGGTGCGTCTTCGAGTTCCATGGATGGCAAAAGTAATTAATTTGAAGATGCGATGATTTGAAAATTTGAAATTATCTCAACTCGGGAATCGATCACTTAGAAAATTTTAAGGCTCAAATCCAAACTTTTAACAGAATGTGTTAGTGCTCCAATTGAAATGTAGTCTACTCCGCATTCCGCAACAGAGCGCAATGTTTGTTCGGTGATTCCTCCACTTGCTTCGGTTTTGCATTTTCCGTTAATCAACCGCACCGCGTCTTTCATTTCATCAAGCTTCATATTGTCGAGCATGATGACATCAACGGAATCAGCATCAAGTGCTTCTTTCACTTCGTCAAGATTGCGAGTCTCAACTTCGATTTTTAGATTTTTATTTTTCTCTATAAGATATCTCTTGGCTTCGCTCACAGCTTTCTTAATTCCTCCTGCGACATCGATGTGGTTGTCTTTGAGCATGATCATATCATAAAGTGCGAAGCGATGATTTCTTCCACCACCAATCGCTACGGCCCATTTTTCCATCAGTCTGAAATTGGGTGTTGTCTTTCTTGTATCTAAAAGTTGGGCGGAGGTTCCTTCAATGAGTTTACACAAATGATTTGTATAAGTCGCAATCCCACTCATACGTTGCATACAATTGAGAACAAGCCTCTCTCCGGAAAGAATGGATCTTGCATGGCCTCGAACTTGAAAAGCCACTTCGCCTTTTACTATTTCATCGCCTTCTTTTTTATTGAAATCAATTTGCAGTGAAGAATCCACCTCTTTGAAGATTTTTTCGGCTAATTCGATCCCAGCGATTATCCCATCTGCTTTGACAAGCAATTTTGCTTTCGAAATTTTTTCAGCAGGAATCGTGGCGAGTGTGGAATGGTCGCCCTCACCAATGTCCTCAGCTAATGCAGCTTTGATAAATTTTGAAATTGCCTCATCCGTAAGGTAAGACGGCCTTGTCATTCTTTGGTGAAACTTATCTCGTGGATGAGATAGGCTTTGCTCACTTCGCGAACGCGCATCAAAACATCATAGCTCTCTGTTCCACTTACATATTTGCCTATCGCGAACTGGAGTCCGCCCTTTGAAGAGCCCGTGTGTGCAATTGTAAAATCTGTAGGCGCATGTTTTTTGAAAAAATCACGAAGTACAAATTCTGCTTGAGCTTTGCTGTAGGTATTTGACTCACCCTCCAAATTCAAATCGATGTTTGTATTAAGATATTTGGCTAGTTCTTTTGCATCACCAGCCTTTATCGCGTTTTTCATTGGCACGAATAAATTCTGTGAATAGCCAACCGTAGCTGCACCTATCAAAAACGCTACAAAAATTACTTTTCTCATTTGATCAATTCACTCCAAAATTATGCCATAGTTGGCATATGAAAAAATTAATTCTTACTCTCATTATTTTCATTAACTGAGTCAGAAGCAGATATAAATGGAGACGCCTGTTGGTGCATTTTGATGGCTTTACGTGATAGGACTAATCCTATGATCAAAGATGCAATAGCGCCAGTCCAGATACCTGGGATGTATGAAATGAACCAGAAGTAATCATACGCTCCATGAAACAGCGTGGCGGTGAGCAACCCATACCAAGCCAAATACGATTTGCCGGGTTCGCACTTCGCTCTACCTAAAAAATAGCCCATTAACACGGCAAATGTTGCGTGAGCCGGCACAGCAGTAAACATGCGCATGATTCCTGTTGCGATTCCATCGGGGCTATTGGTCACGTAAAGAATATTCTCAAGCCCTGCAAATCCCAGGCTTACACTCACAGCATAAACAATCCCATCAAATGGTTCGTTAAAATTTTTGTTTGGATATAAAATCCAACGAACAAAAATAAACTTGCTGAACTCTTCGATCAGAGCAATAAGAAAAATGCGTGCACTGCTTGTTCGGTCAAGCTCTTATCATCGATCGGGATAAGTCTGCTTATTGGAAGGCTTATCAAAAGCGTTATAACTATGCTACCGAAGCCAAGAAAAAAACTAAGCACAACGAGCCTAATTGGTTCGCGTTCGTATTTGTCTTTTAAATAAATATAAAGGCCTATGACCGCACCTGGAGCAAGTGCTAGCGCAAAAAGGAAAAGTGAATTCATGGAAGGAAATTAGTTTTCTATAACAGCTTCAATCGATTCCATTTTCACATCACTGAAGGAGCCGTCTGTTGCAAACACAATCTTGCCGTCAGCATCGAGCACGAAGAAGTAAGGAATGTCTCTGCTTTCAAAGTCCAATTCGTCTTTATATTTCTTCAACTCGCCTTTATAAAACAAAATGTACGGCAATAATTTTGGATCTACTTTCTTCATTGCCTTTCGTTTCGCTGTGCCGGTAGCGGCAGCATTTATGCCAGTAAACATAGGAATGAAGTATACATTGACATCATAATTAAAGGTCGCCATTTGACCCTGTACTTTTTGAATGAATGTATTGAACACTGGATTGAACCAAGTGTTTAGCTCATCTTCTGACTTTCTTGAATAAGCAAGACCAAGCAGTGTGTATTTACCTTTCACATCTTGTGGAAGCGTAATTTTTTTATCATCCACCGTTTCTGCCGTCATGTTAGGGAATATTTTACCAATCAATTGAGCATTGACTTCAATACATAAACCAATCAAGAAAAGGATCAAAAGTCTAACCTTTAACATATATCGAATATACAAAATCTAGGGTAAGAATTTAACCGTGCCGCGCTTGACTTCCACGCGTTTTTCAGAAAACTCTTTCGCATCAGGAAATCTAACTGTGTTTACAAACCACCACTCCGCTCTTATTCTTTCTGCTGTAAGAGTAAGTAACAAATAACCATGATCACGATTGTTGAGGTATTTTAAATGAGGATTATTTTTCAGCATCAATGTCTCTCTGATTTTCACTGAGTCATCAGGAATGTACTCGTTGCCATTAGCTGACGAAATACTTGGTGCAACCAATTCGATTGCAAAAGGAGAATAATTTTTTGTCACTTCCGTTGCCGCTTCTATCGCCCAAGATGAGTGAGCATCGCCTGTGATGAAAACGATGTCCTTCACTTTATTATTGAGAATAAAGTCTTTTAATTTTTTCTTTTCCGCAGGATAACCATCCCAACTGTCAAAATTGGTCGGCATGTTTTTATATAATGCCTCTGTCCTCATATCTGAGAAAATCACTTGATTGCCAATTATTTTCCATGCAGCCTTGGAATCTTTCAACTGACTTTCAAACCAATCAAATTGTTGTTTGCCAAGCATGGTTCGATCTTCACTTTTGTAGGTTGGATCACTGATGCTATCGACTTGCTTTTGTCTGCCCGCCAAGCGCTCATCAAGCATGATCAGGTCGGCAAGTTTTCCAAATGAAAAAGTCCGATAATGATTTTCATTTTCCCGAATAGGTATCCACTCATAGTAAGCCTGACGTGCTGCTGCTTTTCTTTTTTCGTAGTCGCCTTCATTGGGTTGATGATTTTGAGCACCACTTATATAACTATTGTTGGCTATTTCATGATCATCCCAAATCGCTATCATCGGATGTTTCTGACTCACATCATGCAATCCCTTATCGAATCGATATTGCGAATACCTCAAACGATAATCTTTTAACGAGATGATTTCATGTCGAGGAATATTCAATCTACCGATAGTAGTATCGCCATATTTTCCGACTCCATATTCATAAATGAAATCGCCAAGGTGAACAACAGCATCGATATCAGGTCGTAGCGAGATTTTTTCATACGGATTAAAAAATCCCCACTCCCAGTTGGCACAACTCACAACAGCTAGTTTTATGCTGTCCACATTCTGAGTCAAAGTTTTTGTTTCTCCAACTTCAGAAATTTGACCAAGCGCTGCAAATCGATAAAAGTATTTCGTGCCTGATTGCAAACCTCCTACATCAACTTTTACAGTAAAGTCTTTTGCAATTGACGTTGAGACTGAATCTGTTCTTAAAACAGACGAAAAATCTGGTGTTGAAGAAATTTCCCACTTCACATTTATAACTGCAGAAGAGTCTTCAGGGGTTACGCGAGTCCAAAGAATGACACGATCTTGCAGCGGATCACCCGAAGCCACTCCGTGATAAAATGGTTTTAAATCTCGATTATAAAGAGTCGAAGTTTCTTCAGTAAATTTTTTATCAGCATTCTTTTCTCTTGATGTGCAACTTGCAAGTGTCACCGCGAAAATAATTGCGCAGCTATAAATTATTTTCACACGTTTATAGTCAATTACTGATAAGCATTTCATGATTCAACTCGTTCAATAATTTTTCCTGACTTCTTGTTTTTCAAAATCACTTTCTTTGCTCCGTAGTGAGTCACTTCTTCTTTTACCAAATAGTGATCCGCATCATATGATTGTAAATGACTGTCTTTGCTCACTCCCGTTCTTCCCCTCCAAATATTTAATTGCACAGGTTCCCACAGTTTGGTTTTTGCAGATTTATATGCTGCATCCAAAATTGCATTCACTACATAACCGTCATAAAATGTTTCTTTAGGGGCAACGTTTTTTTCCATCGCGTTAAACATGTCCATGAACATGTGATTATACCCTAACTCATTCAATTCATCACCCACTGGGAAAAGCCAACCAGAATTACTTTCAGCTTTTTCAGCAACATAATCTGCTCCCTTGCCACTTGTAAACATTTCAAAACCGGTACGCAAAAAATTATTCACCCAGATAGTTCCTTCGGTGCCCATTACCTCATCGCGCAAATCAAGTCCTCCGCGAAAAGTCCAACTCACTTCAAATTGCCCAATAGCTCCATTTTCATATTTCACTAATCCAATGGCGTGATCTTCTGCATCGATAGGCTTTACTTGGGTATCAGCCCAGCACATGACCTCCACTGGCTTAATGTCTTTGCCAATGTAGCTGCGTGCAATTTCTACACAGTGGCAACCCAAATCCAGAATACAACCACCGCCCGCTTGTTCGATATCCCAGAACCAATCGCTGTGTGGGCCAGGATGGGTTTCGCGTGATTTAGCCCAAAGTATTCTGCCAAGCGATCCACTTTTCACACTTTCCATTGCTTTCAAAAACTTCGGAGTGTAAACCAAATCCTCCAAGTAGCCATTGAAGATTCCTGCTTTCTCTACCGCCTCCAACATTCGTTGAGCCTCAACTGCATTGCGCCCAAGAGGTTTTGTTGTGATCACAGCTTTTTTATGTTTGCAGCAAAGCATCACTGCCTCTTCGTGCAAATTGTTTGGCAACGAAATACACACCACATCGACTTCAGGTCGAGCAATCGCCTCTTCCATGTTAGTAGTGGCAAATGCAACTTTATAGTCTGATGCAAATTTTTTTACGCTCTCCTCTCTGCGGGAATAGACGCTAACGATTTTGTCCTTGCTGCGATACCCTTGAAGTGAGTCTGCATAAAAACGCCCAATGAAACCCGAGCCAAGCATTGCGATGTTCATACTATTCTTTGATCTTGAGTTCCACAATTTCTTTAACACTCATAAATCCTTTTGCTTTAGGAGAATAGTATTGCGTTGTCCGATATTTTATTGAAACATTTTTTCCAGATAGTTTTCCTGGGTCACTAGCAAAAGTATCAGACCCTTCGAAATAGGATAGCAAGATCAAACGATACTCAGTGCCTGATTCATCCTTAACAATTAAATAGAGGAAATTATTTTCTTCTATGAATTTAACCTTTCCTTCCAAAGCGATGACTTTTTCAGAATTGTCTCCAGAGTTTTCATCGTCTAAGAATGCTTTGAAAACTGCGGGGCAAATTGGGGCCATTTGTACACCCACTTTTTGTCCGAGTTCTCGCATCGCATCGGTGTTTGAAATATCTATGTCAACCTTGTTGTTCTGAATTACTTCGAGCATACATAATCCCAAAGCCGTTTCAATTTCCTTTTTACTCTTGCCTGTAATATTCTGCTTGTTGATACAATCACAGGTTTGCTTAGCCATTTCTTTATATAACTCTGGACTTTGGCTAAATGAAACTTGAGGAAGAACAATCAATAAAAACAAAAACCATTTGAAGCTTTTGTCAACTAAAAGTGAGTGTAGACTTATATTCATCTTTAGGGGGTTTTCTTGAATTTATAAATCAGTGTGAGTTGGAGTGCTCGATTGGTGTACTTATTTTCTTTAACACCAAATCCATTATCAATTGTATCGTTAAGCCAGATGTTTTTCAATCCAAAAATGTACATCACTCCGATAGCAAAATTTTTATAGACATCGTGCTCTGCTCCAAAACTGAATCCGTGATCATTTTTGTGAAATATTTTTGTGATCGGCTCTCCATTAATCTTTGTGCCACCATACGTGAAGCTAAGATACGGACCAGCATAAAATGACAAATGCTCTGTTACGGAATAGTGAAAAGTCAGTGGTATTGTAAAGTAATAAATGTTTACCTGATCGACTGGTGCTCCATTGATGTAGAAATATTTCATGGGCATCTTACTACCTAGGCCTAAGAACTGAGCTCCTATTCGCAGTCCAATTTTATCGTTGAACTGATTTTGGTAGAAAGCTCCGAAAGTTGGGGCAACTAGGTTTTTAAAAAAATTAGTGGTCGTTTCCGGATAAGAATTACTTCCAAAGTCAACGTGCTGGCGCTGATTTGCTATGTTGACTCCTGCATCAACTCCAAAAAAAGATTTTTGAGCCATCGAGTGGAACGAAATGAAAACAATGCTGACGGCTAGTATTTTTTTCATTTTCAAAAGTATCTCTTTTACCCAATGAATATGAAATCTACTATACGAAAGTGGTTATTGCGCTTACAGAAAAATCAGTTATCTTTGCATCAACTTCTTAAAGAAAATGTTCAGAGGGGACCGCAAGTCCCCTCTTTCGTTCTCTAGAATTTATGGATTTCAAGGAAAAAATAAAGGAATTGACCCTGGCAAGCCTTACCAACCCAACCCATTTTTTGGTGGATGTGGTGGTGAGCAAGCACAGACCCATGAAATTCACTGTGATTTTAGATGGCGACAGCGGCATAACCATTGATGATTGCGCCAATGTGAGTCGAGCTGTGAACAATTCTTTGGAAAGTTTAATAGAAGATCAATACTTCCTAGAAGTAACAACGCCAGGTCTTGATCATCCACTCAAACTGAAACGTCAGTTTGAAAAAAACAAAGGCCGCAAACTGAAAGTACACCGCAAGGATAAATCGATTATACAAGGTGTGCTTCAGCATATAGAAGAGGAAAAAATTTTGATTGAAGCAGAAGTAAAGGAAGGGAAGAAAATAGAAACCAAAGCGATGGAGATTCCATTCGCTGATATAGAAAAAGCATTTGTAACCGTATCTTTTAAATAGACAGAACTATGGACGCATCAACGTTAATTGAATCGTTTGCAGACTTTGCGAAGCAGAAAAACATCGACAGACCCACGATGATCCGCATCTTGGAAGATGTGTTTCGTAACATGATCCGCAAAAAGTATGTGCAAGACGACAACTTCGACATCATTGTCAATGCTGATAAAGGTGACTTGGAAATCTGGCGCTTCCGCGAAATCGTGGATGATGAATCAGAAGACATCTGGGATCACGACAAGATCAGTTTGACGGATGCGCAAAAGATCGAACCGGATTTTGAAGTGGGCGAAGAAGTAGCTGAAGAGATTCACTTGGAAGATTTCGGGCGCAGAGCCGTTACCACTGCTCGTCAAGCTCTGATGCAAAAAGTAAAAGATCTTGAGAAAGACATTCTTTATCAAAAATATAAAGACATCGTTGGCGAAATTATCAGCGGTGAAGTTTATCAAGTATTGAGTCGTGAAGTTCTTTTGACCGATGCTGAAGGAAATGAAATTTCAATTCCTCGCAACGAGCAAATCCAGAAAGACCGCTATCGCAAAGGCGAAAACGTTCGTTCGATAGTTCACAAAGTGGACATGGTGAATGGCAGTCCTAAAATCATTTTGTCACGTACTTCACCTGTCTTCCTTGAGCGTTTGTTCGAGCAAGAAGTTCCTGAAGTTTATGATGGTTTGATCACCATTAAAAAAGTAGTTCGTGAGCCAGGAGAACGCGCAAAAGTTGCAGTTGAATCTTATGATGATCGCATCGACCCAGTAGGCGCGTGCGTAGGTATGAAAGGTTCACGCATTCATGCGATTGTCCGTGAATTGCAAAATGAAAATATTGACGTTATTAATTACACAGAGAATCTTGAGCTATACATTCAGCGCGCGTTGAGCCCCGCTAAAATTACAAGCATCAAGATCGATAGAGAAAATGGTCGAGTAGCTGTGTTCTTGA
This sequence comes from Cyclobacteriaceae bacterium, assembly GCA_049840975.1. Classification (GTDB taxonomy): domain Bacteria; phylum Bacteroidota; class Bacteroidia; order Cytophagales; family Cyclobacteriaceae; genus ELB16-189. The sequence goes on along the minus strand of JASGIR010000083.1, from coordinate 15,854 downwards.
AGCCTGATCAAGTGTCATTGGCAATCGGCAAGGGTGGTTTGAACATCAAGCTTGCTAGCCGTTTGGTAGGAATGGAAATCGATGTATTCCGTGAAACTGATGGTACAGCACAAGAAGAAGATGTTGACCTTGACGAATTCGGTGACGAAGTAGAAAGCTGGGTAATCGATGAGCTTAAGCGCATCGGTCTTGATACAGCAAAGAGCGTTCTCGCCTTGAGCAAAGAAGAGCTCGTCCGCAGAACAGACCTCGAAGAAGAGACAATCGAACAAGTATTGTCTGTTTTAAAGAAGGAATTTGAACAGCAACAACAGTAGTTTACAGAATAGTAAAACCTATAAATCAATAAAATAGCAGATATTTGAGCATGGCTGAAGAAAAAGGAATAAGATTAGGACAAGCATCGCGCAAACTTAATGTTGGCCACAACACCATTTTGGATTTTTTGGCCAAAAAAGGCTTTGCGGTTGAGAACAATCCTAATGCCAAGCTAACCGCAGAGCAGTTTGCTATGCTGGCCAAGGAATATGCGTCTTCAGCATCAGAAAAACTTGAGGCTTCAGGACTTACAATAGGCGTGAAACATGGCGAGCCGGTAGTGAAAGTGGCCGAGCCAGAGGTTCATCGTAAGAAAACTGATGAAGAAGAAAGCATGCTTATCAAGAATCTTGGCTCAAAAGATATTGTAAAGCATAAAGAAGAAGCTAAACCTGAGAAAGTTGAGATTGAAAAACCGAAACTTGAAGGGTTTAAAGTGTTAGGAAAAGTTGAGCTAGAGAAAAAGAAAGCGAAAGAGAAAGAAGAAGAGCCTAAAGCGAAAGAAAAGGCAAAAGTTGAAGAAGTTAAGGCAGAGGTTGTCTCTCCAGAAAAGCCTTCTGAGCCTGAGTTAGAATTAATAAAAGCTAAAGCCGACAAGCTTCAAGGTTTGAAGGTTCTTGATAAGATTAACTTACCAGTCGCTTCTTCTGAACCAAACAAAGGAAACGGTGGCGGCAATGCTGCTGCTCAACAAAAACGCCCTCGCAAGCGCATTCCTAATTTCAACGATTCAAAAGGTGGTGGCAAACCTGCTTTCGGTGGCGGTGGCAAAGGTCAAAAACCTGCACCACGAGTTCAAAAAGTTGAGCCTACCGACAAAGAGATTCAAGATCAAATTCGCGCTACGCTTGCCAAGCTAAGCAGCGGTCAAAAGAAATTCACTGGGGCTAAATATCGTAAGGAAAAGCGTCAAGCTATTTCTGAAGCAGAGGAAGAACGTTTGCAACAAGAGCAAGAGCAATCAAAAACTCTAAAAGTGACAGAGTTCATTTCTGCGAATGACTTAGCTTCCTTGATGAATGTTTCTGTTAATGACGTTATCTCTACTTGTATGGGCTTGGGAATGTTCGTTTCTATCAACCAACGACTAGATGCTGAAGCGATTACCATTATCTCAGATGAATTCGGGTATGAAGTGCAGTTCACAACTAATGAAGAAGAAACTGAAACTGCTCAAGAAGTAGAAGCTGAAGAAGACTTACAACCTCGTGCTCCCATTGTAACAATCATGGGCCACGTTGACCACGGTAAAACTTCGTTGCTCGACTACATCCGTAAAACAAAAGTTGTTGCATCAGAAGCCGGAGGCATCACTCAGCACATTGGTGCCTATGATGTGACTACTGCCAGCGGACAAAAAATTGCGTTCCTTGATACACCTGGTCACGAAGCCTTTACAGCTATGCGTGCACGCGGTGCAAAACTTACAGATATCGCGATCATTGTGGTGGCTGCCGATGATGACGTAATGCCTCAAACGAAAGAAGCTATCAATCATGCTCAAGTTGCGGGCGTTCCGATTATCATTGCTATCAATAAAATAGATAAGCCAGGAGCAAATCCTGAGAAAGTGAAAGAATCTCTTTCTAAGATCAATATTTTGGTAGAAGACTGGGGCGGTAAATATCAGTGTCAGGCTATCTCTGCAAAGACAGGCCAAGGAATTGATGATCTTCTCGAGAAAGTTTTATTAGAGGCCGAAATACTCAATCTAAAAGCTAATCCTGAAAAGTCAGCTGTTGGCTCAATTATCGAAGCAGAACTTGACAAAGGACGTGGTTATGTAACTACGCTTATGGTGCAAGGTGGAACTTTGAAAATAGGTGACATCATGGTAGCAGGTTCAAATCATGGCCGTGTAAAGGCAATGTTTGATGACACTGGAAAGAAAGTAAATGAAGCTGGACCTTCAACACCAGTGCAAGTTTTAGGCTTGGATGGTGCACCACAAGCGGGTGAAAAATTCCAGGTCTACGAAACCGACCGCGAAGCACGCGAAGTTGCAAACAAACGCAGTCAAATTTTGCGTGAACAAAGTATTCGTACCAAGAAACACATTACGTTGGATGAGATCGGCAGACGTTTGGCCATCGGCTCTTTCAAACAACTCAATGTAATTGTTAAAGGTGACGTGGACGGTTCTGTTGAAGCCTTGTCTGACTCGCTATTGAAGCTTTCTACACAAAAAGTTGCTGTAAGCATTATTCACAAAGCTGTCGGTCAGATTTCTGAATCCGATGTCTTATTAGCATCTGCATCTGATGCAATTATTGTTGGTTTCCAAGTTCGTCCTTCAGCATCTGCTCGCAGGCTTGCTGAAAATGAAGAAATTGAAATCCGACTGTACTCAATCATCTATGATGCTATCAATGAAGTGAAAGCCGCGATGGAAGGTATGCTTGAGAAAGAATTGGAAGAGGTAATCGTGGGTAATGCCGAAGTACGCGATGTATTCAAGATTTCTAAAGTTGGAACTGTTGCAGGTACAATGGTTACTGATGGCTATATCAAACGCAACAACCCGATTCGTCTCATTCGTGATGGTATCGTTGTGTTTGCAGGTAAATTGAATTCATTGAAACGCTTCAAAGACGATGCAGGTGAAGTGAAATCTGGCTTCGACTGCGGTATGGGTATTGACAACTTTAATGACATTAAGGTTGGTGACGTAATTGAAAGTTATGAGATGCGCGAAATAAAGCGTTCACTATAACGTATTAAATTTTTTAAAATGAAAATGCAGAGTGAGAGCTCTGCATTTTTTGTTTAAGAAAAATCCAACGAAGAGATTAGATTATATCTCTTTTGCGTAAACTTTTGTAAAAGGAATAGAGTACTTTCCTAAGTCCCCTCTGGCTATCATATCCTCTCAATGATTTAGGCAAGAGTTGAAATCTTTTCTCTTTTAAGGGGATATTGTGAAGATCCAGTTTGTCATGTCCTCGTAAAAAGACAGTGCCATCATAACCACTAAAAAAATAAGTAATTCTATTGTCGGGAGTTCTCAGTACGTGTAACGAATTATCAACAATATCGAATTTTGGAAATAGATTGGCCTTCACAAAAAAGGCATTGTTTACTGTGGTGGCTACAAGCTCGTAGTCTTTATTTTTTGCTAGCCTTGTCAGAGCTGCTAAACTGGTCCCATGATTGAGCTTGAAATTTTTTTCCTGAACGAAATCAACTTCATTAGGTATGGTTGGGTTCGACCTCTATAACCACAACTTTAGCAGAAAAAGCCTTCATCGCTTCCCACACGTGGTAGTCATTTCCATCGATATCAATAGATAGCAGTTCAAACTCTTTGGGTATGGGGGTCCTAGCGAGGATATTATCTAAGCTGCTTTCTCCTTCCCATCCTACGAAAGCATGTACCGGGAAAATACGTTCGTTTGATTTAAACGAATCTTTAAGTCGATCGTATTTCTGTTTATCTCCCTCAATCAAAATTCCCTTGAACTTTCCATTTTCCAGAAAATGAATCGTATTGCTATTATATTTTCCATCCCAGGCACCAAATTCCACGAGCCATCCGCTCGCTACACCAATGATTTTAAAAATATTTTCAATAATTCCATCTTCTCCATTTTGAGCCTGATAGCCTTTGTTCTTTTCATTTAACCAATTACTCTTCCTAATCATCCCTAAAACTATAATCAGTCAGAGTGTTTGTCTTTTAAAGATTAGGGTCTGGTCAAGAAAAATTATTAACTGCCATTTTTTTTGAGTTAATGGCATGGAGAGAAATTAAATTGAGAATTTCTAGCTACTTCAAGAAATGAATATGACCTGATGAATTGTGGCCGTTACGAAAAAAACTTTATCCAAGCTAAAGCTCCTAACAACAGCAAAACCAATCCTGGAATTATTTTAACCCATTTGCTTCCGTTGGCATAAGGTGCCAATCTTTTTGCATAATGAATCAATGTCAACAATAAGGCTAGCGCTCCGACTGAAGTCCCGAAAACATAACTGTGCAACAAACTGGTGGTTGAAAGATCAATCCAACCTTGTGCTTTTAAATAAGCAGTGAAACCCATCCAATAAGGAATCGCCATTGGATTCAGAATACTCAACACAATACCTCTTCGAAAACCACTTTCGTTAAATTTTTTCGCAAAGCCCTTGGGTTCTTTCGATGGGTAGCAAATTAAAAATCCCGAGTGCGGTCATGACAACTGCTACAATCAATTGAAAATTATTAACCACCATTGGGGATGACGTGAGCCAATATTCAAATTGTACACCCATCCAAGCATAAGGATATTCAATGATTGCTACAGCAAATGCAAAACGCGTGGCAATGGCAACTTTTTCTTGAAGCGCCAATTGCAAGATGGTGACATTAAGAGTACCGGGCGGAATTGAGCCAACAAAGCTGAAAGCAAATCCTAAAAAGAAAACATACAAGTGATACATCTACTTCGCCTTGAGTGCCTTGAATTTTTTATAAACTTCTCGTCCTTCGCGAAACGAAATATACGCAACTCCCATTTCATGATTCTCACGGCTAATGCGATACATATTTTGCCAATACTCGATCAAGTCTTTAATCCCGCGCAACAAAGATGAATCAGGATGATAGATGTGCGATGGCTCTGCGCCACAGCCATTGAGTTCAACTATTTTTACTTTGCCAGCTTCCAAATCTTGAGTTGAACCACAACGCAAATCAAATCTTCCAAAATAAAAACCATTAATTTTCTTACTAATAGAATCAAATGATTGAGAGAGTTTTTCTGTAATCAGATGGTTGTTGTTTAGAAACATCGTGCCCAGACAATGATTACCCGTTGAAACTAGAATCACTTTTTCTTTATCTGGAATAATTTCATTCAAGCGATCAGCAAATTTTTCTTTTAAAACATTCCATTGTAATCGAGCTCTGTCTTTCTCAATGATTAGCTCGCTCAGTGTGCTTTTACCATTTCCCTCAACAAAAAGAAATTCTTTCCCTGTTATAGAATTTACAAATCCATTTTGTTCACTCGGAAAACGAGTATAGAAGACACCAAATTCAAGTGGCAGATCCACAAACTCCTGTATCAGAAAATCAATTTTAATTGAAGACAAATATTCGATGGCCTCTTGAGGATTGTTTATTCGTTTCACCATCCAGCCGCGCTCGCCTAGGTCTGGCTTAAAAATGACAGGAAAAACCAAATTCTCCTCTAGCATTCTTTTTTGAATTTCTTCAATCGAGGATGGAAGCTTTACAAGAATCGTTTTGGGTTTTAGCTCATCTGGCACAAGTGAGAGCACTTGAAATTTTGATTCTCCCATCATACCACCTGTGTAGATTCCGGGATTTGATGCTGAGAAATAAAAAAAGGACCGCTCGCGCAAAGAATACCAGAGCCACATGAACATTAGTGGCAATTGAATAATGCCAAACGGCCAGTATTCCCAATGAAAAAGTTTTGTGAAAAAATTTTTAGTCGAAACATCCATCAGTGCTCAACCATAGTTTCTTGGCGGTAGCGAATGGTGGATGCAGCGACTCCAAAATCAGATGGAAGGTTTACGTTTTCTGCGACTTCTCTAATACCAATTTTCATAATAGCCATGTGGTGAACGGCATGTTCAATATTATAAGTTAACTCACGAAAATAATTGGTGCTAACCCAGATATTTTCATCCGAACCTAAGTCATATCCAACTTCAAGTTTCAATGGCAAATCCGTTGTTTCAGTATTTATAAAAACGCGAATTCGCTTAATAACCTCAAGAGCCAATTCTTTGTCTCTTTCAATCATCCTGTCGTGAGCACGTTTGTCATAATTAATCACCCCAGTTTGATGACCTTGTTCGAGACAAACGAAAAATTCTAGCGTATGTCGCAAATGCTGACCCACAGAAGAACCACTCAAAATGGCTGATGGTTTTACGAATTGTTCATCAGTCAATTGACTAACTGCACCTGACAACTGATCTAAAATCGAATTACTTGCTTGAATGAGTTGGCTCATGGATGAGATGTATTTAAAGATAGTTTTTTTTGATATAGGATTTCTTTGAAATATTACGGAAGGACTTTTCGCCAATTCTGGTCTGCTTTTGACTTCAAAGCTTTTTCATTTTTGTTCCAATCCTTTAGTGTGTTATTTCCCCAAAAATTATAAAACAGAAAAAGCTTTCCGTCCACAATTTTATAAGTTTCTGGATCGACTTTAACTTTCTCTCCCGTTTCTCCCATTGCGTAGGCACACCAACCACCGTAGGCTGGCTCGTATTTTTCCGGAGCTGATTTGAATTTGCTCGCATTTGTATTTGTGCTAAATAAGTAAGTAATGCCTTTGTTGGTTACAGAAATTTCTTGCGTCACCTTCCAGAGGTTTTCCATCAAAATAACTCACAGGGTCATATCCTTCAAGAGCTAAATTTTTCTTGACATTGAAATTCTTTTTGCGAGCATCATCAGTTTGCGCAAATACCAGCTGCACCGAAAGCAGCAATAAAATCAACAACAATTTTTTCATACAGCCTGATACGTAATGTGGCAAATTTAGGATTGATGAATAATGAATTTTGTCGTGGAGGATACAAAATACCCCGTATCACGCCAGAAGCTCGTTGACTGCCTGCCATACCAGCTCAGGTTCATAACCTTTACCGATGACAAAACGAGCTATTTTATTCTTCCTTTTGAATGCATTTTCTTCTTTCGTCAGTGCTGCTTTTTTCTTGACGAGAGACTTCAGCGTTTTAGAATAATCTGATGAGTCAATTTCCTTTAAGCCGCGAGCAATACATCTGGGAGTAAGACCTTCGCGTTCCAATTCTTGTTCAATTTTAATACGTCCCCATTTCAGCATACGAAATTTCCCTCCCGCAAATGCTTTGGCAAATCGCTCTTCATTTAAAAAACCTTCAGTTATTAATCGAGAGACAATCTCATCGACCTGATTAGTGTAAAGGCCATATTCAAACAACTTGTTTTTTACCTCTCGGTGGGAACGCTCCTGATAGGCACAATATCGATAGATTTTTGAGAGCGCTTCTGAAACAGATTCAGCTTTCTTGACTTTAGATTCTTGGCTCTTCATCACATAAAATTAGTGAACGATGAGAAATCAGAATCTCAAAAATTGAATTACTTCACAAATCCCTTTGTCTTCAAAATGCTTGTAACGAATTTTCGTTCGTTGTCTGTGTTGAAAATTTTAAAAGGCAGATAAATCAATTGAGCTTTGCTGATGAAGAGTACAAAAAAATCTTTTCCAATTTTTGCTTCTCTTAATTTGATCCCACTTCATGGGCATCCCTTCGCGAGGATTAAGTTTCATCACAATCTGTTGGCTTGAGATTTCGTAAGAAAATCTTTCAAAAAGCATTTTTCCTTGCTCCAATTGAGTCACTCCATAAAACTGGAGCCACCAAAAAAGCAGGTAAAGTCCAGCGCCAAAAAACGCGCCAAAAAACCACCACCAGCTCGGTATCCACAGATAACCTAGCGCTATAGCTACAACTATCAACCCGACCCACCATTGCTGTTTTAATACACTGATAAAAGCAGTACGGATATATACATTCTTCTCCAGTCGATAATTCTTTGTCTTTACAATCATGCCGTTTTACTAAATAAAGGAGCGCAAAAATAAGAGATAAAATGCAACTGGAGGAAAGAATTTGATAGGCTATAAAAATGTCTCCAAAAGCTTCAAAGCTTCATTTTTTTGGTCGGCAGAATATGGGAAATGCCAAAGTTTCGCTTCTGCAATGCAAGTTCTTTTGAGTTTAAGCCAGTTCGAATTTTCATCTGGACTTTTCAAATAATTCACGATCTGCTCCTTTGTTTTGAAGATCATCGCGTTTTCACCGTTCCGTAGGTACGCCTTGTAGCGGCCTTTGTGAAATGTTTCCTCATCCATGAGAACAGGCGTGCCCAGTGCCAACGACTTAACCACAGCATTGCAAACATGCCCCCAATATTTGATATGAATGGTATATCGGGCTTCAGCCTGAATCTTATTACTCTCATCAAAAGTTTTTTCATTGTCAGGCGCACCATAGCGGTCAAAGTCAAAGTTGGTGACCTCTTTTGAAATGCTCTCGTAGACTTTATATGAATTTTGTGGTTTACTCCACTTACGCTCAGAGGCCGTGCTTTTGTAATTATTTATCAGCGTTACAATGTGCTTCGTGTTTGTGGTCTCGTCTTTTTTTAAATTATTAAATATTTCGGCAAAAGGATATTTTTTCGGATAGAAAACGGCAAGAATATTTTCGCTTCTAACAGTTTCAAAAAGTTCTGCTGATCCACAGAGATATCCTTTGAACAAATTGTTGGCACTGTATTTATAGCCGGTCAAAGAAAGTCGCCTGCTCATACTCAACCAAATTGCTTTTTGGTTTGAAACATAATCAGCTAGAATAAGCAAATACGGCTTATTGTATTTTATATAGCGCCAATGTCTTCGCGCAAACAAAATAAAAAAATCACATGAGTCCAGTTGAGCTTGATCGAAATCATGTTTTTTCCAAGAATAAAATTCAATGTTGGGATGAGCCAATAGATTGGTCAACGAATTGAATTCATCTAGGTGAAGTATTTGAATTCCTATTTTTATTTTGTCTTTCATTCGTTCAAAAATAATAAGGAATGTTGGTTTTATTTTCAGAATACAATCTGGTCAATTCCCTATTTTTGACCCTTTGAATTTGTGATTTAATTGGATGAAAGTACTGTTTTTGAATTTCGAAAAAGGATGGCGCGGTGGTGAGCGACAAACGCTCTATGCGCTTCAGGGATTTAAAGACGCTGGCTCATCAGCCGAAGTGGTATGCCGTAAAGGGTCCGCTTTAGAGAAAGAAGCTATCGAGGGTGGATTCAAAGCACATTCATTCAGCTCTATATTTGGTGTCATTTTTTTTTTAATTACGAAAGGAAGTCGGTTTGATTTCATGCTTCCTCAGACATCTCAAATTCTTACTTACTGCGTGCTCACTAAATTCTTTCATCGGTCAAAGATATTTTTTGCGCGCAGAGTGAATTTTTCTCAGCGTGGATTTTTCACCAAACTAAAATACCAACTGACGGATAAAATAATTGCCGTCAGTAATCCTGTTAAGGAAACATTAACCAGGTTCACTAAGCGAAACGACATTGAAGTCATTCCTGATGTAGTAGTCGAAAAACAAATCAATCACAACAGAGCGAAAGAAGTGCTAGCCAAATTGAAAATTGGTAATCATAAAATTGTTGCAACAACAGCTGCATTGACTTCAGAAAAAGATCCATTTACACTTGTCGATGCAATCAAAAAATTATCTGAAAAAAGAAATGACTTTGTCTTCATTCATTTTGGTTCTGGAAATTTGTTAGAGTCTGTTTCAGAGAAAATAAAAGAGAATAATCTTCAAGATCTATATGTTCTGATGGGTTTTGTCAATGATGTAGAAGATTTCTTTGCCGTGTTCAATGTTTTTGTTTTCAATTCTCGCGAAGAAGGTCTCGGCAGCAGTGTCCTCGATGCATTTATTTATAAAGTCCCTGTTGTATCAACAGATGCTGGCGGACTCAAAGATTTGGTGTCAGAGGATCGGGGTATTCAATGTCCAATTGGAGATAGCTCTGCGCTTGCTGAAGGAATCAGCGAACTTTTATCCAATGAAAAAAAAGCGAAGCTATATATTGCCAATGCTTTTAACTATGTGAATCAATTTCATAGTTCGAATCACGTTACGAATCAGTATATTAAATTAATGAATCAAATGACGAAGGTCAGCTAATACAAATTCATGGATGCATCGGTAGTAATCTCTTATTATAAAAATCTTCCCAAACTTGAAATTATTTTGCTCGCACTCAACGAGCAATCATCGAAAAATTTTGAAATTATCGTCTCAGAAGATGATGATGCGCCCGAAACGATTCAGTTTATAGAACAAATAAAAACTCAACTCTTTTTCCCAATCATTCACCTTTCACAACATGATGATGGTTTTCGTAAATGTGAAGCATTGAATCGAGCGATAACAAATTCAACTTCTGATTTTATCATTTTTCTGGATGGTGATTGCGTGCCACACAAACATTTAGTGAAAGAATATGTGAGTGAAAAAAGAGTAGGCAGGGCGCTGTACGGGCGCAGAGTAATGCTTAGCAAGAAAATTTCAGAACAACTCTTACAAGAAAAAAAAGTCGGTATCCTTAATTTTTTTAAAATCCTTTTCAGCGGAAGCAAACGAATAGAAGAGGGGTTTTACTTGAAACTTCCTCAGAAATTCATTGAGAAAACTTCTGGAATTTTATTGGGTTGCAATATGGGGATATCAAAATCTGACCTCATCGCTATCAACGGTTTTGATGAAGACTATATCGCACCAGGTTGTGGTGAAGATTCAGATATCGAATGGCGACTGCGCGCACTTGGTACGGTTTCATTTGTTTCGATGAAATTCCGCGCCATCGTTTACCACATTCACCACCAAGAGAGATTCACTAATGCAATGGAATTAAAAAATCAGGAAATTCTGTCAAAGAAAATCGCTCAAGGGTTTTTTGTTTGCAAAAATGGTTTGAAAAAACTTTTGTAAAGTGAGAATTCTATTTCTTAACAGTTCTCATTTTGACTATCAACAAGATTTGACATATTCAGGTCTTGTAAAATTGCTCGGCCAGGAAAACGTCATCGACTTTCCTTGGAATCCCAAATTCCATTTGAAATACAAACCTTATCCCAAGAATTTGGGCTATGGATCATTTTCTTTCCCAAAATTTCTTCCCAATTTCTCTACAATAGATTTGGTTGTTTTAGGCAGCGCCAAAAAAGATGTGCTCGAGGTCTACACAAAGCTTTTGTCGAAAATAACCAACACACCGATTTTATTTTTGGATGGAGGTGATCGCGCGGAAATTGGTGGTGATTTCTACCGATTCAATTTAGGGAAGGAATATGAAGATGTTTTGAAAAAAAGACCTTTTGACTTCATACTCAAAAGAGAATACATTCCATCATTACACGAGTCAGTCAAAAATGTTTTCTCATTTCCATTTTCTTTTCCTTTCAACTTAAATATTCCGACCTGTTCTGAAACCGATAAAAAATATGATGTCTCATTTTGGGGGCAACAAAATCCTGAGATTCGAGCTAATGCTTTAAAAATGCTTGAAGACAAATATGACTGCAAGCAAAATGGGACAACTCTCAACCAAAATTTCAGTACCTATAAACGAAAAGGGAAATTTTATCTAGAAGAAATATCACGTTGTAAAATCGTTTTAAATTTTCGTGGTGGCGGCTGGGACACTATGCGTTATTGGGAAGTTCCTGCGGTCGGTTCTTTTATGATCAGTCAAAAACCACAAATCGTCATTCCAAATAATTTCGAAGAAGGCAAACACATTGCCTGGTGTTCCGATTCGTTGGACGACCTGATTGACAAAATTGATTATTATCTAGAAAATGGAACCGAAAGGGAAAAAATGGCTTCGCAAGCACGCGAACATTTGAATAAATTTCACCTAAACACTTCAAGAGCTAGTTCGCTCTTGGAAATTGTCAAAAGACATTTGTAAAAAAAGAGGCTTCGTAAAATTCGAAGCCTCTTCAATCAACATCACTTTCTCGCCACCAATTGATCTGCTTTTATCAAGCTTATAAATTCTGTCCGATATCCATCTTTATCTTCACCTTTAGCACTTTGTGCTAAACTGATAATTCCGTTTTCAGAGAATCCGTTTAAATATTCTGAATCACGAAGTAGCATTCCAAACGATGCAACTGACGCAGCCCAACGGAAATTGTTGGAAGTTTTATCAAAAGCTATGTTGTTATCAACCATCGGATGTACAATCAATTTACTTAGGTCTCCATCAGGTTTTTTGTAGCGAAACTTCACCGTCATCAATTCATTTGTTTTCGAAGCTTTAGGATCAACTTTTGTTGTTTGGTATTTCAATTCATCTACTTTGAAAAATTTGCTTTCCACACCAACAGGTATCACTTCATACAAGGCAGTGACTGTGTGTCCTGAACCAAGTTCGCCAGCATCTTTTTTGTCGTTATTAAAATCCTCGCTTTTCAACATTCTGTTTTCATACCCAATCAATCGATAGGCTTGAACTTTAGCGGGATTAAATTCGATTTGAAGTTTCACATCCTTCGCAATGGTGAAAAGAGTTCCGCCAAATTCATTGACCAACGCCTTTTGAGCTTCAAGTATTGAATCGATGTAGAGATAGTTTCCATTTCCCTTGTCGGCCAGTGTTTCCATTTTAGAGTCCTTATAATTTCCCATGCCGAAACCCATCACAGTAAGGAAAACTCCACCTTGCCTTTTTTCTTCAATCAATCTTTCCATCGCGCCATTACTTGATTCACCAATATTGAAGTCGCCATCAGTTGCTAAAATCACGCGATTGTTTCCCTCCTTATTAAAATTCTCTTTCGCCACTTCATATGCTAATCTTATTCCTGCGCCACCTGCTGTGGAACCACCTGCTTGAAGGTGATCAAGCGCCTCAATAATTTTATTTTTTTCTGCACCAGAAGTAGATGGTAAAACCAAACCAGCTGCTCCGGCATAAACCACAATAGCCACGTGATCTTGAGGACGCAGTTGCTGAACTAATAATTTGAATGAAGATTTCAACAAAGGCAACTTGTTCTCATCACTCATCGAACCCGACACATCGATTAAGAAAACCAAATTTGATGGCGGCAATTTCTCTGTTGGAATCTTTTTGCCTTGCAATCCGATCAAAACAAGTTTGTGTTTTTCATTCCAAGGTGCTGTGGAAATTTCTGTATTGATTGAAAATGGATCCTCTCCCACAGGCTGCGGATATTCATAGTGAAAATAATTTACCATCTCCTCAATTCTCACCGCGTCCTTTGGCGGGCGTTGTCCACCTTGAATGAACCTGCGCATATTGCTGTATGAAGCTGCATCAACATCAATTGAAAATGTTGAGAGAGGGCTATGAACTGCATCATGAAAAATATTTTCAGTGATACCATCATATTCTTCTGTATTAAATCGTTCTCTTTCCTCATCAACTGGTTGGGAAACAGAATAACCAACTGCATTTTTGTAATCGGCTCCTTGAACACCCATCAAGCGATATGTTTGTGCCGCCTCGGCTTTTGTGTGTTTGTCTTTTTTACCTGGACTAGTCATTACCACTTCGCTCAATTGACTTGCATCACTCTCCAAGGAAACATCGAGTCTATTTTTGGCAGTGATCTTCACTTCTTTGGTCTTCATGCCGATGAAAGAAAATACTAGCGTTCCGCCAGTGTCAGGGATTGAAATCAAATAATTTCCTTGCGCATCGGTAACAGTTCCTGTTGTAGTTCCTTTGAGGACAACATTCACTCCGGGGAGTATACCTCCACCCTCAGCATGCGTGACCTTGCCCATGATTGTGCGCATGGGCATCATTCGAAAGCCGGTGATGATAACTATTACCATTGCCAGCACTGAAATCTTTGTTTTCATTTTTTATTTTTTGACACTAGGATGCAGGTCCGCTTCATTTTCCATAAAACCCATGAAAAAAAATTAACTTGACCATGAATGGCAATTCAGCAAAGCGATAGCGAACTGATTCTTTTGTATAAAGAAAATGGTGATTTGGCTGTTATCGGTCAGCTTTACACGAGATATACATCGCTTGTATATGGCGTTTGCTTAAAATACTTGAAAGACCGTGACGAAGCGAAGGATGCTACCATGCAAGTATTTGAAAAATTAATTCAGTTACTCAAAGGTCATGAGGTTGAAAATTTCAAAAGCTGGCTTTATGTGACTGCCCGGAATCATTGTTTGATGAGCATCCGCAGCAAAAAGGGTAAATTCAACGAAGAAATTTCAGATCAGCTTGTGGAAAATTCGTTTTTGCTGCATCCCACAGAAGAAAATGGCTTGGAACAGGACTTGGCAAAATTGGAAGATTGTATTAGCAAACTAGTGGAAGGCCAGCAACAGTGTGTCCGACTATTCTTCATTGAGGAAAAGTGTTACAAAGACATTGTTGAGTCAACAGGTTTTGACATGAACCAAGTGAAAAGTTTTATACAAAACGGAAAACGAAATTTAAAAATTTGCATGGAAGCAAATGGGTAATCTCTCAGACGATATTATCAAATACAAAAAAGGATTATTGAGTCCCCAAGAAATGCATGCGCTCGAAAAAAAAGCGCTTAACGATCCTTTCTTGGCCGAAGCTTTGGAAGGAAGTGATACAATATCTTCTGATGAACTTGCCCATGACGTTGATGAACTGAATTCGAAAATAATTTCGAAAAGGAGAATTGTTTTCACACCATTGCGTATAGCCGCTGGACTTTTACTGATGGCCGCATCTATCTTTTTAGTTTATCAATTTGTTCCGAAAACGGAAACGATATCACTAAACCAAGAAAAAACGAAAGAGCAGCAACCATCATCAGCTCAACCTGATGAAAAAAAATCTGAAGAGGTTAAAGCGAAGCCAGAAAAACAAGAAACGACTCAACCGTCTATAAAAAATACAGTTACAAAACCAAGTTCTCCTGTGAAGGGAGAGCCGAAGGAGGAGTCCAAAGACCCTGAGATCAAACCTCAGGTCGAAAGTATAGCACAAAATGATTTAGCAGTCAAAACAGAAGCTGAAGAATCGAAAGATGCCAAGCTAAAAATTGAAGCCGCTGAAGAGAAGAAACCAGAAGTTGTTGCGGCACCTGTTCTTAAAGACGAATCAATTAGTGAAGGGAAAGCTGATAAAAAAATTGCTCGAGCTCTTCATTACTCCACTCAAGGCGCTGGATTTGCAAAGCAAGCCGCTACTCATGTCATTACAGGTGTTATAGTTTCATCAGAGGATGGTTCCGTTCTTCCTGGTGTAAATGTAGTTCTGAAGGGAACCACAAATGGAACTGTAACAGATGCCGATGGAACATTTAAAATCTCTACTAACGAAAGTGATCCTGTATTGACTTTTTCTTTCATAGGATATTTAACAAAGGAATTGGAGACTCAAGGGCAAAGCTCTTTCATAGTAAAACTGGAAAATGATGTGACACAACTCAGTGAAGTTGTAGTTACTGAAGTGCGTTCTTCTAATGATGATGTTGAACGAGCCATTCATTATGGCGAACCGATTGGAGGCAGAAAGGTTTATGAGAAATATTTGGAAAACAACTTGCGCTATCCCGAGGAAGCTTTAAAAAATAATATCAAAGGAAAAGTACGTGTAGAATTTGAACTTCATTCCGATGGAAGTTTTGATCAATATACTGTCATAAAAAGTATTGGCCATGGTTGCGATGAAGAGCTGATTCGTCTTATAAAAGAAGGTCCAAAGTGGACACCTTCCACATCAAATGGACGCCCTATAGAAAGCAAAGTACGAGTTGGTTTGAGGTTCAATCCCTCAAAAGCGGGTAGGTAATTTTGCCAAATAAAAAGTTGCTTTTACTTCCATTATTAATTTATACTTTTGGGCAACTTAGACTTAACACAATCTTCAATGAGTTTATTTATAAAGAAGCCGCTTGCACAACTGTTGGCTCAAGCGGCCGATTCTGGACACGCATTAAAACGAACTT
>JASGIR010000082.1:0-82392 GCA_049840975.1 Cyclobacteriaceae bacterium | reverse complement strand
TGTTATGTATACATTGCTTCGAGTTTCAGATTACGTATTGCTAAGGTTAATAGGGAAACACGATGAATCCGAACAGCACCTACGCCATAAAAACTTGATTCTTCAATTCGCAGAATTACCTGAAATATTGTTGTTATTAGAAAGGCCAAGGTTGTAGCGGGCATCGACACTCAATCCAAAAGGCAAATCCCAACCTAAACCAATAGCTGCGCTCAGGTCACTATTTTTAACCGCAGAGCTATAGCTTTGGTTTGATGAAACGGCCGCCTTTAATTGAGTAGAAGTTGCAAATCAGAACTGGGGTCCGACTAAATATATTGAGCTACCTGCAACTGTAAACTAAGAGAATAGGAACATTAATGTAGTCAAAGTTAGTAGTTATTGGAATTAAAAGTCACGGATGCTCCTTGCTTTGAATAAAGTAATTCTGGTTGAATGCCAATTTTGCTAAACTTAAATAACGCATAGGCCCCAAAATGATAACCAGTTCGGTTGTTGGCAGAACTTGACTCGTATTCAAGCTTGAGAAATTAGGTCCGCCCTAATACCAGAATGCCAATTGATTGCGCTAACTACACTGATATAAACCAACACAACAGATCAAAATGAAAATTTACTTCATAATAGAATTTATTTTATGCTAAAATACGAAATGCAATTGAAACGATTTGTCAATGAATTCCGAGCTCGGGTTGCGTCCTTTAATCTGACTGTAAAACCCTCTGAGGAACTCCATGTCACTTTCAACATTATCTGTCGGGTAAAATGGTAAACCAATCACAACTTTCTTTTTTTTGAAGTCGAATCCTACCGGAACAATGGGCACTTTAGCTTCTTTCGCAATAAACGGAATACCTATAAGCGAGTCACTTTTTTCGAGTGCCTTGGGAGCAATGACTAAAGCGAACTCATCGTGAGCATTGAAGATTTCGACAACTTGATGAACCAGATCATGCGATGCATATACAGGATAACCACCCAGCCAGCGGAAAAACCAACCGAATGGAGCTTTGAACAATTGACTTTTCCAAAAACTTTGCCTTTGCAAATGCACAATACTTCTCGCCATTACACCGATAACAAAGTCCCAATTGCTGGTATGTAGCGCAACAGCCACAATGTATTTTTTGATATCTGGCGAAAATGATACCTTCGACTTTCAGCCAATTATTTTGAAAATCAAAAAGATAAATCAGGTTGAAGCATAGGTTAAAGCGCGAGTGAATATCTCTTTTTTATCTCCGTGAAACCAATGTTTAAATCAAATTTTAAGGCAGCAAGCCAATCAATTATTTCAAAACAGCTTTATCACTAATATTCCGCATAATAAAAAACAACTCATGGCGTTGATAACAAGCAACATCACCATCACACCAATGACACCCAAATCACTCAAATCAGTTTTGTACGGGGCTATTATAATTTTTTCTTCCTCGTGCAATAAAAATGAAACCATATATCAAAACTGTTATCTGACTGAATACAACTCTCCAGATCAGAGTTATAAAATCTCAATTATTTATGACGACAACAATCATATCACAGCATATCAGCAGTCTTTTAATGGAGGTGGTACGAACTCTTACAAAGTTACAAGCAATGGCAACGGTTTGATTACACAAATTCAGATATCAAAAGTTGGGCAGGGTTTTTCAGGGCCAACAAAATGGGTCTATGTTTACAGTAATAACTTACTTTCACAGCGACAATACTTTTATTTTCAACCAACAGATACAATCGTTTTAATTGAAAACTACATTCACAATTCTTTCAATCAAATAAACCAAATACAAAGGATTACTGGTAAGACAGATTCTCAAGGTCAGGTCATTAATCCATCATATTTCTACTCGATCTATTCGTATCCAGATTCTGTTACCAAAAATGCCACTTCAATTGTTGATTATGATGGAGACTCTACAGGATATAAAGGAACCCCAATAAGTAGCCTGATCCTGACTTACGATACAAACAAAAACTTAGGAGCATTTTTTCCTCCACTTCTTCCAGAAATGATGAATCTTAATAGTCCTTTCTCAACTAACAATATTATTACTTCGAAATCAGTAATTCATACCATAAATGGCGATGAAATTACGAACACCGTTTCTTATACTTATCAATATAATTCTTCAGGCTACCCTGTTTCAAGCACTTATTCAAATTCGGGCAATAATCTTAAATACACATACACTTACAGTTGCAAATAAATTAGACTATGCGATTGACTAAATGATCGTCAGCAATATTTGGAACAGTGATTTGCAATCCTCCTTCAACTTCTTTGCTAATAGCGCTAAGTGCTCCTTCATTTCGTGCCCACGCTCTTCGGGCAATACCATTGTTGACATCAAAATAAAGCATGTTCTTCAATTTTCTTTCAGCTTCAATCGATCCATCAAGTAACATCCCAAATCCACCGTTGATTACTTCACCCCAACCCACGCCTCCACCATTGTGAATCGAAACCCAAGTTGCTCCACGGAAAGAATCACCAATCACATTATGAATTGCCATGTCGGCAGTGAACCGAGAGCCATCATAAATATTTGAAGTCTCACGATAAGGAGAATCAGTGCCTGAAACGTCATGATGATCACGACCCAAAACAACAGGTCCAATCTTTTTATTTTTGATAGCATCATTAAAAGCAGTAGCAATCTTAATTCGGCCTTCAGCATCAGCATAGAGAATCCGAGCTTTAGAGCCAACAACCAACTTGTTTGCTTTCGCTGCTTTGATCCAATTGATGTTATCAGAAAGCTGTGATTGAATTTCTTGAGATGCAGTTTTCTTTATTTCAGATAAAACATCAGTTGCCAGTTGATCCGTATAATCCAGATCTTCTTGCTTACCTGATGTACACACCCAACGGAATGGACCAAATCCATAGTCGAAACACATCGGTCCCATAATATCTTGAACGTAGGATGGATATTTAAAATTGATTCCATCGGTGGACATAATATCAGCGCCTGCACGCGAAGCTTCTAATAAAAAAGCATTCCCATAATCAAAAAAGTAAGTTCCACGTTTTGCATGTTCATTGATCGCTGAAGCTTGTCTTCTCAGTGAAGTCTGAACTTGTTTCTTGAATTCATCAGGCTGTGATGCCATCAGCTTGTTTGATTCTTCAAAAGACAAATCCACCGGATAGTACCCTCCCGCCCAAGGATTATGAAGTGATGTTTGGTCAGAACCTAGATCTATGTAAATATTTTCTTCTAAAAATTTTTCCCATACGCTAACAACATTCCCTTGATAGGCAATAGAAACAACTTCTTTATTCTTCTTCGCTGCATTCACCCTCTGACAAAGCTTGTCTAAGTCAGTGATGACTTCGTCAACCCAGCCTTGTGAATGTCTTTTATGGGTTGCTTTTTCATTGACTTCAGCAATCACCGTGATACAGCCCGCAATGTTTCCGGCTTTCGGCTGTGCTCCGCTCATTCCACCAAGGCCGGAAGTCACAAATAATTTTCCTGCTAAACCCTCTCCTGCTTTAGAAATTTTCCTTCCCGCGTTTAAGATTGTAATGTTTGTACCATGAACAATTCCTTGCGGACCGATATACATATAACTTCCCGCAGTCATCTGTCCGTATTGCGTTACGCCTAGTGCATTGAATTTTTCCCAATCGTCTTGTTTCGAATAATTTGGAATCATCATACCATTGGTGACAACAACTCGCGGAGCTTCTTTGGATGAAGGAAATAAACCCATCGGATGACCGGAGTACATGTGAAGTGTTTGCTCGTCAGTCATCGTGGCGAGATATTTCATTGTCAAAAGATATTGAGCCCAGTTTTGGAAGACAGCTCCGTTGCCACCATAAGTAATTAACTCATGCGGATGTTGAGCAACGGCCGGATCAAGATTATTTTGGATCATCACTTGAATGGCCGCAGCCTGCAAGCTTTTGTGGGGATAATCGCTAATCGGCCTTGCGAACATTTTATACTCTGGCCTAAAACGATGCATATATATACGCCCAAACTTATTGAGCTCTTCATAAAATTCTGCCGCCAAAACTTCATGATGTTTCGGATGAAAATAACGCAATACGTTTCTTAACGCGAGCTTCTTTTCTTCTATCGATAGAATGTCTTTTCGTTTAGGTGCATGACTTACCGACTGATCATAAGGTTTAACTTCCGGGAGTTCGTCAGGGATTCCTTGTAAAATTTGTTCTTGAAAAGAAAGTGAAGTGGTGGTCATGCAGCTGATACTTTTTGAAATTGTTCAGGTCTAAAATTACTTTTTGCGAACTTATATCCTGTTTCGAAAATTTCTTTCGCCCTACCTATATCAAACACAGTAAACCTATCCATGTTGGGTGGCGCAATAGAAATATCACAAAGGCCTTTGCTCTGCTGAGTATTCGCATAAATCGCGATAAGCAAACTTCGCTCAATCACATTTTTAAAATTCTTTGGATCGAACTCTTTGCTGATCTCATTGCAATGTGACCCAATCAAAAAATCACATTGATTACGGATGCAGCGCGCTGGAAGATTGTCAAGCAAGCCACCATCGACATAAAGGCTGCCATTGAACGAAATCGGGTTGAACACCACTGGAATACTACACGAAGCTACAACAGCTGATGCAAGTTCGCCTTCGGAAAAATAATTGACTTCACCTTTCCTTATTTCGGTAGCAGCAATAGTGAGTGGAATTTTAAGGGCGCTGAAATTATTCTC
Source organism: Cyclobacteriaceae bacterium (assembly GCA_049840975.1). Taxonomy (GTDB): domain Bacteria; phylum Bacteroidota; class Bacteroidia; order Cytophagales; family Cyclobacteriaceae; genus ELB16-189. The sequence continues at coordinate 77,689 of JASGIR010000082.1, read as the reverse complement.
AGGAATGTTTTTCAAAATCAAATCTTTGAGGCCGTCCATAGTAAGTAGTCCTGACATCGACCACGCAGGTCTCACTGATTTTCTCAAACTTAATTGAGTAACTTGTTCGTAAATCTGATCAGGCTTAAGTCCGTAAGCATAAAGCGATGCAATGATCGAACCCGCACTCGTTCCTGAAATAATAGAAACTGTTACTCCCATTTCCTCAAGTGCCTTGAGCACTCCAATGTGTGCAACTCCGCGCGCGCCTCCTCCGGATAATGTTATTCCAATCTTCATGTACTCTACTTTCTTAAAATTTTTTCCATGGTTTTGCCTTTAGCTAACTCATCAATCATCTTATCCAGATAACGAACTTGCCTCATCAGTTTGTCTTTGATTTCTTCAATTCGATAACCGCAAATTACTCCTGTAATTTTTGAAACATTAGGATTGATTTGTGGAGCTTGAGAAAAGAAGGTTTCAAAATCTGTTTTATTGTCGAGATGTTGCTGCAATGACTTCTTATTATAACCGGTTAGCCAAAGAATTATTTCATCAACTTCAGCTTTGGTGCGGCCTTTCTTTTCTGCTTTATTGATGTAATGCGGGTAGACACTCGCCACCGACATTTTATAAACCCTTGTATTGTCTTGCATACATTATTGATTGGTGTCAAAAGTAGCGGATTTTTGTTTTTCTGGGTGTGATTCATTTAACCGCAGATGACACGAAGAAGTGCATAGGTTAATTCGACAATCAACGAGATTGCTTCGGGTCATTCTTCCCTCGCAATGACGTTTCTGACCGAATGAGGAGAATTTCTCTGCGAAACTCTGCTGTCTCTATAGCTCTAGAAACCTCATTTCAATTTATTTACTTAACAAATATGAAACTAATCTTATTATTTATACGTTTGTTAAGTAAATCACGCAAAATGGTACAACAATCACTCGGTGAATTTGAAGAATTAGTGCTACTCATGGTAGCTGCTCTGCATGATGAGGCTTATGGTGTTTCTATTTTAGAAAACCTCGAGAAAGAACTTGAAAAAAATCTCAACGTGAGCGCTGTTCATGTAGCACTCAAGCGAATGGAAGACAAAGGCTTTGTTAAATCTCGCTTTGGTGGTATCACCGAAGACCGTGGTGGGAGACGAAAGAAGTATTATGTAGTCACTGCACTCGGAAAACGTATGCTCGATGCGCAACATGAGCTTCGAAATGCCATATACAATCGTATTCCTAAAATATCCTTTGGCTAAAAATGAAACCTCCCAAGAAAGCACTTGCCTTCCTCCGGTGGTTTTGCCGTGAAGATTACATTGAAGAGATCGAAGGTGACTTAACTGAGATCTTTGAGAAGGAACATGTGCACTCACCTCGCAAAGCAAAGTGGAAACTTGCTTGGAATGTGATCAGATATCTAAGACCTCAATTCATAAAGTCATTTAAAAATCATTATCACCAAGATTCATACGGTATGATCAAAAGTTATTTTAAAATCGGCTGGAGAAATCTTTTGCGAAACAAGGGTTACTCATTTATCAATATCGGAGGTCTAGCTGTAGGCATGGCTGTAGCAATGTTAATCGGGTTATGGATTTGGGATGAATTGTCGTTTAGTAAACAGCACAAAAACTATGATCGCATTGCCCAAGTGATGCAAACCAACACCATCAATGGTAAAACTGATTCAGGTGTAGCATTGCCTATTCCCTTAGCCAATGAGTTGCGTACGAAATATGGTAGCGACTTCAAATATGTTCTGTTATCCTCCTGGACAGAAGGCCGCATGTTATCATTAGGAGAAAAGAGAGTATGGAAGAACGGCAACTTCATCGAACCAGAAGCTGTAGACATGATCTCGTTAAAAGTTATCAAGGGAACAAAAAATGGTTTAGCTGATACTTATTCCATTATGATCTGCGAATCATTGGCCAAGATTTTCTTTGGTGAAAAAAACCCGCTCGATAGCATCATCCTGATCGACAATAAGATTGCAGTAAAAGTGACTGGAGTCTACGAAGATTTACCTTTTAACTCTCAGTTCCACGGTCTTGACTACATTGTTCCTTGGCAACTGAATGTTACTACTCGGGATTGGGTAAAAAATTCGCTAACACGTTGGGACAACAACTCCTTTCAAATCTTTGTGCAACTCGATGAGCATGCAGACATGCAAAGCGTATCTGATAAAATTAAAGATGCCAAACTCGCTAGTGGTGATGATAATATAAAAAAAGCGAAGCCTGTTATTTTTCTTCAGCCTTTGAGCCGCATGCATTTGTATTCCGAATTCAAAAACGGTGTTAACATCGGTGGGCGAATTCAGTTCGTTTGGTTGTTCAGCATCACAGGAGTTTTTGTATTGCTATTGGCATGCATCAACTTTATGAATTTGAGTACAGCACGTTCCGAAAAACGCGCCAAAGAAGTAGGTATACGTATGACTGTTGGCTCTCTTCGAAAACAATTAATCTATCAGTTTTTGAGCGAGTCGTTTTTGGTAGTTGTATTGGCATTTGTGGTGGCCATATTTTTAGTAAACCTGAGCCTCGCACCATTTAATGATCTTGCCGACAAAAGAATTGTTATTGATTGGAGTAATCCGGTCTTCTGGTTGTTAAGTTCTGCATTTATTATTTTCACTAGTCTAGTGGCGGGCTCTTATCCTGCTCTTTATCTATCCTCTTTTAAGCCGATAAAAGTTCTGAGAGGTTCTTTTAAAGTTGGTCGTTTGGCTTCAGTGCCGCGCAAAGCGTTGGTTGTATTACAATTTACTGTGTCGATCACGCTAATCATCGGAACAGTGATTGTGTTCCAACAAATACAATTTGCAAAAAACAGACCTATCGGATACGATCGTAATGGATTGATTTATGTTCAAACTATTACTCCTGATATGCACAATCACTTCGAAGCTGTGAGAAACGAATTCATTCAATCAGGAGCGGTGGAGGAAATTGCTGAATCTGAAAGTCCTCTTACTCAGGTTTGGAATTTTAATGGAGGCTTTAGCTGGGCTGGAAAAGACCCAAGCATATCAGGTGATTTTGCAGTCATCGGTGTAACCCCAGACTTTGGCAAAACAGTAGGCTGGAAATTCATCGATGGAAGAGACTTCTCAAAAGATTCTCCGGGTGACTCCACGGCATTTGTTATCAATGAAACCGCATTAAAATTCATGGGAATAAAAAATCCTGTAGGAGAAATGATTACTGAAGGATCTGGCAACAATATGCTGCGCTATAAGATTATCGGTGTGATTAAAGATATGGTAATGGATTCTCCTTACGAGCCCACGAAACAAACGCTCTTTTATTTAAGCAGATACCCGAGCAACTTCATCAACATAAAAATAAATCCTAACGCGAGTGCGAGCGAAGCACTGGCAAAGATTGAGGCCATCTTTAAAAAGTATAGCCCTTCTTCTCTGTTCGATTTCAAATTTGCTGATCTGGAGTATGCTAAAAAATTCAGCCAAGAAGAACGTATCGGTAAGTTGGCTTCCTTGTTTGCAGCACTCGCCATTTTCATTTCATGTTTGGGTTTGTTTGGAGTTGCTTCATACATGGCTGAGCAACGCACTAAAGAAATTGGCGTGAGAAAAGTGCTAGGTGCCTCTGTACTCAACCTTTGGAAAATGCTTTCGAAGGACTTTGTTCTCTTGGTGATTGTCTCTGTGTCTATATCAATTCCTGTTGCCTATTATTTCATGGATAATTGGTTGCAGAAATATGAATACCGAACACCAATGTCTTGGTGGGTATTTACAGCCTCAGGTTTGGCTGCGTTGGTGATTACACTTTTAACTGTCAGCTACCAATCTATTAAAGCAGCCAAGATGAACCCAGTGAATAGCTTGAAGTCTGAATAACTCGTCACCATGAAAATCAATCCACCCCAAAGAGCTCTTCAATTTCTGCGATGGTTTTGTCGCGAAGACTACATTGAAGAGATCGAGGGCGACTTGACTGAAATCTTCGAGAAGGAACATATACAATCATCGCGTAATGCAAAATGGAAGTTTACATGGAGTGTGATGAAATATTTCAGACCTCAATTTCTAAAGCCACTACAAAAATTTAATCAACCTTATCCTTTCGGTATGTATAGAAACTATTTGATCATCACTTGGAGAAATTTGCTCAAGAAGAAGGGCTACTCTACAATCAACATCTCTGGCCTCGCATTAGGGATTGCTTGTTGCTTGTTGATTTTTATGTACGTGAACTACGAGCGTTCATTCGACACCTATCATAAGAATGGCGATCGCATCTATCGTGTGATTCATGGTTCGAAGGACGAAACAAAATCCACAGAGAATTATTGGGTATGGGGAAATGCTCCAATTGCTCAGGCGCTTCACGACAATTTTCCTGAGATCGACAAAGTTGTTCAGTTCTCCGGTCGTGCCGATATACTTCTAGCTAATGGAGACAAATCATATCAGGAAGAAGGCATCTTCTTCATGGACTCTACTGTATTTGATGTTTTCAGTTGGAAGTTGATTAAAGGCAATCCAAAAACAGCATTAGCAACTCCTTACAGTATTGTACTCACTGAATCCACAGCTAAAAAATATTTTGGAGATGAGGATCCACTCGGAAAGCAGTTGAAAGGAAGTGAGTCGGCAGGCAGAGCTTATGGAGGCGAATATCTTGTCACCGGTGTGATGGAGGATGTACCTGAGAATTCACACTTTCGTTTCAATGCACTGCTCTCGCTAAGTACATTTCGAAAATCAAGGCCAGATATTTTTACAGCATGGGGTTATGTTGATTTCTACACTTACTTTTTAGTCAACGACCAATTTAATCGCGCAAGCTTTGAGGCAAAAATTCCCGAGTTCCTCGCGCGACAAATGAAAAACCCTGAAAGCAAATACAACATCGTTATAGAGCCACTCAAGGAGATGTATCTCGGCACTGTATGTCAACGTCAACCGGGAGAGACAGGAAGCATAACAAACCTTTACGTTTTTTCAGTGATTGGTGTGTTTGTGCTTTTTATCGCCATAATCAATTTCATGAACCTCTCCACAGCACGAGCAATGGAGCGTGGCAAAGAAGTAGGCATCAGGAAATCCATCGGTGCAGAGAGGAGAAATCTTGTTTGGCAATTTTTAGGTGAGTCGTTTATCATCGTTAGTATTTCTATGTTGTTCGCCATCATGATCTCGAAGTTGGCATTGCCTGCGATGAACAACATCACCGGAAGAACAATGAACCTTGATTATTACATCACTCCACAGTTTGTTGGTTTACTTTTTACTGCTACCGTTTTTATTGGCGTAATCGCGGGCTCCTACCCTGCTTTTGTGCTCTCTTCATACAAACCTGCAGTTGTGTTAAAGGGAGCAAGTAAATCGGGTAAGTCAGGTGTGACATTGAGGCAAGGTTTAGTGATTCTTCAGTTTGGAATCTCTATAGCACTGATCGCTGGAACGATGATCGTGACATTTCAAATGAATCACATTCTGAATAAAGACATGGGCTTCGATAAAGAGCAAATGCTGATACTCGACTATAATTATGATGAGAAAGTAAACCGAGCTCGTGAGGTTTTGAAAACACAATTGGAAGCGAACCCAAGTATTTCTTCAGTAGCTTTTTCACGAAGTGTACCTGGAAGTTATTTTCCTAATGCATACACAGAAGTCGTAACAGCGGATGGTGCAATGAAAGGAATGGCACAACCCATATTCCAAGTGGGAATCGATTTTATCAATCACTATGGATTGAAGTTGGTGGCAGGGCGTTCTTACTCTAGAGATCATCCCTCAGATACAATCGGAGGAATTGTGATGAACGAAGCTGCTGCTAAACAATATGGTTATGCAAATCCTGCTGACATCATTGGTAAAAAATACAAACAATGGGGACGAGAAGGCGAAGTGATTGGTGTTGTGAAAGATTTTAATTACATCTCGTTACATCGAGCCATTGAACCGTTAACACTTCCGTATGAACCTTTTGCGTCACGCTATGTATCGATTAAAGTAAAATCGCAAGACATGCCGAAGACTATCGAAGAAGTACATAAGGTCTGGACACAGTTAGCGCCTCACCGGCCATTTCTCTACAGTTTTCTTGATACTGACTTCGACAAGCAATATCAAAAAGACTTCAAGTTCAAAACATTGTTCTCAACATTCTCTTCATTGGCGATATTCATTGCTTGTCTAGGCTTATTGGGGCTTGCAACTTATACAACTGAGATCAGAACCAAAGAGATCGGCATTCGCAAAGTCCTTGGTGCGAATGTGAGTAGCATTGTTACGCTATTGACAAGAGATTTTCTTGTCCTTGTAATTATCGCGATGGTAATTGCAACACCAGTAGCATGGTATAGCATGAATCAATGGCTTGAAGGCTTTGCATACCGAGTAGAGATACAATTTTGGGTATTCTTATTGGCAGGGTTCTTTGCCATTGCCGTTGCTGCGATCACCATCAGTTTTCAAACCCTTAAAACTGCGATGACTAATCCAGTGAATAGTTTGAGGAGTGAGTGATGTTTTCTTTGAATCTTAAGGCTCAGCGCACGTTGTAAGCTACTGCTAGCTGAGGTATTCATCTTTTATGTTTTGGCTGCTCTCCCAGTCAAGTTGCTTAGCTCATGTAAACTTTTAGGAGCGTCATATACTTTTCTGGGTGCGTCATAACTAATATTTGATGCGAAATATAGAATGTTTGGTACGAGAATAACTTTGGTTGGTGCGAGAAAAACATTTGTTGATGCAAAAAGAACTTTGGTTGGTGCGAAAAGAACATTTGTTGATGTGAAAAGAACTTTGGTTGGTGTGAAAAGAACATTTGTTGGTGCGAAAAGAACATTTGTTGGTGCGAAAAGAACATTTGTTGGCGCGAAAAGAACATTTGTTGATACGAAAAGAACATTTGTTGGTGCGAAAAGAACATTTGTTGGTGCGAAAAGAACATTTGTTGGTGCGCCATGAAGACCTGTTGATTCATTATGAAGACCTGTTGATTCATTATGAAGACTCGTTGATGCGTTATGTAAAGAGATGATAGGCAATTTGCGATGCTTTGACCTCTGACCACCTAAAGGGGAACCCTTTTTTATTGGATCATTCGTTCTTCAACTCATCCACGGGGTTAGTGCTGGCTGCCTTTATTGTCTGTATGCTCATTGTGAAGAATGCAACTGCAACTACTGCAAGTCCAGAGCTCAATTAATCACGAAAAGAGATTATATTCGTTCAAACCTCAACCATGAAGCGCTTTTTATTAACACTCGCTGCTGCTCTTGTTCAACTTACATCTGCAAACTCACAAACTGATTATCAAAAGGAAATAAAGCAATACTCAGTTGTGCTGTATGGCTCGCTGAGCAAAACGCAGAAGCAGGCAGGATTACTTGCCTTCAACGACACTTCGCGCTTGAAGTGGAACAACCTACCTGTTGGGCTTCGTGCTCGTGCAGGAGTCAGCATTGGTAATATGACGAATGATCAGCGGAGATTGCTTCATCGCATGTTATCGGCATCGTTAAGTTCTCAAGGATATCTTAAGGCAACTGGTATTATGCATCTTGATGAACTGATCAACCGATTTTATGACAGTCTTTATTTGAAAAAAGAAATCGATGATAGAGCCAATGGATTTGTGAAGAAGTTGATGTGGTCTCCCCGCAATTATTATTTCGCATTTTTCGGCTCGCCTTCAGATGAGAAATGGGGATATAAATTAGAAGGACACCACTTGTCTATAAATTTTACATTCACAGGAAATACGTTATCCGTTACACCGCTTTTCGTTGGCACCGATCCTGCTGAATATCTTATCTCTGAATATGCAGGCTGGAGGGTGCTCGGACAAGAAGAAGACCTTGGTTTAAAACTAATCAACTCGCTCACGCAAGAGCAACAGAAAAAAGCTATTAGCACCAAGGACGTTCCGAGAGACATCATCACTGCGGCAGAAAGTGGTAAACGGTTAGTTGATGATTGGGGAATCAAAGCTTCTGAACTGAGAAAAGAACAACAGGCTCTCTTATTGCTATTGGTTCGCGAATTTGTTTTCAACCTTGATCATGATAAAGCAATAATGGAGTTTGATAAAATTGAAAAAGCTGGCATAGGTAATGTTTATTTTGGGTGGATTGGTGCAAGTGAAGAAATGAAAGCTCATTACTTTGTATTAAACGGCCCTACTTTCCTAATCGAGTTTGATAACAATGGCGGTCCGCGCGGAGGCGCAAATCATATTCACGCCATCTGGCGAGAGAAAGGAAATGAATATGGCGAAGATGTGTTGAAGGAACACTATCAGACTGAAAAACATTGAGGGCAAGCATCTTCAATGAGTAATTTTTTCTATTAAGTGATGCATTTAGCTGAGTGATGTGTACGGATTTTAAATCTCGAGGTGTCTTGTAGGCAACTTCAATCGTATTCAACTAAATTTATCACTATGGAAAAGTTCATGCTCATCATCAGGGAAGATCTAAAAAAACTACACGCCATGACTTACGAACAACGCATGGTAAATACACGACTGATGCAAAAGTGGGTGGAAGGACTAGCCGAAACCGGAAATTATGTGATGGGAGAACCTCTTCTCGCGATCGGGCGATATGTGAGCCAAGAGAAAGTCACCTCCGATGGCCCTTTCATTGAGTCAAAAGAAGGAATAAGCGGCATGACAATCTTCAATGCAGAAAATTTAGAACAAGCCGTTGCATTTGCTCAGTCTTGTCCACTGGTACTAAATGGCGAAGCTGTAGTTGAGGTGAGACCAATTATGGCTATGCCAGAGTAAGAAATGGATCACGTACATGCAGTTGACAAGCTCTATAAAAAAGATTTCGGAAAGCTTGTCACCTGCGTACTCTCTTTCTCAAAAGATATTGACCTCGCAACAGCGGAGGACATTGTACAAGAAGCATTTTCGTCAGCGCTTGTTGACTGGAATGAAAAAGAAATCCCAATCAATCCTTCCGGTTGGCTCTATACTGTTTGCCGAAACAAGGCACTTAACTTTTTAAAGAAAACTAAAGTTGATTCAATCTCATTCGATGTAGCTTTTGAAGCTAATGACACAACGAGTTCAGAATCTCCAATCACTGATCAGCAATTAAAATTACTTTTCACTTGTGCTCATCCTGATCTGCCACCTAAATCACAGGTGGCAATCACATTAAAGTATGTAGTTAACCTAAAAGTAGAAGCGATTGCAAAATTACTTGGGCTGACTGTTGATGGTGTTGATAAAATCTTGATTCGGGCGAGGCAGAAGATCAAGTCTTCAAATTTGCTTCGCGATCCTCTCGATTCAAATGTGATGAAGTTGAGGTTGCCGACAGTTCACAAGGTCATCTACCTATTTTTAATGAAGGCTATAAATCATCTTGGGGAAAAGAAATCATTCGTGAAGAGCTTTGCGAAGAAGCACTAATTCTAAATCATTCTCTATTAGAAAGTAACATCTCCAACGAAGCGACTCTGGCATTGCATGCACTAATGTTATTTAATAGCGCTCGAATAAAATCAAGATTTACTACCGAGGGATCTATTGTTGGATTGGACAAGCAAGATCGCTCAGTGTGGGATAAAAATCTGATTGCGTTGGCAGTTGATTTCCTAAATCGCTCAAGAGGTAACAATTTGTCTTCTTATCATATAGAAGCATCGATTGCTTATCTGCATTGTAAGGCTGAAAGTTTTGAGTCTACAGATTGGGCATTGATTGTGAAGTTGTATCAGCAGTTATTGCGCGACAATCCCAATCCTTTTGCAGAGATGAATTATGCTATTGCTTTGTTTTACTCTGGAGATCGTGAGCTAGCTTTTGAAATTCTAAATCAACTTCACAAGCATCCGTTTTTGAATCAACACTTTTTGCTCAATGCCTCCCTCGGAAAATTGAATTTGATTGACGGCAACAAAACCGCTGCAAGAAAATTCCTTGATCAAGCAATTAAACAGACAGCCTTTGAAGCTGAAAAAGATTTAATTCTGAAGCTGATTGATTTGACTTAAGCAGAGTCCTTTGATTTTGCTTAATCGAGCTCGCTCAATATCAGATCGGTGATATCAAATCTAGGGAAGTCGCCAGTGTTATTAAGCAACACAATGAATACACCTTTTTCGGGCCTTCTTAGTAGCATTGTGAAGAAGCCAGCTTCTGTACCAGGGTGGTATTCTGTTTTATATTTTTTGGAACCAACAAATTGAGACTTATCAATCATCCAACCGTAACCATAATCAGCATAGTATTCATCCCACGGAACACGCGGAGTAAACATTTGTTCAGTTTCTTTTTCAGGCAATAAGGTATGTGCAGTCAGAGCACGATTCCATTGCAGTAAGTCTTCAGCTGTTGAAGTTATTGCTCCAGCTCCAATGGTGTTCTCTATAGGGTAAACCATTTCAGGCATGCCGTTGATGTATCCTATTGTCATTGGTAAAGGATGTGTTGCTGAGAAAAAACTTGAACTCATCTTGGCAGGCTCAAAAATTTTCTCTTTCAATACATCTGAATAATTCTTGCTCGTGATTTTTTCAACGATAAATGCAAGCACTACATAACCAGAGTTGGAATAGTTAAACTGAGTGCCTGGATTAAACTCAAGTGGATCGCTACAGAAGTTTGTCACAAGTTCACTCACCGAATATTTTCTTGAAAGAATCAGGGACATGTACTCTTCATTTTCAGTATAGTTGGGGATACCCGATTGGTGCCTGAGCAATTGCTCAATCGTAACTCTCCCATTTCTGTAGTTGGGAATGAATTTGCTAACGGAGTCATTCAAGCTGAGTTTGTTTTCCGCCACTAACTGCATAATCAGCATCGCTGTAAACTGCTTGGAGGTAGACCCAATCCTGAACTGACCATTCATTTTATTTGGAATGTGGTTTTCCTTGTCCGCCATTCCATATGCTTTTTGGAAAATGACTTTGTCTTTGTAAGTGATCAATGCTGTTCCACTGAATTGATCATTGTTACTGTAAAAAGTTAGTATGGAATCAATCTTGGTTGCCTTATCAATTTTATACTTGCGAAGTCGATTGGCGAGCTTACGCTTCAAACTCAGTGAAGAATTATGCTCTCGAATTATTTTCGCAGCAGAATCAACATTGTACGAGGCTTTGATTGTGTTGTAGTCTAGCCAGAAACGGTCGGTGCTGTCTGTGTTGACATCGACAGCATGTGTTTCCAAAGTCACGTTTTTTACGGATGTAGCATCTTTTCTGAATTCAATGTTGATCGTATCAATATTTGTAATGACATAGGTACTGCTTAAATGAAGTGGGTTTAGTTCAAAATATTTTCTACCTCCAGCAACATACCATTCATCTCTGCCGATCACGTGGTCGATGTAGTACTTATTACCAAACTTAGTATATGTGATTACTCCTTCGGTTTTCAGAAGTTTCAATTTAACATTGACAAGTTTCATTGCCATTTTCATGGCAAGGCTTTTAATTGCCCAATACTTCATGCCTTTAGGGCTACGGGCGATTTGAAATTCAAGGAATGCGTAATTGTTGGCATCAATGATGACCTTTCCTTTGTATAATGATTTCTTTACTTGATCTTTTTGATCAAAGGATACCTCGTAGGCCTCCACTCCGTTGAAGTTGATCGTGCCTTCGATATCAAAGAGGTAATCTTTTCTTACTTCGTTGCCAAAAATGTCGGAGTCGTTTATATGACTAATGATATCATCATTCAAAATTCCGTTAGGCGAGGTTCCGAAAGAAATGCCATCCATGCCATTGAAAGCGGTGATGTCTTTGTCGAGCCGCGAGCGGATGAGTTTAAATTGTTTGTCCTCTTTGGTGTAGGATTTATTATGGATCTGAAATACAGCTTCTGAAATATCGATGATCTGCTTTTCCTTTCTGCCGGTCATCCGATAGAAGCCAGTAGTGAGATAAGGTCTAGCTGGATAATTTTTTGGAATGTTAGCGATTGCCTTTTGAAGTAACTGTTCAGCGGTGATTGCCTTTACTACCACTTCTTTTAATTGGTTGATTTTTTCTTTGAGTTTGATAGTAAGAAAGGTATCTGACTTATTGAGAACAAATGATATGGGATAGTAACTTAAATGCGTCACACTAATTGTGTCTTGTTTATTGGAGATTGGCACTTTGAAAATAAAGCTGCCATTTTCATTACTGATAGTGCTAGCGTAGTTGGCGGTTGACCTGATTGAGGCATAAGCAATCCCCTCTCCTGTTTGTGAGTTGATGATATTGCCTTTCAGAGTGATGAATTTTGACTGGGAATAAGCTGAAGATGAAATCAGTAAGAGAAGGAACAATAGCTTAGGCATCGTGTTAGGTTTACTTACCTATGATTGTACAAAATGGAATTAAGTTTTAAAAGTAGTGAATGGATCTGAAGTTTGAATTTAAGCTTAACGTAAAAGCTTAAGCAGAGTCTTTAATGCGAAAGACTCTGCTTTGAAAACGGATAATTCTCCGCTTCACTGAAAATTGGAGTAAGCTTCTTTGATTACTTCGCTAATCCAAAGATCAAGCTATTCTTTTACCAGCTTGGCGGTGAATTTATTCTTGCTGTCAGTACAAGTGATGATGTATAGCCCGGGTGATAAATCCAGGAGGCTAACATCTGAAGAACCTACTATCCTTCCTGACATTACTATTTGACCCAACATGTTGTGGATTTCGTAAGCAAAATCTGTATTGGAGTCATTTGCCTGAATCATCACTTTACTTTTAGCGGGGTTGGGGTAAATACTATAAGGCGAATTTGTTTGTTCTTCGACCGCTGTTATTAAACTTGGTGTGGTGAACATTAACTCGGGCGTGAAATTCTGAAAAGTAGTATCGATCACGAAACGGCAAGCATAGTCTTTGTGAGGAATCAAGTGGTGGAACGTGAAACTTAAATTTTGGGTAGCCGTGCCACTAAAAACTCCGGCCAAACCAGCATCAGTGTAGACATTGCTGGATTGAAGACGGATCTGAGCTCTAACCTTAACCGAGTTTAGATTGATTGCACTCTGCAATGAGCCGCTAACGGAAGCCGTTGAGTCGGTGAGGGCAGTAAGGACCATGGAGCTTATTGCGACCTCATCTGTAAAGTCGATGGTATTGCGATAGATTGTTGCATAAGTACTAGTTGCGTAGATGTTGTTATTCTCTATGGTGAGCGCACTGAATCCATTGTAGATCAAATCTTGTTGCCATGTGTTTCCACCATCGCGGGTTGCGTAAATAGTACCCACATTATCGAGAACATATCCGAATAGATTGGTAAAAAATTTAACATCCGAATAAAGTCCGAAAGGAAGATTTACGGTTTCCAGGTTGCGCCACCATCACTGGTCATGTTCAAGTATCCTTGATTGTTCAACAGGAAACCAACGTTACTATCTACGAAATGAAAAGTGATTATCGGGAAAGGAGGAGAAAAAACGAGAGACCATGTACTACCCCCGTCAGTAGTTTTATAAAAGTGGGGTGTTTGTTGGTTACTGTTGATAGCGTAGCCGATTGTGTTTGTCATGAATTGCACTTTCATAAAGCCATCGGGCACGTTTAACTTATTCCATGTGGTACCGCCATCGGCAGTGTTATACACAGCCGGGTTGTAATAGTCGGTGGAACTTACAAAACCATATTGTGGCGTAAGGAAGTACAGACCATCGAGGTCACTGATAAAAGAAATTGCAGCACCGTACGGGTTAGTCCAGGTTTTACCCCCATCAGTAGTCTTCAATACATTGCCGATTGTGGCCGTGGAATTAGCATCGCCACCCGCTATGACATAGCCGATGGAATCATTGAGGAAGAAGCTCGATTTAGTTTTCTGCTGAGCGATGGGATAGCCGTATGGATTTCCAATTATAACCGCCATCCAACGTTTTGAACATCTCGTCATAGCTGATGAAGTAGGCGACTTGCGGAGATGCGAATGTAATTTGTTGGATAGGATTTTGAGTAGCCACATAGTTCTGCCATGTCTTGGCGCCATCGAGTGTGCGGATGATCCTGCCCCCAAGGCCTATGGCAAAGCCCACATTTTTATTGACAAAGCAAATACCATAAAGATCATTGCCATCTCTGAGGCCATCAAAACCAGCCCACTGCCAATTAACAGTTCCATCAGTTGTCTTAACAATGGAGCCATACTCGCCAGCCATGTAGCCATTCTGGGTGTCGAAAAACCAGAAATCATTTCCACTATACGGAGAATAGTTGTCTTGATTCCAAAACTCACCTCCATTCACGGTGTAAAAAATGGTTGAACCGGTTAAAGCAAAACCCGTGAGCGAGTTTATGAATTTGATCTTAGTAAACCCGTCACCAGTGGCAGCGGTAAGCTTCCATGTTTTACCTCCATCACTTGTTTTATAAATACTTCCATCGTAACAAACTAAGTGGCCAACCTTTGAACTAGTGAAACAAGAGTAACTCACGGTTTGATTAGGAGTTTGAGCATTTGTCCATGTTTTGCCACCGTCACCAGTGCTGTATATATAGTATCTGTCGGTAATAAAAACAGAGTCTTGATGAACAACACTTATGGCATTTGGTGAGTAATAACTCTGCACAGAAGTTACCTGGTTCCAACCGCCACCATATTGCGTGGACTTGTACACTTTTCCATCCACACATGAGACATATCCAATTGAATTTTTAAAACCAATTCTGGTAGCTCCCGACATTTTGGTTTGAATCGACCAAACGTCACCACCATTGGTTGTGTGAAGCAATTGAGCTCCATTGACAATGAATCCGTTTTGATCATCAAGGAAATGAATATCAGCACCAGGGCTGCCTGATGGAGATGGGCTTATGCGTACCCATTGAGAAGGCGGAGTAAAGTCGGGTTGCAGATTGGCGTATACAAAAAAACTTTTTGATGACTTGCATCCAAAGGCATTGGTGACCTCTACAGAATACCATGCGGTTGTATTTACGGTAATGCTTGAAGTTGTAGCGCCTGTGTTCCATAAATAATTGGGGGAAACTACGGCATTAAGGGTGGCGGAACCGTTGTTAAGTTTTACTGAATCAGGAATAGATATGACCGGTAGATCAATTACCGCAACATTAAGAGTATCAGAGAAAGGGCAACCAAAATTATTTATGGCAGTTAGTGAATAAGTACCTGATTGCTGCGGGCGAGTGTAAGAAATGGTATCTCCGTTATTCCAATGATAATGATTGTAAGTATCGGGCGCGCTAATAATGGAATTTCGACAAATACTAACATCAGCACCCAAACTAAATGAAGTGTAGGGATTAATAACCACTTGCTGAGTTACAGTATCCGCTACACCTGCATGATATGCAAGCAACTGAACGAAGTATGAGTTTGCAACTGTATAGGTGAAGCTTGGATTTATATTGGTGGAATAGGTTCCTTCACCAAAATACCAACGCACGGAATCAACATGATATTGGTTTGTGACTTTGAAATTAATTGGCTGCCCCTGGCAGTTTCCATCATAAGAGAAACTTGTTTTGTATAAGTAATCTTGAACAAAGTTTGGTGTGAAGTCAACAAAAGAGCTCTGACCTTGTAAATAAAAACTATTCTCTTTCAAAACTGCATTCTGAGCTAAGCCATTAAGATTGGAGATAACACCGAGATATCCTGTCCCACCTCCGCCTCCACCTTTGGTGATATAGATGTTACCATCAGGTGCAAGTTGAAACTGTCGGATTTCATTAAATATGTCCACCCCAGATGTCTGTTTGCGTGAATTGTTTACTAAAGCTTGTGAGCTAAGTGTAACATCGTATTGAAATACCCATCCGTAACGCACCTCACCTACATATAACTTAGTGGCATCACTGGAGAAATCCATTCCTTCCAGAATCGGACTATTGTCGATATCCAAAAAAGAGAAATCCATAGCATTAGAAAGAACTCCTGTAGATTTATCGAAATCAAAAAGACTCCATCCACCCTGAAAGTCAGAGTAACAAGTGGCAACTTTTTTTCCATCAGGGGAAAATTTCAACTGCCCATCCCAAAATGCATGAGATGCTCCTAAACTGTAATGTTGGATAGTTGAGGAAATTCCCTGGTCAGTGATTGAAATAACAGAGTAGGTGTTCGTATTGTTGGTATGTGTAATCACCCAAAAATCTTTACCATTAGCATGCATAATGGCACCCAGATTATTGGTAGTGTTGGCGACTAACCTTGTACCTTTTGAGATTACATCTCCGTTACCGTTGTTAAGGCTCAAGTCAATTTCAGCATAATACAAGCCGGAGGTGGTCTGTCCGTTCCATGGGTCCACAGTAAAAAGATAGAAGTTAGTTGAACTACCCGGCTTGGGTACAATAATAGACTCTCTGAGCGATCGGACTTTGCCCACTGGGAATCAGATTAGCTCCGTTGGGCATAGCTTGATAGGTTTTGTCAAAGGCAGTGTACCCATCGGTGTAAAGTTGAAGCGCTCCGTTTTCATCGCACATAGCACCCATCCCTCGTTCAAGGTGAGCGGAGGCCTTTTGAGAAAAGCTTACGGAATTACCAGAAAAGTTGAGTTCGTATGTAGAGAAAGGCCAGAAACTGGCGCGTTTGCTCTGAGCATAACTAGAAGTTGTGGCAACTACAATAAAGCAAAAGCACAGACATGCAGATAGGGTTCTAAAATTCATTAAATAGGTTGTTTGGGGGCCAAAAATTACTCATTCAAAATGATTCGTTGGCAAAGAAAATCCTTGACTGGACGAATCTTTATTTGAACGAATAGTGCAGGAGATACTGAATGTTATAGTATTTCTTTCAATGGGAAGGCTTTATCTAGCCTCACTCTTCCATCAACTTCTTTTACTGTGCAGCATTCATTCACAGAGTCGTGTTCTAAAAATAAAACATAATTGTTGGCAGCTGCTTCTTTTAGGAATCTCTCTTTCTCTTCAAGTGTGATGAGTGGTCGAGTATCGTAGCCCATCACATAAGGCAATGGAATATGTCCTGCTGACGGAAGTAAGTCGGCTACAAAGCAAATAATCTTGTCCTTGTATTTTATCTTCGGCACCATCATTTTGTCGGTGTGACCAGATGTAAAAAAAATATCGAACTGTGAAAATGGTGATGGCTTGTTGATATCAATAAAATTCAAATGGCCGCTTTCTTGCATTGGCAAAATATTTTCCTTCAAGAAACTTGCCTTCTCTCTTGCATTGGGTTGTGTAGCCCACTTCCAATGATCTGCGTTGCTCCAATACTTTGCATTAGGGAATGTAAGTGATAATTTTTCTCCGTCCTTTTTTACTCCTCCTCCACAATGATCAAAGTGAAGATGAGATAAGAACATGTCAGTGATATCATTCGGAGAAGACCAAGAGTACTTAAACTCTTCGTAAGAGAATCATCGCCATGTAAATAATAGTACTGAAAAAACTTTGCATCCTGTTTATCACCAATCCCATTGTCGATCAAAATCAATTGATTCCCATCCTCAATCAATAGACAACGCATAGCCCAAGTACACATGTTGTTGTCGTCAGAAGGATTTGATTTTTGCCAGATTGATTTTGGCACAACGCCAAACATGGCACCGCCATCGAGTTTAAAAAAACCGGTATTGATTACATGCAGATTCATGTGTAGCCAATTTATAAATAAAAAAACCGGAGACCGGTCTTTAATTCAGTTTAGATTTCTAATTATTTTTCACCACTCCCATCGCGCAGAATTTGTCGATGCGTTGGCTGATTCTTTCTTGCGCTGAAATTTTGTCAATCCTTAAAATTTTCAAGGATAGTTTTTTTCACAGTCTCGGCCATTGTCTTGACATTTGTATGTGCACCGCCCAAGCGGTTCCTTAACAATTCCGTCAATCAATTTATTTTTGAGCATGTCTTTCGCTGTGAGTTTCAAAACTTCCGCAGCTTGCTCTTTGTAATCCCAGCTTCTCCATAAAATAGAAGAACAAGATTCAGGAGAGATGACCGAATACCAAGTATTCTCAAGCATCAACACACGGTCGCCAATCGCGATACCAAGAGCTCCACCTGAAGCGCCTTCACCAATGATGATACAAATCACTGGCACTTTGAGCTTGAACATCTCCTTCAAGTTGTGAGCAATAGCTTCACCTTGTCCACGCTCTTCACGCTTCCAGACCAGGAAATGCACCTGGAGTATCAATAAAAGTAACAATGGGCTTATTGAATTTCTCTGCCATCTTCATTAGGCGAAGTGCTTTGCGATAACCTTCTGGGTTTGCCATTCCGAAATTGCGCATTTGACGTTGCTTCGTATTGCGCCCCTTCTGCTGGCCAATAAACATAAAAGTCTGCCCTTCAATAGTGCCTAATCCGCCAATCATAGCTTTATCATCACCAACATTGCGGTCTCCGAAACAACTCGATGAAGTCTGTTGTGATTTCGTAGATATAATCTAATGTATATGGCCGATCAGGATGACGAGAAAGTTGAACACGCTGCCAACCCGTCAAGATTTTCAAAAGTCTCTTTTTCAAATCGATGATTTTCTTTTCCAACGCCTGAACTGCATTTAAGGACAGCTTTATCGCTGCCATCGGCTAACTGCTTCATATCTTCCAATTTAGACTCCAGCTCTGCAATGGGCTTTTCAAAATCCAACAAATTCATCAGTTAATCATTTTAGTGTTAAGGTCAGTTAATATACCCAATCATGTTCCATCGATGGGCACCTCGAGGTTCCTTTTGAGTTGCTTAAGAAAGCAAAATTAATAGTTTTTTATAAAACGGCTTGTCGCCACGACCATGACAAGTCAGCACCGATATTCTGTTGGAAATAATTTAAGTGGAGAGTCGTCTTGAATAAGCAAATCCGCCTACCTTTGCGCGGATTTTTTCAAGCCATGTCATCAGCAAAATACATATTCGTCACCGGTGGTGTTACTTCTTCTCTTGGAAAAGGCATTATTTCAGCTTCGCTGGTAAGTTGCTACAGGCCAGAGGGTTTTCAGTAACCATTCAAAAGTTTGACCCTTATATTAACATCGACCCCGGTACACTTAACCCCTATGAACATGGTGAGTGTTACGTGACTGACGATGGCGCTGAAACCGATTTGGACCTTGGCCACTACGAGCGTTTCTAAACGTTCGCACCAGTCAGGCGAATAATGTCACTACAGGTCGTATATATAATAATGTCATTACGAAAGAACGTCATGGTGAATATTTAGGAAAGACAGTTCAAGTCGTTCCTCACATTACTGACGAAATCAAAAGAAATATCTTCTCTCTTGGAGAAACAGGCCAATACGATTTCGTGATCACAGAAATCGGTGGATCTGTTGGTGATATTGAATCATTGCCGTTTGTTGAAGCTGTTCGTCAAGTTCGCTGGGATTTGGGAGCCAACAATTCAATGGTGATTCACCTCACACTTATACCCTATCTAAAAGCAGCCAAAGAATTAAAAACGAAACCTACTCAGCATTCTGTTAAGGAATTGCTTTCGTATGGGATTCAACCCGATATTTTAGTATGCCGTACAGAACTTCCCCTTTCGATGGAAATCAGAAAGAAGCTAGCTCTGTTTTGCAATGTAAACATCAACTCAGTCATTGAAGCTATTGATGCCGACACAATCTATGATGTTCCTCTGTTGATGAAAAAAGAGAAACTTGATGAGCGAGTGCTTTCAAAGTTGAAAATGACTTCAAAGCATGAGCCAGAGCTCGAGCAGTGGAAAGCATTTCTGGGTAAATTGAAAAATCCACTCAACGAAGTGACTATAGGTTTAGTCGGAAAATATGTTTCACTTCCAGATGCCTATAAATCAATTGCGGAAGCATTCATTCATGCAGGTTCGCAAAACGATTGCAAAGTGAATGTAAAATGGATTTCATCAGAAGATATAAGTAAGGATACAGTCAAAGAAACATTAGGTGGACTTGACGGTGTGCTCGTGGCACCAGGTTTTGGCGAACGTGGTCTTGAAGGAAAAATAGAGACTGTTCGTTATGTGCGCGAAAATAAAATCCCTTTCCTCGGAATTTGTTTGGGAATGCAAATGGCCGTAGTTGAATTTGCTCGCCACGTGTTGAAACTGGACGCAAGCACAACCGAACTTCATCCTAAAACAAAGCATCCTGTCATCGATTTGATGGAAGAACAAAAAAAGATTACAACAAAAGGTGGCACAATGCGTCTAGGAGCTTATGCCTGCAAATTGAAAAAAGGATCGAAAGCACAACATGTTTACGGAGATACTTTGATTCATGAGCGCCATCGCCATCGTTATGAGTTTAACAACAAATATTTAGATCAAATGGAAGAAGCTGGAATGAAACCTGTTGGTATCAACCCAGATTCTGGTTTGGTCGAAGTTGTTGAATTAAAAGATCATCCGTGGTTCATTGGCGTACAATATCATCCTGAATTAAGGAGCACCGTACTCAATCCACATCCGCTTTTTGCCAAGTTTGTGGCAGCTGCAATGGAGCATAAAAAAATTAGTCAATAAGAAATTAAAACTCAAACTCGAATTTAGATGGATAGGAACTCAGCCATTGGCCTTACATTAATTGCAGTACTCTTACTGGCCTATTTTTATTTCTTCTCTCCTTCGCCAGTTCCTCCACCTGCAAAAACAAAGCAAGACTCCACCATTGTTATCAAAAACGATACGGCTAGTGTTCAACAAACTCCAGCAATGGATAGTACACGAGCTAAACAATTTGGAAGCCTCTCTTCATTTGCAGTTGGTCAAGAAGAATTTGTTAATGTAGAGAACGATGTACTGAAACTGAAATTCAGCAATCGCGCCACGCTCAGCGAAGTAAATTTGAAAAACTTCAAGACTTATGGTCAAGCTCCTTTGTTCCTTGCGAAGGATGGCGACAACAAGTTTTCGTTGATGGCCAACTATGAAGGTCGCGTGATCGATCTTTACGAATTACATTATCAATCTGAAATTTCTAAGAAAGCGGATTCAACTGTGGTGACGTTCACGGCTAAAGTTTCTGAGAATTCATTCTTAAAACATATCTACTCAATCCCAGCTAAAGGTTATCAATTCGGTTATAAAATTGAATCCAAAGGAATCTCATTAAATGGAAAGGATGTGAGTTTCTATTGGAGTGATATGATTGCACTTCAAGAAAAAGATCTCAACGACAGCCGCAACAAAACTACCATCAACTATTACGATGCTAATG
Organism: Cyclobacteriaceae bacterium; assembly: GCA_049840975.1. GTDB lineage: Bacteria > Bacteroidota > Bacteroidia > Cytophagales > Cyclobacteriaceae > ELB16-189. The sequence continues at coordinate 56,579 of JASGIR010000082.1, read as the reverse complement.
GTTTCGATGGACTTTCTGAAACCTCTGTGGATTCAAAAGCAGTAAATGATTTGAAGTGGGTTGCTGTCAAGCAGAAATTCTTTTTGAGTTCGATCATCGCAAAAGATAAAATGACTGCTGGCTCTTTGGCCGTTTCATTTGACACTAAAGATTCGTCATACGTAAAGAAAGCAGAAGTTAATTTTTCAATTCCATCAAATGCAATTGCTGAAAATAAAGCTGCATTCTCATTTTATTTTGGTCCAAACGACTATCGAATTACTAAAACAGTTACTGATGGATTCTCTCGCAACGTATATCTCGGTTGGCCTCCTGTGATTTGGGTAAACAAATTTTTACTGATGCCTGTGTTTAATTTCTTGCAAACATTCATCGGCAATTACGGTATCATCATTTTACTTCTAGTCTTCTTTATGAAGATGTTGCTCATGCCTTTGACTTATAGTTCTTACAAAGGCATGGCGAAAATGCGTTTACTGAAACCTGAGCTCGATGCCATCAAAGAAAAGAATGGCGATAACATGGCACAGGCACAGCAAGACCAAATGAAATTGTATCAGCAAGCCGGAGTTAACCCATTTGCAGGTTGTATTCCATTGTTGCTTCAAATGCCAATCATATTTTCGATGTTCTATCTTTTCCCCAACTCAATCGACTTGCGTCAGCAACCATTCTTGTGGGCAGAAGATTTATCGACTTGGGATTCAATCGTGACGTTGCCCTTTTCAATTCCATTTGGTTATGGTAATCACGTTAGCTTGTTTGTGTTGTTGATGACAGCCTCTCAAATTGTTTTCCAGTGGCAAAACAATCAGCTCACATCAGTACAAGGGCCGATGAAGTCGATGGGCTACATTATGCCGTTAGTATTTTTGTTCATGTTGAATTCGTTTTCAGCAGGATTGAGCTTTTATTATTTCGTTTCCAACCTAATCACCTTCGCTCAACAAGCCGTGATTAAGCGTTTTGTCGATGAGGATAAAATCAAATCCATTATGGATCAGAATCGTAAGAATGCGGCTCTTGGCAAAACGAAGAAATCCAAATTCATGACCAAGCTCGAGGATGCCATGAAAGCAAGCGAGGAAGCCCGTAAGAAAAGTAAGAAATAGGCGCTTAGCTTAATTAAATCATGTAAGTCAATCTCCCCAAACTAAGGGGTATTTGAGATTTTTTTCCCAAAAAGGGAATTCTCTCCCATTCTATTAGCCTGAAAATTAGAATTCCTAGTGGCGGCACGTTTTTGGCGGTTACTAGTAGGCCAAAAGTCTGATTATTTATTGTTTGGGTAATTTTAAACTGTGAATTGCATGTTCTACTTATTATTTAACAATTTATATTTGAGTTAAGTTTGGCCTAATTGTGCCTATAGATTTAAATCCATCAATTATTCAGTTCATGAAAACATTAAAAAGAAGGGTCATTTTACTACTGGTTTTTACATTTTTAGCCTTTTTTGAGGCCCAGGTTTTTGGACAGATTCTAGGTGACTATAGAACCAATGGTAACGGTTCCAGTTGGACTACAGCCAATAACTGGGATAGATTTAGTGGGACTGCCTGGGTCGCGAATGTTAGCTACCCTGGCCAAGCTGGGGCTATTGCCCTCACTACTGTTACAATTCGTGATGGACACAACATGATACTTGATGGTACACCTGCGAATAGCATAGTAAGCTTAGTAATTGGGGGGGGTACTTCCGGTCCTCTTACCGTGGGCAACAGCGCTACGGGCAGAACACTCACCTGTACAGGCGCAGTAACTCTAAATTCAGGTGCTAATCTCTCATCAGGTACAGGTGGAGGTTCGCACACATTAAACTTTCAAAACACATTAACTGCTTCTTTGACTAACGGTGGAACGATCAATTTTTCAAATGACCAGATAACTTTAAATATAAGTGGAACAACTTCCAACAATGGAACTCTAACTTTTGGCACCAACACTGGTATTAAGACTTTTACAGGTGCCGTTACAAATACAGGAACTTGGACATCAACATCCCTTACAAGCGCAGCCAATTTGATTTTTAAGGCCGGTGTATCTTCCACTGCTGGTTCATTTGCTGCTGGCGGTGCAACTTTTAATACCGCCAATCAAGCCATCGGAGGTACTGCTGCCATGTCATTTTCTGATGTGGTATCGACAGGATTTACTTTAACCAATTCAAATACAAACACAGTAACAATTTCTTCCACAATTACAGGTTCAGGGACATTCGCTCAAGGTACAACTGGCAATACATTGAATTTCGGTGGAACCACAATTGGAGTTACCACATTTACTGCGAATGGAGCTTCAAATACTGTAAACTATGTGACTGCAGCACCTACTACAGTAAGGGATGTAGCTTACAATAACTTGACAATTGCGGGCTCAAACACAGGATCATGGGCACTTGGTGGCGCAAGGACAATCGGAGGTAATCTTTCCGTAAGCAATGGTGCCACTTTAACAACTTCCGGTAATCAAACATTAGGCGTCACAGGAACAACGGGTATAACTGGTACCTTTAATATTGGAGGTACGAGTGCAAAGACATTTACTGGAGATGTTACGCTCTTTGCTGGTTCAACATGGAATGAAAGTGCTGCGTCCACCTATAATTTTGCAGGCAATTTTGCTAACAATTCAACCTCGTTCACTGCAAGTACTGGTACACATAATTTTACTGGAACAACCAAAACATTAAGCGGATCAAGCACTACTTCTATTCCTGCCGTTTCTGTTAGTGGTACTTATACCAACACGGGAACGTTAACAGTTACAACCTCATTAGCTGGTGCGGGCACACTGACACAGGGCACGGGTGGAACTCTAAACATCGGTTTTACAGGTGCAATAGGTATTACCACGTTAGTAGCATCTACCAATGTTAATACTGTTGTTTATACTGTCAATACACCGACTGTTCGGGCTATCAATTATTATAACCTTACTCACTCAGGTACTGGTACGGCAACGGTAGCTGGTATTAGTATCGCGGGTGATTTTAATGAGAGCAGTTCAGGTACATTTAATTTCACGGGTACCACTACGTTCAATGGAACAGCCAATCAAAACATCAATGGCCCGGGAACAATCACATTTGCGAATCTCGCGATGGGTACCTCAGGTTCTTCAAATCTTTTAGTCAACGGTAGCATTTCAGTAAGCGGTACAATTTCATGGACAGCTAACGGATTGATCGTGTTGGGATCAAGTGCCGACCTTACACTTGCTGCTGCTGCTTCGATTACTTCACCATCAAGCACTAGATACATTCAAGTAGATGGCTCCGGATCAGGGAATAGTAACTTAATTCGAACTTCTGGTAATAATACAACTGACTGGGCATTTACCTTCCCTATTGGAACTAGTACAGGCGGATATACTCCAGCTTCAATACCTACAATAGGAACTGCACCTGTTGCTAACAGCACACTTGCAGTTAAAGCTATTGTTACCAGCAGTGTAAGTGGTAAGCTTAGAAGAACTTTTAGGCTTACAGTTTCAAGCACAAATACTAATGCGACCACTTTTTCTAGCGGATTGTTTAACTACATAGACCCGACCGATTTATCAGGTACAGATCTAGAGTCGAGCTATAATACTTGCTGGTATCTTGCTGTAGGTGGTGTTTGGACGAGCGTTCCAACCACTATTAACACAACTTCAAATACTTTTACCGTAACAGGAGGAACAACTGCGACAGCATCTTTGACTAGCGGAACGTATTACTACACGATCGGATCAAATATTACTACACAACATACTTGGTATTCTTACCAGACAGGAAATTATTCCGATTTTAATACTTGGACTCAAGATCCATCTGGAACTACTTATGTTAACCCTGGAAATGCATATCCTACATCTGGCGATGGCGTTGAAATCCTAAACGGATTTACTGTAACCATGGATCTTTCCGGTCAGGGGCTTGCAACAACTACAATTGATGGTGGTGGTATTTTGGATATGTCAACAACAACCGGCCAAAGTCTTGGGGTAATTACAGGAACTGGCCTTCTGCGAATAAAAGGTTCAACTCTTCCAACAGGAACTTATACTGATTTTGTTGCTACAACAGGTGGTACAATAGAATTCTATGACATTGGAGGAACTCTGTCAACTAATCAGACGACCTTTAACAAGCTTAAAATGACCAATAGCACTGGATCAAATATCACTTTTGTCGAGGCAAGTGATTTGACAGTCAATAGTACATTTAACCTCTCAACAACTGGAGCAGGAACTGTCACCTGGCAGATCAATGATGCAACTAATACCAGCCGCACAGTAACTCTAAACGGAGATCTTACTGTAGCTAGTGGAGGGAAAATAACGGTAGGAACGGGCAATCAGTCCAGTACTACTCAACATGCTGTTAATGTTTATGGAAACATTACAAATAGTGGAACGATTCAATTTTTTGATCCTACCGATGCTAACCTTTCAGCTACAAATTATGGCGTAACCAATGGAGGTAGTGCAGCTCTTTTCTATACCGCTGCTCTCCGCGGAAATGCAGCAACCGTCACCTTTACAGGAACGACTAATAATACAGTAACCTGTAACAGCCAAACAGATTTTTACAGGTTTGTTTTGAATAAAGGAACTGGCCAGATCGCTATCCTTATTGTGAATTCTTCCAACACATCTAACTTCAGATTGTTTGGGCCATTTAATCAAGGTTCTTCAGGAAATGGAACGTCTCCGAATGAGTATTCTGGAGATGCTCTCTCGGTTATCAATGGAACCTTAGAGTTGATGGGATCAATAAACATCCCTTGTCTCATCCTAACTGGTACTGGCACTAATGACTATTTCTCAATTCCACAGAATGGTGGACTTTGGCTTAATGGATCAAACGTAACAGTTAATGTTACCGACTATAACACTGCAACGGCAGGAAACCTTGCCCGAAGATTAATGATTAATGGTCTGTTGAGAGTGACTTCAGGTACCATTGATGGAGGAATTTCGGCAGGATTTGGAACACAAGATGGTGGAACTTATTGGCAGGAAGGTGGAACTGCAAAGTGTTGGCAGTTCAGACCAAGACAAAGTGGTACAGGTATCTTTTCATTCGTTATGACAGGCGGAACGTTAAATGTTGGTTATAATTATTCTGTAAATCAAGGATACGATAACACCGGTTACTGTAGATTTGACTTGAATAGTACCAATAGTACTTTCACCATGTCTGGAGGTACGCTGAACGCTGCTAAGCCAACCGCAACAACTGCAGGAGGAATTTTTCAGGTTCTTTCATCATCAGCTAATTACAATGTAACAGGTGGGCAAATCAATTTGTACACAGGTTACGTGACGGCAGGCACAGAGAATACGGGTTACCTTAATTCTACTGTTCCTTTATACAACGTTAGTATTTTTCGCGAAAGCGGAAGTACAACTTCTGTTCAATTACAAAACCAAGATTTAACGGTTCTTAACAATCTAACTCTTGACAACAGTACGAATACCCAGAATCCTGCTTTCTTATTGTCGTCTGGAACTGATCGTAACCTTACCGTTGGTGGAAGTTTTAATATCCAATCAAGCACAACGTTTACACCAGGTACCACGACACCATCGACAATTACTTTTAACGGAACAGGTGCACAGACATGGACTCACAACGGCACAATTTCAAGCTTAGGTAATGTTGTTATAAACAAGACTTCTGGAACAATTTTGACATTAGCTGGAAGCAACACGTTCCCCAATATTACTGGTGCTACCACTGGTTTGACTATTACATCAGGAACACTCGCTGATGGAGGAAAAACCATAACAGTGACTGGTGCAATCTCTAACAGCGGGACCCATAGTGGCACAGGTTCAATTATAGTAAGTAATGCTACAACTATTGGGGGTGCAAATGGAACATTCGGAAACCTAACAATAACAACAGCAAATAACACGATCGCCACGAGTGGAAATCAAACCGTAACTGGGGCATTAGCATTGAATGGAACAACAAAATGTATTTTGAACATCGCTTCATATTCTTTAAGCGCTTTAGGAACAATCACAACTACAGGAACATTTGGCACAAATTATTTTATCCAAACAAGTGGACTTTATAATGCTGGTGGGATTACAAGAACTGGCGCTTCAGGTGATATTTTATTCCCTGCCGGAATTAGTGGCACATACACTCCAAATACAATAAATACTACTGCGACCACCTATGGTACCATTACCGTACGTCCAGTAAACAGTGAGCACCCTAACGTAAGTACTACTGGTGTAAGCCTAAAATATTTCTGGCGTGTAACAAGCTCAGGGTTTTCAGGAATTACAGCAGTTACCCACAAAACTTATACATTCAACAATGCGACATTGATTAGCGGTACTACAGTACAAAAACAAGCATATCGATCTGCAAGATGGGATGCGAGCGCATTATCATGGGGTACTAATAACACTACTTATGATGCAACCAGTAGCACACCTAATCCTAACACTACTGTCATTCCGAATTTTAATACGGGAACAGCTTGGTCTGGCGTAGTAGGCGACAAACTTGATGGAGAATATACCTGTGGCAATGTTGCAGCTTTTGGTGGAGTACAACCATATTATAGTGCAGCAAGTGGCGCATGGAATGCAACTGCCGCAAGTAACGTATGGACAACCAATTCTAATCATAGTTCATGTAGCAGTTGCCTTGCTGGACCTCCTTGTGCCAACTGTCCTGTAGTAATTGGTGATGGTGTTTCTATTAATCATACAATTACCATCGACCAAAATAGTCGCTCATGCGGAACCTTAGCAATCAATACAGGTTCAACTCTTGACTGCGCATCATTTACGACTCTAAACTTTGGAACCAATACTGGAGGTGCTGTCACCGGTCGAGGAACGATTCGTATTTCTAGTAACGCATTCCCTACAGGCGACTTTACGAATTTTATTGGATCGAGTGGTGGAACTGTTGAGTGGTACGGAACCACAAAAACGCTTCCAACTACCTACACTGCCCCTGGCCCTACAACACAAAATCTTAATACCTATTATAATTTGATTCTAAACCCAACGGCCGCAAACACCATAACATTGCCGGCTAGTAATCTTACGGTTTATAACAACTGGACTCAACAGACTGGAACAGGTACTGTAACCAATAATGGAGCAACCACTTTATCAATTACAGGTAACCTAACAGTTTCAGCTGGAACTTTCAGCTTAACTAACTCAGGCAATACTACCATGACTGTTGGTGGCAGTGTATCCAAATAGTGGAACGTTTTCAACAACTGGAGGTACTCATACCCTTACTGTTTCAGGAGGAATTACTAATACCAACGTACTTAATTTCAACAACACAGGTACTGTGGCTATCACCTATACAGGAACCACTAACTCCAGTGTGAGTTTCACCGGAACCTCTGGAACCGCGGTGACAACGCTCTATACTCTCAACTTAAATAAAGGAACTTCTCAAGCTCCTCTTCTCACATTTGATATTGCTGGAACCGTAAACGCGACCACAAGTGGTTGGCTAACATTGACCAATGGTACTTTCTATTTCAATAATTCTGGAACATATACACTTGTGTCAACTTCAGGATCTTCTTTCACGATTCCGACAACAGCCAAATTAAAGGTAGGCGCAGGAACAGTTAATATAGTTACAGGAAATAATACTGCCTCTGATCTTTTCCTTAACGGAGCATTAGAAGTAGCTGGCGGAACTGTAAACGTTGGAAGCTCAGCCAATACAATTGATAATGACATAGAATACGCCTCCGCTGGTTCACCAACAATCACAGTATCCGGAACTGCTACACTAAATGTAAATGGTTCAATACGTAGACCTACAACTGTAATAACTGGAGCATTGATTTACAATCAATCAGGAACTAGCGCGGGAAGCAATGTTACCGTTGGCGGTAAAGCCTCGAATAACACACGAGGTGTTTTTGAAATAGATGCTAATACAGGTAGTAGCTTTACGCTAACTGGCACCAGCTTTTTAACGATTCAAAGACAAACAGGTGGTACAGGCTATGCAGACGTATATATCAATCCCATAACAAGTAATGTAACTTCTGGAACTACGATTACAGTAGGTTTCACAACCACTGCGACAAGTCAAGGTAACCTTAGAGTAAATATTGCACCGACCATAGGAAATTTTGCTATTGGAAGTGGAAATGGCACCAATGCCCAAAATGTAAAGTTATTTTCAAACCCGCTTGTTCTAAGTGGTGACTTATCAATACCAACTCCTTCCATACTAACAACTAATTCACTCGATGTAACTATCGGAGGAAACTTGAGCTGTACCGGTACATATACTGGGGGTTCCAATACAACCACCTTTAATGGAACAGGTGGTCAAACTGGTTCCTTGTCGTCCACTAGTACATTCAACAACATGACGATAAGCAAGACTGCAGGAACAACACTGACACTTTCAGGAACTTCACCTACCCTTAACAACCTCAATATTCTTACTGGAATTCTTGACGTTGGCGCTTTGTCCTTAAACGTGAGTAGAAATATTACGATTAATAGCTCTCAAGTAGGAACGGGTGGTGGAGCTATCGTTGTTTATTCAGGATCTTCCTCAAATACAATTACAAGTTCAGGAGGCTCTTTCACCAATTTAACTTTGGGCGGAACATCTGCTAATAAAACTATCACTGTCAGTGGTAATTTAACAATCAATGGTGCGCTTACTTTCAGTGTGCCTGTTCGTTATTTCTTTATTGGCGCCAATCAGCTAACGTTCGGTACAGGCGCTTCAGTTTCTGGAGCAAGTACTACAAATGGATTCATTAGGACCAATGGGGTATCAAGTGATTTAGGTGTAACTAAGAGCTGGGTTGCGGGATCAAATACATTTTAAGTACGAAGTTGGAACATCAACTAACTACACTCCGATAACATTCTTTAGTTTGAATCCAACAGGCGCAGGAACATTAGGTGTTATCCCTGTAAATAGTGCCCACCCAACTTCGAGTGGGGCGACTGACGTCCTCTTAAATTATTATTGGACGGTGACCAACAATTTACCTGGAATCAGCTCTAGAGGAAACGTTCAATTTGACTATCCTTCATCGTTGTTTACTAATTCTGGTATTGGTACTCCTTCTCCTGCATATCTCGATGACTCAAATCCAACAGGTTGGATTGTAAACCCTCCAAACGCAAATGGTGGAACAGCCAGTCTTACACAAATGATTTTTGCAAATTCACCTTCAACTAATTTTCCTCCTAATGGTGACTCCTACGACTATTGTGTCGGTGATGCGAATTCATTGCCAAATCCTATTACACCACTTTACAGCAGGTTAAGCGTAGCTAACGTTGCCAATTTATCTGTAGGTGGTTCTTGGTCAACCGCAAGCAATTGGACAACCAGCTCGGATGGTGACCTGGCAGGAACTAATCCATCTAGTGTAGCTCCAACTGGTGTTCCTGTGGTTATCCTTAGTGGGTCCAGAATAAATCTAAACACGAACGGAAGAAAAGCATTTAAGACAACTCTGAATGGTTTGCTGAGCAATGCTGGAAGCACTACCGGTCATAGCTTAGGAACAATAACTGGTACGGGTACTTTTAGAACAGCAACTAACACGTTCCCTGCAGGTAATTATACAGCGTTTGTTGCTTCAGGCGGTGGTACCATAGAATACATTGCTCCGATGACAATGAATAGTACTGCTACCTACAATAACCTTAGCATCTATTCGGGATCTACTGGTACAGTTACTATGACTGCTTCAAATTTAACAGTCAATGGAAACGTGAACATCCCAGTAAATACGACACTTGATAATACAAGCAATAATGCTAATATGTCTGTTGCTGGTAATTGGACAAACAGTGGAACATTCAATGCTGGAACTGGTACAGTTACTTTTAACGGAACGGTCGCTCAATCGATTACCGGAGCTATTTCACTCTATGGTTTGACAGTGAATAACACCAGCAGCACAGGATTGACCTTAGGCTCAACAACTACGGTTAGTGGGCCTCTGACGCTTACAGACGGTTATGTTTTCTCTAACTCTTCTCCTAGCACTCCCCTTCTGCAATTGGGGTCTGCAACTACCTTGTCTGGGGGTTCAGCAACAAGTTTTGTAAATGGGCAAATAAGAAAAAGCATTCTAAGCGGAGGAACATTTGCTTTCCCTGTAGGTAGTACAATAACTGGACTCTATCGACCTGCAACTGTTTCGACAACATCTGGTGATGATTCTTGGGACGTTTCTTATGTTGGCAATGACCCAACGAACGATGGGTACTCATCTTCATTATTCAATAGCGCAAATATGGTTAAGGTCAGTGCCTTCGAATACTGGCTTGTGTCCAACGTTAATGGATCTGGAGCTACCTCTGCAGGGCTGACACTCAGCTACGGAACGGGTAGTTATGGAACACCGGATATTGGAGATCCAACACAACTTAAAACTGCGAGATGGAACGGTTCAATGTGGGATGTGCCTCCTGGAGGTGGAACATTTAGTTACACTGGAGATAATTTCACTGGAACTGTTAGCGTCTCTTCCCAAAGTGCTTTCAGTCCGCAGACTATCGCTTCAACCGATCCTGCATCTGCATTGCCAATCGAACTTGCCTACTTTAAAGGTGAAGAGGTTGACGGAGGCGTTCAGCTTGATTGGAAAACATTATCCGAAAAGAATAACGACTACTTCACCGTTCTTCACTCAAAAGATGGAGAACTTTTCAAGGAGATAGGCAAAGTAAAAGGCAGTGGAACAACAAGCGCCCAACACAGCTATGGCTTGCTAGATAATAATGCTGTTATGGGCTTAAATTATTATCGTTTGAAACAAACTGATTTGGATGGAAAAACTACAACAGTGTCAAATGCTTCAGTTATGGTAGACCATCTCCCGGTATTTGCGAATGTTTATCCTAACCCTGTGTCACGTCAGCAATTATTAAACGTTGATATGAACGGGCTCAATCCAAATCAATTTATAGGACTGCAATTATTCAATACTCAAGGGGTGAGTTTGAGACAAACGTCTGTTCAAGCCGATGACAACGGAGTTGCATCAGTCACAATTTCCCCTGTTGATTTGACTTCAGGTGTTTATATCTTATCAAATCGGGCCAAGAAGGATTAAGATTATCGTCTTGTAAATTTCTAGTAGAAACATGGAAGGGCATAGACCAATGGTTTATGCCCTTTTTTATGCACATCTAAATGTTCACTATCTGTTGAGCATAAGTGGATAACATTGTTTCACGGATGTTCCACGCGGGGTGAATAACGCTATCTTTGCTGTCCTTAAAAAGACTAATTTTTTAATCTACATGGGCAAAATCATTGCGATTGCAAATCAAAAAGGTGGTGTAGGGAAAACTACATCTGCTATCAACCTAGCTGCGAGTTTGGCGGTTCTGGAATACAAAACGTTGCTTGTTGATGCAGACCCACAAGCCAATTCTACTTCGGGTTTAGGAATCAATCCGAAAGACATCAAGAAAAGCATTTATGAATGCATGGTCGATGGCGTAACCGCTTCAGAAGCCATCATCAAAAATGAATTGAAATTTTTGGATGTACTTCCATCTCATATTGATTTGGTTGGAGCCGAAGTTGAAATGGTAAACATTGAACATCGCGAAGAGAAAATGCGCGATGCACTCGCGAAAATAAAAGACCAATACGATTTTATTTTGATTGACTGCTCTCCTTCTCTTGGATTGATCACAATCAATTCACTAACAGCTGCTGATTCCGTAATCATACCTGTGCAATGCGAATACTTTGCATTCGAAGGATTGGGAAATTGCTCAACACTATTAAAATCATTCAAATTCGTCTCAATCCGAAATTAGAAATTGAAGGTATCCTGTTGACTTTATATGATGCACGAACTTCTTTAGGCAATCAAGTAGTTGAGGAAGTGCGAACTCATTTTAAAAACATTGCGTTCAAAACGATTATCCCTAGAAATGTAAAATTGAGCGAATCACCAAGTTTCGGTTTACCTGTGATTGTTCACGATGCCGAAAGTAAAGGCGCGATTAGCTATCTGAATTTAGCACACGAAATGTTGAACAAAAACGGAATGACATAAATGAGCACAAAGAAAAAAGCATTGGGTCGTGGGTTAAGTGCTTTGCTCAGCGACTCAGAAGGAGAAAAATCGGAAGTAGAAGTTGTTGTTCCCTCTCTGGGCTCGACAACAAATAGTAATCTGAATGAAATTCCCATTGAAGAAATTGAGACGAACCCGTTTCAACCGAGAACTCATTTCGATCAGGAAGCACTGAACGAATTATCTGAGTCTATCAAAGTGCACGGTATCATTCAACCAATTACTGTTCGAAAACTTTCTCAGCACCAGTATCAGCTGATTTCCGGTGAAAGACGTTTTCAAGCTTCAAAGCTGGCCGGGCTAAAGACTTTGCCTGCGTATGTACGAACAGCAAATGATCAGCAGATGCTGGAGATGGCCCTCATCGAAAACATTCAGCGTGAGAACCTAAATCCGATAGAAATTTCTTTGAGCTATCAACGATTGATCTCAGAATGTAACTTAAAACAAGAAGAGCTGGGCGAACGTGTTGGCAAAAACAGAACTACAGTTACCAATTATTTACGCCTTTTAAAATTACCCCCAGATATACAAATCGCTTTGCGCGACAACAAGTTATCGATGGGGCACGCTCGAGCAATTATCAACATTGAAAATCCAGAATCTCAATTATTCATTTTAAAAAAGATAATTGCTGAAGATTTGTCTGTTCGGGCGGTGGAATCCCTAGCGCGTGAAATCACCGAAGGAGCCAAACTAAAGGAAGAGAAGCCTGTGGCCAGCGCTCCAAAAGAAATTCATCAGCTCCAATCGCGGTTATCTTCACACTTTGGCACGAAAGTTACTGTGAAAAGTGATGGCAAAAAGGGCGATATTCGCATTCCTTTTTTGTCTGTAGAAGACCTTAATCGAATTTTGGACATTTTAAAACTTTAATATGCGTTTCCTTGGCCTCCTAGCAATTTTCATGTTGACTTGCTTCGCTGGCTTTTCTCAGGAAAAAACAAATAGGGATAGCATTTCCACAGACTCCGTCAGATTAAGAAACGGAAAGATTGTGAATATCGAAGCTTATGCTGCCCGATTCGATCCGCGCAAAGCATTGTTCTTCTCTGCAATTCTGCCGGGTGCCGGCCAAGTCTACAATAAAAAATATTGGAAGGTGCCACTCGTTTATGGTGGTCTACTGGGCCTGTTGGCAGTGGTGAAATATTACGATGAAGGAGAATCAAAATACAAACAACAACTGTTTTATAATATCAATAACCCAACGCTAACCATTAATGGAAATCCTCAAAGCGGGTTCACCACCGATCAACTTCGAAAGATTGTTGACTTTGCCAGACGCAACCGAGATTACTTCGTTGCCCTGACAGGATTGATGTACATTTTACAAATGGTGGACGCTCATGTTGATGCTCACCTTAAAGAATTTGACCTGAACCCTAAGCTTCATGTCAGAATTGAACCTATCTATAACCCCGGCAATACATTTGGTGCTGGCATTACTCTCAGGTTTTAACTGGATCACTTTGATCTAAACTTCATTAATTTGCATACTTAACTTTTCAAATCGAAATGAAATTATTGCTGATTGGTTATGGCAAAATGGGGAAAGCCATTGAGGCCATTGCAGTGAAACGAGGGCACACGATCGCAGGTAGAATTGACAATCGCGATGAGCTTGAAAAATATAATTCATCCGCTGATGTTGCTATTGAGTTTTCTCAGCCGGATGCTGTTGTAGAAAATTTGAAATTCTCGATTGACAAAAAAATCCCAGTAGTGTGTGGTACTACCGGATGGCTAGAAAATAAAAAGTCCATAGAAGATTATTGTCAGCAAAATGGTGGTGGTTTTTTTTATGCTTCAAATTATAGTTTGGGTGTGAATATATTTTTCAAGTTGAATGAGTATTTATCGAAGCTTATGAATGGCCAAACTGGATATGACGTATCAATTGACGAAACTCATCATACTCAAAAGAAAGATGCACCCAGTGGAACAGCCATTACATTGGCAGACGGTATCCTGAAAAATTACCGTTCAAAAAAGGAATGGGCGCTCAACGAAACAAAAAACCCAGAGGCGCTCGTTATACACTCATTTCGAATTGATCCAGCTCCCGGAACTCATGTGGTTAATTACAGGTCAACAGTTGACGATATCGAAATCAAGCATACGGCCCACTCACGCGAGGGATTTGCGCTTGGCGCGGTGCTAGTAGCCGAGTGGATGGTCGGCAAAAAGGGTGTTTATAGTATGGACGATTTTTTAAAATTCTAACCGATATTTTGACTTTCTTTGCAGCGTTTTTTTGAATCAATAACACTATGACGGTAATCGTAATTATATTCCTGGCTTTCATTATTGGTGGCACCATTGGACTTTGGAAACTATTTGAAAAAGCTGGAGTGGAGGGATGGAAATCTGTAATTCCATTCTACGCTCAATTTATAATGACCCAATTGATCGGAAAGCCAAAGTGGTGGATTATCTATTTGCTTATCCCCTTTGTTAACATACTTGCATTTTACGCATTGATCTTTGACTTCATTAAGTGCTTTGGCAAGGACAAATTAACCCATCAAGGTGCTGTCGTCTTTTTCGGATTCATTTTTCTTCCGCTTATAGGCTTTGATAAAGAAGTAAAGTATTTGGGTACACTCGATAAAATTCCAGTCAGGCACAAAACAATCCTACAAGAGTGGACTGATGCAATTGTCTTCGCAGTTGTTGCAGCTACACTTATTCGTTGGCTTATCATGGAAGCTTATACGATCCCCACTCCTTCCATGGAGAACTCGCTTCTTGTTGGCGATTTCCTTTTTGTAAGTAAGTTTCATTACGGCACGCGCACGCCACGTACGCCACTTCAGATTCCACTTACGCATCAAAAAATTTGGTTTACGGAAATTCCATCTTACTTGAATTGGATTCAATTACCATCGACTCGTCTTCCAGGTTTTACTACTGTGAAGCGATATGATGTGGTGGTTTTCAATGTGCCTAGTATGTATCCAAATAATTTTGATGAACCCGATCGCACTAAATGGATTAGTTATCCTGTCGATTTAAAGACACCTTACATTAAACGTTGTGTTGGTGTACCAGGCGATGTGCTGGAAATTAAAGGTAAGCAACTCTACATCAACAACGAGCCGGCTCAAAATCCTGAGGAGATGCAATTCAAATACCGTGTTGTTTCAAAAGATGAAATAAATAAACGCTATCTCGATATGCTCCAGTTAGACCAAGAAGATATTCCTAATTTTGGCCGAACAGAGGAGGGCGTTGAATACGTGATGTTACTTTCAGCAAAGAAAGTTGATGAACTCAAATCATTACCTTTTATCAAGTCAGTTGAGCGGTTGCCAGTTCACTATGATGTAGATTCTGGAATCTTCCCAACTTCCAAATATGCACCTTGGAATGGAGATAATTATGGACCTCTTACTATTCCTAAAAAAGGAATGACAATTTCAATCAATGATTCCACTTTATCTATGTACGGATCGACTATTAAGGATTACGATCTAAATGACGAAGTGAAAATTGAAGCAGGGAAATTGATAATCGATGGAAAAGAAGTGACACAATACACCTTCAAACAAAATTACTATTTCATGATGGGCGACAATCGGGACAACTCACTCGACTCGCGTTACTGGGGTTTCGTCCCAGAAGACCATATCGTGGGTAAAGGATTCTTTATCTGGTTGTCTCTTGATAAATACTCAAGCTACTTCAACAAAATCAGATGGAATAGATTCTTTAAAATGATCAAGTAGGCATAATTAAGAAGTAAGGCAGAGGAAACTGCTACTGTCTTACTTCTTATATCTACAATCTAGTTCTTCTCTATTTTTTCTGGCCAAGCGAAAACCAATTTCCTGAGTCATCTACAAAGAGAGCTTCGTAGCCATAAAACTCTTTTGTCGGTGGTTTTTTGAAAACAATCCCTTTCGCTTTCATTTCTTCGTAAGTAGCAAGCAGGTCGTTGCATTCAAATACACCAAAACCGAAAGTCCCATTTTTTACGAGTTCTCGCATTTGCCTTGCGGCCTCACCTTTGAACATCATTCCCTCTTCGATTGACATTAGCGAAATCTCAAGATCGGGTTGTTCTGGCGGACAAACCGTGAGCCATCGCATGCCTGGCCCCATGGGAGCATCCGTATGAACTTTAAAACCGAGTTTATTTACATAAAACTCATAAGCGCTGTCCTGATTGAGAACAAACACGCTAACGTGATTCATTTTCGTGATCATTGATATTTGAATTGTTAAACAAACATCAACTAAAATCTTCTATTACACTTCTTGAAAATTGCTATTTTTTGTCCAGCCTTTATTTTCTGCCCAGCAATTAGGAATAAAGTGCAACGGGCTTTCTTTGATATGCCGTTGTCTCTCCTGAAATTGTTTTTGATAAACCGAGGGTGTTAGTTTAACAATACGTTTGAATAATCCCGTAAATGAACTTAAGCTTTCAAATCCGACCTGAAAACAAACATTTGTAACTGAATTATTTTGGCTCAAAAGTTCTTGCGCTTTTTCAATCCGAATTTTAATGAGATACTGATGAGGTGTTCTTTCGTAGATTTTTTTAAAGAGCCTTATGAAATGGAATTTTGAAAACAATGCCTCATCGGAAATATCGTTGAGGTCAATTTTTTCTGCAAAGTGTGAATCAATAAAAAGCTTGGTTTGAACAATTCTCCTATACAAATAAGAATTCGGATATTCCTCCAATTGCTTTTTCATAATCGAAATTTACCAATCAATTTCTTTCAAACCTTTGCTGCGCAAATATTCATTGGCTTTGCTGAAATGTTTACATCCGAAAAATCCGCGATCTGCAGAAAACGGTGAAGGATGGGCGCTCATCAAAACTAAATGCTTAGAACGATCAATGACTTCGCCCTTCTTTTGGGCATACGCTCCCCAAAGCAAAAAGACTACACTTGATTTTGTATCAGAAATAACTTTTATAACGGCATCAGTGAAAGTTTCCCAGCCTTTATTTTGATGAGACCCTGCTGCCGATGCTTGAACTGTCAACGTAGCATTGAGTAACAATACACCCTGATTTGCCCAGCGTTCTAAATCCCCTGATGCCGGAATTGGTTTTCCTAGGTCATTTCTAATTTCTTTGAAAATATTTACCAACGAAGGAGGCTGCCTCACCCCTTCCCGAACTGAAAAACACAATCCATTTGCTTGGCCAGGGCCATGATATGGATCCTGTCCAATAATGACCACTTTAACATCATCAAAATTGCATGAATCAAACGCTCTGAAGATTTCCTTTCCAGGTGGGTAAACTGTATGTTTTTGATATTCTTGCTTTACAAACTGAATTAGGTTACCAAAATATTCTTTCTCAAATTCATGGTGTAGCTTTTCCTTCCAGGAAGGCGCAATTTTAATGTCCATTTGCAATTATTAAATTTTCTAAGAATTTTCTCATGAGCTTGAAAATTAGAAAAAATTAATACTTTTGACCAGATGATTGCTGAAATAACACAAGGAGTAAAAGTGAGCGTGGAGACGGAATACCAACCTTCGTATTCTAACCCAAGCCAATATCACTTTGTATTCTATTATCGAATTACCATCGAAAATCAGAGTGAATTTACAGTGCAATTGTTGCGCAGACATTGGCATATTAATGACGCGGCTTTTGATGCTCGCGAAGTTGAAGGAGAAGGGGTTGTGGGTCAACAGCCAGTTCTTGAGCCAGGACAATCGCACCAGTACGTTTCAGGATGTAACCTTAAGTCGGGAATCGGAAAGATGGCAGGCTCCTACCTTATGGAGCGGATTATGGATGGTTCTCAGTTCAATGTCACAATTCCAGAGTTTATGATGATCGCTCCCATGCGATTGAACTGATCTAATCAACCTTTGGCCGAAGTTTTTGCAACAACATTCGGCAAACTCCTTATCTTAGGTCAGAAAGAAACCCCGTTTGCAAAATTATTTTCGCGCCAAATCGTACATAAACCATTGGCTTGATGCTGTTGACGAGACATTCGATCCACTCTCCTTTCTTTTACGAATTCTATTCTAAGGTTATCAGAGGAAAAATTGAACGAGATCCTTTCATTGAAATCGAAGAAAACGCGAGGCAGCTTGTTGAGCAATCACGCAGAAGTGAAAGTGAAAGACCTCGGTGCAAAATCGCATCATTTCAACAGTGACAACAGAACAATTTCAAAAGTTGCAGCCACAAGTTTGAATGAAGAAAAGCAATGCCTTCTATTCTATATGATTGCAAAACACATGGAAGCCGAAAAACTTGTCGAGCTCGGTACTTCGATGGGAATTGCCTCACTGTATTTATCAAGCATAGAAAATAGTAAGGTCATAACTTTTGAGGGAAACCCTTGGATGATCAATATTGCCAAAAGCAACTTTGAATACTTTGGGAAGAAAAATATTAAACTCGTTGAAGGAAATATTGACCAAACCTTATCCGACTATTTACAGGATCCGTCAAAGATTGATTTTGCGTTGATTGATGCAAATCATCAGTATGAACCTACCATAAGATATTTTGAGTGGTTATCGAAAAGGATGGCTGATAACGGAGTAATCGTGATTGATGATATCTACTATTCGGAAGAAATGGCTCAAGCTTGGCGTGAGTTAAGAAAGCATGAGCTCGTTTACGGATCAATTGATCTCTTCCGTTGCGGGATTCTTTTTTTTGATATCGCTTTGAACAAGCAACCTTTCGTGTGGTCCTATTAAAGAACTAATTTTTGAATTTGTAATTCAGTATTTATGGCAGAACAAACCCCCAACACAGGCGCTCCCAAAAAATCTAGCAAAGTCTCCCTTTTTATCGGGCTGCTTGTGGCTATCATTTTAGTGCAAAGCGTAAAAATCTATCTCGACTACAAAGAAAAAGTTGAGGTAAAAGCACAGTTGGTGAGCACCGAGGAAGATTTGGGCGAAACCATGCAAAAACTGAAAGACATTCAAACAGAACTGGATCAAAAAATTGCCGAAATCCAGAAACTCGGTGGTGATGTTGAAGAATTGAAAAAAGCGAAAGCTGAAGTAGAATCAGAATTGAAGCGCAGCAATAAAAGAAGTGCAAAGGCATTGCAAGAACTGAAAGACAGAGTGGAAGGATATGAAGAGCTGTTGAAACTAAAAGACGATGAAATTGATAAACTCAAACATGTCAATACTCAACTCTTTAGTGAAAACCGAAATCTGAAAACAAAACAAAATAAACTTAGTGACTCAATCGTAAATCTTTCGAAAGGCAAAGATGAGCTTGCCACAAAAGTTGCTCTGGCTTCGCAATTGAAAGCTGAAAACATCGCAATTAAAGGAGTGAGCAGCAAAGGAAAAGAACGTGAGTCGCCATTTAAAAACAAACAACTGCAACGACTGAAAGTAGATTTCAACTTAGCTGAAAATAAAGTTGCTCCGATTGAAGGCAAAAAAATTATTATCCGAATTATCGATGAAAATGGACAAGTGATTTTTGATGTTGCCAAAGGATCGGGTACGTTCATGTACAACAACAAAGAAGAGTTTTATACTGCAGCTCAAGAAATACTGTTCGATAACACTAAACAGAAATTGACTTACATGTACGATAAGGGTTCAGAATATACTCCTGGAAAATATACGATCGAAATCTATGCCGACAATTACAAAATCGGTGCAGGACAGTTTGAAGTGAAGTAATCTGAGTATTAAGCGTTGGCTACAGCCTTGCTCATTGGGTAATCAAACAAGCCGTGTTCTTTGATGGCTTCTTCTACCTTGTGAGGAACATATTTCTCCCAGCCAGTTTCTCCTTTTTTGATCATCGCCAATACGTTATCAGAAATGATATTAAGATTGCTGATGTTCGCATCATTGATATCTTCCAACTTGTTGTTATCCATCAAATAGCGGAAAAGGCTTTTCAACTTATCGGGAAGCTCAGCTTCGGAAATCTTTAAGCGTAAAGAGTGAGTTGTCTTTTCTTAGCGCTGGATAAATATAGAGTTTGATGTTGCTTCCAAATAAGGATGCAAAACACTCAAGAATTCCTCCTCGAAGGTTTTCGTAAGTCTTTTCGTCAAATACTTTCTGCAGTGCGTAAATACCCATTACCATGCCTGTCTTCCTTCCTTTTGAAATCTTGCTCAGGTAATCAACTAGGCGATAATATTCGAAGTAGTTTGAGATGATGACGTTTTGTCCAAGAGAACAAATGATATCTACGCGATTAAGAAAATCCTTCTCGTCAATATTTCCATCCGGACTCAGATCATTTAATGTGAGTTCCATGAGCGTGACCATTTTTAACTTGTCAACATCTTCTTCATGAAGAAAGTGTCTGCGTGAAGTAAGTAGCATGTCAACGTTCACATGGGTAACAGGACGAAAACGGCCACGGAGTACAAGAACATTTTTCTTGTACAAGTATTCTGAAGGCTGCATCACATGTCCGTCTGGACCAAACATAGCTGCTTTTGTCAAACCATTCTTCACGAGTTTCAACGCCATCAATCGGTTGTCAACGTGCTTGAGGTTGGGGCCATCCAAACGCAACATATCAATCTCAACCCTGCGGCCGGAAAGTCCGTCAACCAATGACAACATGAATTCTTCGGGGTCATCAATAAACATGCAACCGTACAATAAGTTGACGCCTAGAATTCCTAAAGCTACTTGTTGTTGAAGAGGATCATTATCGTGCATCTTCACATGAAGAACGCAATCGTTGAACTCGCCTTGTGGTTTCGTTTGAAAACGGGTGCCCATCCAACCATTTCCTTGGTTGGTTCTTTCAAAATTCAAAGCCTCAACTGTATCTGCGAAAGCAAAAAAACGAGATGATTCAATTCGATGAGGGAGACGCTCAGGCAACAGTTGATATTCATGCTCAAGCATTCGCATCAGGCGATCCTCACTTACGTAGCGATCACAACGGCCATAAATGGCATCACTAAATTTCATGTCGTAAGCTGACATGGTTTTTGCAATTGTTCCACTGGCACCACCTACTTTAAAAAAATTGGCTGCTGTTTCTTGCCCCGCTCCCACTTCTGCAAACGAGCCGTAAATGTCTTTGCTTAGATTGATCCGAAGCGCCTTCTCTTGTGTGGTAAGTTTCTTTTCATCCATCATATCAAGCATCAAAGATTCAACTATGACCTAGGCAAATTTCACTCTTTTCAACAAAGTTTCATTGCGCTAGCAACTATTAATTTGCTAACGCGTTTTAAGTGATTTTAGTTTACCTGTGAGACTAATGGCTTAACCAGAAGTTTACTTGCTTTTGGCAAACATTTTCTCGGCATCTTTGACAAGGTCAATCCATTCATCGGTTGGCGGAGGTGTTCCCTTATCAAAAACTTCGTTTAAAAGCCATTTCACGATATCTTTCTTTAGGCCAAATTTTTTCACCATGCTTTCACAAAAGGCGATCTCACTCTTTTCAACTACACCATCAGCCCAAACCATTTGCATGATGTCGAAAAGTACATTCATTTGATCTCTGAAGTTATCAGGAACATTGACTGTGAATTTTTCTTTGCTATCGATCAATTCTTGCACTTGGCGATCTTTCAAGCCAATGCGAATGCGTTTGCCAATCTTAAACAACATCCTCTGTTCTTTTTCATGAACAAATCCATCGGCTTTCACCAAAGCGAGCAAGTTCTTGATGTGATTCTTTTTATACGATAGATATTGGTTTTCAAAGAAGCCTTTCATAGATGGAAATTAGAGGTTGATTGAGGGTTATTTCATTTTGAATTTACTCAAAAAAAACGTGTGTCTCACTTACCAATCTTTACCCACTTCTTGTTTGAGTTTGCAGACTTCACAACGGTCTCCACGAATATCATTCCGCGAACGCCATGATGAACATCTGGGAAATCGTATTTCTTAGCATCGATTTTCTTGCCAGGTTTATAGTCGTTCATAGCATTGGTGAAAGCACGATAAATATTTGCAAATGCTTCTAAGTATCCTTCAGGATGACCCGCAGGGGTGCGAATAAATTTCTTCGCATCATCAGAAAGATAACTCCAGCCCGCACGCAAAATTTCTTTAGGTCTGTCGAGCCACTTCATGATTAATGTGCTTGGCTCTTCTTGTCTCCATTCCAAACCACCCTTCTCTCCGTAAATACGAATGTTCAAATTGTTTTCTTCGCCAGCTGCAACCTGAGTAGCTAGCAATACACCCGTAGCGCCATTGTCGAATTTCACCAGCATTGAGCTATCATCATCAAGCATGCGACCAGGAACAACTGCGTTTAACATCGTGCAAACTTCAGTGATGTCAGAGCCAGTGATATATTCCGCGAGGTTTGCTGCATGAGTTCCGATGTCACCAATGGCTCCACCCATTCCAGACTGCTTTGGATCTGTGCGCCATGATGCTTGCATGTTTCCTTCCCTTTCAAGTTTAGTTGAGAGCCAACCTTGAGGATATTCAACAAACACTTTGCGGATTTTTCCAAGCTTACCTGACTTTATGATTTGTCTGGCTTCTTTCACCATCGGATAACCTGTGTATGTATGAGTCAATGCCAGAATCAATCCTGATTTTTCAACCAGTTTTTCAAGCGATTTTGCTTCTGCTAACGAAAACGCAATTGGTTTTTCTAGTACCACATGAAAGCCAGACTCAAGCGCCATTTTTGCTGGCGCATAATGCACGTGATTTGGCGTTACGATACTTACGAAATCGATGCGCTGATCGGCTGGCAAATCCTTCTCCTTCTCAAACATTTCCTGATAGGTTGCATACACCCGCTTCGGATCGAGATAAAGAGATTTACCCGTCTCTTTCGACTCGACAGGGTCGATGCTGAATGCGCCACAGACCAAATCAATTTGTCCATCAATGCCGATGGCTTTGCGATGCACTGGACCAATAAAAGAGGTAAGCCCACCGCCTACCATTCCCATTCTAAGTTTTCTTTTCACGTTGAATTATTTGAATAATGATGCCTTAAAATACGTCTGTTTGCAGCAAATTACCAACGTGCTTTATTCCAAAATAAGAGACAAAGTCTTATTTCTTTTTGCGCTTCTTCGCTTTGGGCTTGCGATCCTCTTCGCTATTCAACTGAAGTTTAGCTTTTTGTAACTCTTGCTTCTGTGCCTGGCTCACTTCGGGATAATGAAGTTTGAGTTTATCAAATTGGCGGGAAATGATTGTTGCTATGGCGAGCCGAGCAAACCATTTATCATCAGCAGGAATCACAAACCAAGGAGCATGCTCTGCCGATGTTGCGCTCATAGCCTCTTCATATGCTTGCTGGTATTCATTCCAGTGAGCTCTTTCTTTTAAATCTGATAAAGAGAATTTCCAGTTCTTGCCCGGGTCTTCGATACGTTCTAAAAATCTTCGCTTCTGTTCCTTCTTCGAAACGTGTAAAAAGAATTTCAAAATGACCATCCCATTATCGGCAAGGTTTTTTTCAAATCGGTTGATCTGCTTATATCTCTTTTCCCAAAATTTATTGGAGATATCATCGACAGACTCTATGCCGGGAATATTTGCGTTCATGATCCACTGCGGGTGAACTTTAGTGACGAGTACGTTTTCGTAATGCGAACTGATTATGAATAGCAATTTCACCGCGAGCCGGGAGAGCAAGTTCGTGCCTCCAGAAATAATCGTGGTCAAGTTCCTGCGCATTGGGCGCTTTGAAACTATACACCTTTACACCCAGCGGATTGAACCCCGACATAATGTGTTTCACCGCTCCATCTTTTCCAGCGGCATCCATGGCTTGCAGAATTACCAGAACACTATAGCGATTGTGAGCATATAATTTGTCTTGAACATCGGCCAAAAACTTACGACTGGCCTCAAGCATCTTTTCAGACTCCTGTTTGTTGAGCTCCTTCCCTTTGTAGCTCGTATCATAATCTTTGAGTTTCATTTTCTTGCCAGGAATCACCATCAACTTTTTGATGGGGATAAGTTTGTCATCGTTGCGCATAAAAATGGGTTTTTGCTTTATGCCAAGCTACTTCATTACTGTGGTCATAACAAGCCTATATGGTCAGGAGTGGCGATGATAAAAGTCATTTTTAATGTAACAATGCGCTTATTTATTAGTATATTTCTTATAGCACTCAACATTAAACACCACAGCCATGAAAAATTCTATGAGACATGCGCTGAGCGCATTGATTGTGTGGTTTGCGTTCGTTAGCGCAACAGCGCAACCCAAAGATGAAGTAGCATCTATTAAAGAAGCGATCGCCAAAGAGACTCAGGCCTTTTTTGGCGTAGATCGTAAAGGCTGGGCCGACTGCTGGCTCCAGGTACCGTATGCTTACTGGTCGTATTCTGACTCAACAGGGACCAGTTTTGTGCAAGGATGGGATGGCGAAAAGGGAATCTATCAGACCTTCGAAGCTTATTTCAGAACAAACAAGCCCGCGAAAGTTCAGATCTCATACAACTGGCTCGATGTAAAGGTGTATGGCACGGGAGCGTACGCTCGTTTCCTTCAGACTGTGAAAAGTGAAATCGATCACGATGAAACATCTGAAGTGCGCGTGCTCGAAAAGAAAGACGGCAAATGGAAAGTGATTCATGTGGGCGCGATTGCGAAATACCCGAACGTGCCTACCGTGAACCACTAAGTAAAACCAGTCAGCTTCGGGCGGTTTAACACAAATTCATTATTATTTCTTGGAACCTAGACCTTGCAGACACGAAGTGTGTGCGAGAGACGAAACTAAGCGTGCGAGAGATGAAACGAAGTGTGCTAGCGAACGCAAAGCATGATCGAGCGCACGTGAAGTGTGAGCGAGCGACTGTGAAATGTGAGCGAGCGAACGCGAAATGTCAGCGAGAGAGTGCTAAATGTCAGCGAGCGAACGCGAAGTATGAGTGTGCGAATGCGAAGTGTGAGTGAGCGGATGCGAAGTGTGAGTGAGCGGATGCGAAGTGTGAGTGAGCGGATGCGAAGTGTGAGCGTGCAGACGCAAGTGTCAGAGCGCGGATACGAAGTGTGGGTAAGATCAGTCTTTAAGCTAAGATCACAAAGTCTTTAATGTTAAGTACACACTAAAAATTCCAAGTGTTTCTATTTGGTATAGCTATTAGTTATGCAAATATGAAATATATTAATTACATTCTTTCCTCGCAGAGTCCTGAGACCGGTAACTCTGCGAAGAATAAAAATGAATTTTCTTAAAAAACTATTCGGGACAAAAGACATTGATGGTCGACTATTTGGAAAATGGACGACTGACAAAAATGATAAACTGACTGTCGACTTTCTTGGAGACGTTACAATGACTTTTACGCCAAAGGGAGAATTGATCTATGAAATAAAAGAAGGCGAACGACTTCAAATAATAAATATGACCTTTTGGACAGAAGACAACTATATCATCTCTGATCAACCCTCTCATCCAAAAAAAGAGAAAACAAAGTACTCCTTCGGGACAGATGAATATTTGATTTTAGAATTCCAAGGACAAACGGCAAAACTTATTAAAGTCGCGTGACGCGCACGGCACACAAAGCGCTTACGCCAACTGCGGACGATGTGCTGTTATCAAGTTTTGTCTTCTTAATTTCGTTTGGCTCGTGGGAGAAGGCGCCACAGAACCGTAACCGCCATAAACAAGGGTCGATTCGTGACATTTGATCAACAAACATTAGCTATGAAAAGAAATTTATTAATAGGACTCTTTACAATTCATTTTTGCGCGGTATTTGGACAAAGGGTAGTCACTGGACGTCTTGTTGACAAGGCTACAGGTAAACCTGTAAAACAAGGAATCGTAACTCTAAAGGGTACGAATATTAGAACCAACCCTAACGTCATGGGATTCTTTCAACTTAAGGTAGATAGTATTTCTCGGATTCTTGTTGAAAGTGAAAATTATGAAAATGTTGAGGTTGAAGTTCCTCAAGCAAGCAACTTTAGAATCGAGTTATCACCGATTGTTTCAAGTTCTCGGAGTGCCGGAGATGAGAGAATTTTTCTAGATAAGTTTGGATTCGTTTGCGATCCGCTTCAGGCTGAATCCTATCGGATTGTCACCTTTAACAATCTGACCGGTTTCTCTGTAAAAGAATTTTACATGACTGACAAACCAAAGCTAGATGCAACATTTTTAGATTCTGAGCTTTATACAGGGGACGGAAATTTCATTTTATACTACCCAAATGGTCAAAAAGAAAAAGAGGGCAGTTATGCAGACGGCAAGGCTGTAGGCAGGTGGACAGCCTGGTACCGAAATGGAAAATTAAAAGAAGAGGGTCACTATACAGAAAAATTGGTCGGTGAACCAAAATACATCATTGATAGTTTTCTCGACTCTTTAGGAAATGTTCTTACCACTAATGGACAAGGCGAATATATTTCAGAAGAAGACTTTCCATACAGCTTTTCAAAAGGGCAAATTAAGGAAAGTCGAAAAGAAGGAACCTGGAAAGGTTATTTAAGTAATGGAACACTAGCCTTCGAAGAGGAGTATCATGAAAATAGGCTTATCAACGGGGTTAGCTATGATTCTCTAAGAAAAAGTATAAATACAGTGTTATTAGGGACTTGGAAAATTTCTATCAAGAGGTTGGTCGCAACATTAGGTACCCTCCCGATGCAAGAAGAAATGGGATTCAAGGAAAAGTCATCATTGACATGGTACTTACACCTGAAGGAAAGGTTCTAAAATCTCGAGTAGTGAAAGGAATTGGATCAGGTTTAGATGAAGAAGCTTTAAGAGTTATAAACATATCAAGTCGCAAATTCAGATTACAAAAATATCGTGGACAAACTTTGTCCCTTAAGGAGTCAAAAAAATGGACACTCCCTATTATATATAAATTGGAATTTTAACAAGCGGTACGCAACAGTGTGCAATTAATTCACGACAAAGATGCTTAACCTATTCAAGAAGAAAGAAAACCAGCAATAAAGTGGGACAGAATTAACTCCCAACAAGGGCGGAGCCGAACGTTGTGAGCAATTGGTGAGACAATGAAGACACTAGTTATAACAATCGGTTTCGTGCTCGGTGGACAACTACTCTACTCACAATCAGATTCTATTCCACCTGGACCACGACTGGGATACTGTATTAAGACAAAATCTCTAACGCGGACTGATCTAAAAAAAACTCACCCGTTTGACAAGGCGACCAAGATTCAGGTTGTCTCATTTAAGCCAGATCTGACAAATGAGACTCCACCGATGAAAGATGGAACGATCGACACGACCCAATTCATTTGAGACCAAGACTCTGAACCGAAAGGAAGAAAACGGATTAATTGACATTCTTTACAATTACAATTTTGATCCTAAAGTCAATCCGAACTCTATTGTTCTAGATGTAGCAATGTGTTATATGCCAAGGAACGCAATAATTTTTAGGAATAAGACAAATGAAATCATCACGTACCTGGAGATTTGTTTCGAATGTCTTCGATATGTAAATCCAAAGAATGATCTCAATATTGTTTTTTGCCAGGGCAAGTATGACCGACTAAAAGATTACTTGGGACAACTAGGAATTAAGTTTGGAGTAACAGAACAAGAATAGGGATCAACTGCCGCTCAATCTATCTGTCATATACCGACCAAATTGCAAAAAACAATTAACGCCTCTGCCCTTGTTGGTGTTCTTCACCAAACAAGGGCGGAGGAGTATAATGTGACGACTTAAGGGAAGGTCAACGTACAACAAAAGTTATAAGTCATGGCGGCACTGTTTATGTTTAATTTTATATTTCGGTATGTCGCCACGCCTAATAACTTGACGTTGGTGACGAGGCGCGGGACAGACGTACAACTAATTGAAACATTGACAATGAGTATACTGAAACAACTGTTCGGGACAAAACAAGAGCCCATAAAGACATACAATGATTTTTGGAAATGGTTTCAAGAAAATGAACGGAGTTTTTTCAAAGCTGTTAAGAATCACAAGAATATTGAGAAAGAATTTTTTGATAAATTATCACCAAGACTCAATGAACTGAAAAACGATTTTTTTTACCTGACTGGGATGTTAGACGACAATACAGTTGAACTCATTCTGACACCAGATGGGAATATTAAAAATATTGTTTTTGTCGAGGAGTTAGTAAAAGCTGCACCGACTATTCCTGGTTGGACTTTCACTTCCCTAAAACCTCCATTGGACATACAGAACGTACGCATCGACATGGCTGGTTACACTCATGGCAGTGATACTTTATCATTTTATTCAAATGACTCGAAGGAGTATCCGGATGAGATAGATATTACCATCGTTCACAAAGAATATAATGAAGAAGACAAATCTTTAATCACTAATGGAACATATATTTTCCTAGACAATTTTATTGGAGAACTGAATTCAGTCACAACCATTGATAATGTAAAAGTTATTGGAAGCGAACAAGCTGAAAAGGAACTGATACCAATCGAAAAACTAAAGGATTTCTACTCTGGAGACAAAAGGAGTTTATTGAAAAATATGAGGGGACATTACAAAATACCGACAAGGCTGAATTTTCAATTCTAGAAGCTGAATTGGAGAGTGGCAACAAACTTATTGCTACTATTAATACGGACATACTCAACTGGGACAAGAAGGCATCACATCCTTGGATCGTTACATTGGAAATCCAATATGATGGGCAGTCTAATAACGGCATGCCAGACGAGACAACTTATCAACGACTAAATGAAATTGAAGAGAAGGTACTTGACCAACTGAAGGACTCTGACGGCTACTTAAACATAGGTCGACAGACAGCCGACAATTCGAGAGAAGTCTATTTTGCATGCAAGGACTTTAGGAAACCTTCCAAAGTTTTGCATCAGTTGACTAAGGACTATCCGACTCTGAATATTAAGTACGATGTCTACAAGGACAAGTATTGGAGGTCTTTCAATAGATTTAAATAACAACTATGTCCTACACCAGATGAGGGCTCAACAGAAAAAAATGACATCACAAAAAACATGAGACATCGAACTAAGAACTGCTTGTTAATCATATTCTTCACACTTTACATAGGTCTGACTTTTGGACAGACTAAAAATAACAGCACAAAGCAGGCTTACCTTGCTGAGCAAAAAATTATAGGGAGAGCATTCTCAAAATATTTTTACCCAAACTATTCAAAACTGTACTCGCTAACAGAAAAAGAATTCGTCCCGAAAATTGATTCTGCAAGAGATCTATTCAATGCATTGATCGGCAAATACAAAGATCGTTTGGATTCCAAATATGTCAACGACCAAAACTTAGAAGTCAAATATTATTTTGACAGGATATTGGTTGATTATCCGAACAACCACGACACATACCAACAGACTGACAAGGAAACAAATTTTTCAAGCAAACTCTTAAAACGGATTCAAAGCAACCTAAAGGATTTTAACAAAACTGAATTGCTTGCCAATTCTGATTTAAAGAATATGTGAAGAGTTATTTTCATTATTTGATTAATCAGGAATTATCAAAGGGAAATGATAAAAACACAGATAATCAAACTCTAAACATTGTTTGGAAACTGATACCTTCTCTTATTTTAAATGAAACATGTCGGGAATTTTGGCAAACTGAATATTTGTTCTACCACATCGACAACAATGGAATTAAAAACATTGAAAACATACTTGCCAGTTTCAGACTGTCATGCAAAGACAAATCCTATTTAAAAAAGATTAACAGCATCTATTCGGAAGATTCCATAGCGAGACAGGGGCACATCGTAAAATCTTATAAATCTGTAAATGGCTTAAGCCTAGACTTACATCTTTTTCTTCCAGACAGTATGCAGTTTCAAGGCAGGCATCCGGTATATGTTTACTTCCACGGAGGTAGTTGGTCAGAAGGGAAACCTGACTGGGGATTTTCTTCATGTGAAAGCTATTCAAAAAAAGGCTGGATAGGCGTTGCCGTTGAATACCGTACGGTAAGCCGTCACAATACATTACCTTTTGAATCTGTAATGGACGCAAGGTCTGTTATCAGGTGGCTTCGAAAAAATGCGGGCTTGTATAACATAGACTCGTCAAAAATTGTGGCTACAGGAAATTCAGCCGGTGGCCACTTGGTTCTAGCCACAGCGCTGGCTAACAAATGGAATGAAAAGACAGATGATTTATCGGTTAGCCCCACACCAAATGTGTTATTAGTTAATTCAGGTGTGTATGACTTGACAATCGAAAACACAAAGTGGATTACAAAGAATTTAAAAAATAAAGAATCAGTAAAAGAAATTTCACCTAATCATCTTGTTAAAAAAGGTATGCCACCATTGTTGTTGGCTCACGGAACAAACGACCAAAATTGTCCACTTTGGACAGTTGAAAAATTCAAGAAAGAAATGGAGGACAATGGTAATACTTTTGAATTTCATGCTCTTGAAGGAGCTGATCACTTCATTTGGTACAATCCAAAGTTTAGCGGACAGATTTCTGTTTGGAGAAAAGATTTCCTTTCAAAATTAAATTACAAGTAGAGATTGCTTGCCAACAATGAAACTGCATAAACGCAAGTAGAAATATTTCAATGTGGATTTAACACTCACAAATTCGCTTTAAGTTTTACTTGCGAACTAATTTGTGATGAAGCAGTCAATACTGCCCTGTTCTGAGCATCACTAGAGTGCAGGCTTCGAGTGTTTCAATGTTTTTATTGCTCAGGATGTTTTCGAGTTCTGGGTTCTCGGCTCCAGGGTTGAAGATCACACGCTTAGGATTGAGTGACAGAAAATAATCATACCATTCTTTTTGGTTGGTTGGATTGATATAAAGAGTGATGGTATCCACATCTTGAATTTCTGGTCGAGATCTTAAATCAAGAATTTCTTTTCCAAGCACGTTTCCTTTCTTAATTCCAACAGGCACAAAATCGATATTGTGATCGTGCAAATTATTGGCCGCTAAGAAAGCGTAGCGCGATGGATTTGTGGTGGCTCCAATGATAACTGTCTTCTTCATTTTGTGATATACATATTAACAATCGCTTCAGCACATCGTTCACCGTCCATAGCGGCAGAGACAATTCCTCCTGCGTAACCCGCGCCTTCAGCACATGGGAACAATCGTTTTATCTGCGGGTGCTCCAACGTTTCCTTATCTCGTGGTATACGCACGGGAGATGAAGTCCTGCTCTCCACCCCTACTACTTGCGCATCGTTTGTCATATAACCTTTCATCTTGGTTCCAAAGTTCCTGAACCCTTGCTTCAAGCTCTGAAAAATAAAATCAGGCAAAACTGATCTCATATCAACACTTACCAATCCCGGTTGGTAGGAAGTCTCTAATAGCGAACCTGAAGTTTTTCCCTCTGTAAAATCAAATAGCCTTTGTGCTGGGGCAGTTTGACTATTTCCTGCTACAGCACACGCCTTCTTTTCAACTTCCATCTGAAAATACATTCCCGCCAAGGGACCAAACTCTTTATATTTTATAAAATCATTTTCATTCACGGCCACGACAATTCCAGAGTTGGCAAATTTGGAATCTCTTCGTGAAGGGCTCATTCCATTTACAACAACTTCACCAGGGTTTGTGGCTGCCGGAACAATAAATCCGCCTGGGCACATGCAGAAAGAAAAAACACCGCGGTCTTCGCCATTTATTTTCGCTTGATGAACTAGAGCATAAGAAGAAGCTGGCAAAAAATCACCTCTGTCAACGGGACAATGGTATTGAATTTTGTCGATCAGGTTTTGCTGATGCTCAACACGCACACCAAGAGCAAATGGTTTAGCTTCAATAAGAATCTTTTTGCGATGAAGTAGTTCAAAAATATCGCGTGCCGAGTGGCCTGTTGCGAGGATAACCGCTTCGGCTTCGTGTTTTGCTCCATCCGCTGTGATCACACCTTTTATTTCATTCGAACTTAAAATCAAGTCTGTGACCTTACTGTTAAAATGAATCTCACCACCAGCTTGAATTATGCTTTCGCGTAAAGCGGCAACAAGCTTAGGTAATTTGTTGGTACCGATATGCGGATGTGCATCGAACAAAATGTCTTCATGTGCTCCATGCGAAATCAAGATTTCAAGTATCCGGTTTACATCACCTCGCTTGTTAGAACGTGTATAAAGTTTCCCATCAGAATAAGTACCAGCTCCACCCTCGCCAAAGCAATAATTGGATTCTGGATTTACAATGTGCTCTTTATTAATGGCAGCCAAATCACGTCTTCTGGCCTGCACATCCTTTCCTCGCTCAAAAAGAACAGGTTTGATCCCAGCCTCTATAAGTCGTATGGCTGCAAAAAGACCTGCCGGTCCAGCTCCGACTATAATGACTCTTTTTGCCTTCGATACATCTGAATATTCTTTCTTATAACTGATGATTGGCTCAGAGCCATTAGGTAAAATTTCTGCCTGAACTTTTACCAATACATTTTTCCCTCGCGCATCGATAGATCTTCGAATCGGACGGACAAATACTTCCTGTGGATTGAGATTTAGTTTCTGATAGAGTGAATCCTTGAAAAGGGACTCATCAAAGGCTTCTTCTGGCGAAAAATTGACTTCAATTTTCTTGTTCATGGGAAAGGGAAGTTATCCTCTCAATAAGCGAAGATAATAATTACCCAAATCTTCTCATCTGCTATATTTGCGCCTTTGAATTGAGTCATGAAAGTAAACTTTATTGAAGAACTGCGTTGGAGAGGAATGTTGCACGACATTATGCCGGGCACAGAGGAACAATTGACAAAAGAGCCAACAGCAGGTTATATCGGTTTTGACCCTACCGCGGATTCATTGCACATTGGCAACCTAGTGCAGATAATGACACTTGTGCATTTTCAGCATGCAGGCCATAAACCTTTTGCATTGGTGGGCGGAGCAACAGGGATGGTTGGTGACCCTTCCGGGAAATCAGCGGAAAGGAATTTACTTTCGGAAGATGTGCTTCGTCACAATGAATCATGTGTAAAAAAGCAATTAGAGAAATTCATCGACTTCAAAGCGGGTACCAACAGTGCGGAGATGGTCAATAACTATGACTGGTTTAAGGGCTTAGGTTTCCTGGAGTTTATTCGTGATGTAGGAAAGCATCTTACAGTGAATTACATGATGGCGAAAGATTCAGTTCAAAAAAGATTGGAGTCTGGCCTTTCATTCACAGAGTTCAGCTATCAACTCGTGCAGGGTTACGACTACTACTGGCTTTACAAAAACAAAAACTGCAAGCTGCAAATGGGCGGCTCTGATCAGTGGGGAAATATTGTAACAGGAACTGAGCTCATCCGCAGGAAAGATGGCGGAGAAGCTTACGCACTTACTACTCCATTGATCAAGAAAGCAGACGGGACGAAGTTTGGAAAAACAGAGACGGGTAATGTTTGGCTCGATGCGCAGAAAACTTCTCCTTATAAATTTTACCAATATTGGCTCAACGCTTCAGATGAAGACGCAGCAAGTTTCATAAAGATCTTTACACAAAAGCAAAAAAGTGAAATTGACGCATTGATTGCAGATCATGCCGACAGCTCCTCACCTTCGCAAGTTGCAAAGTGAGTTGGCAAAAGATATAACTGCTCGCGTTCACTCGAAGGCCGATGTGGAAAGTGCTCTCAAAGCGTCTTCGATTTTATTTGGTAATTCTGTAACAGAAGATCTTCTCAGTCTCGATGAACAAACTTTCCTAGCGGTATTTGAAGGTGTACCCCAAGTGACTATTTCTAAATCAGATTATGCTGCTTGCGCAAATGTTACCGACCTTCTTTCAGAAGTAACACAAAAGAAAATATTCCCATCGAAGGGTGAAGCTCGCAAAATGATTTCCGCTGGAGGTGTGAGCATCAACAAACAAAAAGTAGATGACGTAGCTGCGAAACCTAGTTTTGATTTACTCCAGCACCGATTCTTACTTGCTCAAAAAGGAAAGAAGAATTATTTCTTGATTGAAATTGCCGATTGAGATGATGAGCCAGTGGAGAGACGCATTCGCGAAAAAAAAATTCGTTTTGCATTTTATTTTGGGATTGATTGGGTTAGCAGCATTTGTATTTCGCTCCCCTACTTTTTCAATAACATACTGCAGCCAAAACCGGGAGTTCAATTAAGTGATCCGGTACTTAATTTCTTTACCCCGAAAGACTGGTCTATTGAGATTTTTATACTGATCTATTCGAGCACGGTTTTATCTCTCGTCTTCAACATTGCAAAACCAAAGGCAATCTTACTTGGTCTCCAATCTTATGTAGTTGTCAATTTTCTCCGGATGACGAGCTTGTATCTGTTTACACTTGAAGCTCCGGAAGGAACCATTCCGCTCAGTGACCCATTTCTGACAGTGTTCGCTTATGGCAAAGAAGTGTTCGTGAAAGACCTGCTCTTTTCTGGACACATCTCAACACTTTTCTTGCTATTTCTAATCGAAGAAAGAGTTTGGCTCGAAGCGAGTACTGTTAACAATAACCGCTGGTGTTGCGGTACTTCTGGCTTGGCAGCGTGTCCATTACACACTTGACATGGTTGCTGCGCCTATTGTTACATGGATTGTGTGGCGTCTATTCAAAAAAATAAGCCCACTTTGACAAAACTTACCCAATACTTACGGCAACAAAACTTAACATCAGACTCGTATAAGTGGTTTGTTAAAATTGTATTAATTTAGCGATAACTTTATAATAACCTTGGGTAAAGAAATGGAGTTGAACGGAACTGCAAAGAATGGAAACCATTCTAATAATGGTAATGGGCATGCAACCAATGGCTATCATAATGGCAATGACCCCTACCACAATAAATATCCTGTTTTTGAACTTGGAGATAAGCTAACAAAGGAGCAGAAGGAATTCTTTGATCAAAACGGTTTTATCCACTTCAAACGATTCATCCCTAAAGAAAGGGTAAATGAATTGCTTCGTGAATCAGAAAGTATCCAGCACGAATGGGTATCGCAAAGATTATAAGACCATCAATGGTGTTCCTATAAAGTATGGTACTGATGTAGACGGGAAAAAGATTGTTCAGCGCTTCGCATTCATCAATCAACACAGCGAGAAATTTTCTGAGCTTTTGAAAGACCCTAGACTTAAAGGGCTTTTCGAATTGATTGGAGCGGCTGACTGCCGTATTGGCGAAACAGAAAAAGACGGACTTGTTTTCAATCATTATATCAATACTGACGAGAGTAATTACAGTCAATTAGGTTGGCATACGGATGCTTTGAGAGACATCTTTCAAGGACAAAAAATTATGCCAATGCTGAATGTTGGTATTCACTTGGATAATTCTACAACTGATAATGGAGGGTTGCGAATAATTCCTGGTACTCATAATAAAGGAATTCGCACAATGCTTTTCAAAAAAAGTATATTTCATCAGCCACAAGCCCGACAAGAAAGAAGTTGGATTGAATGTGGAAGCTGGTGATTTAACTGTTCACGATGGTCGTTTATGGCAT
This sequence comes from Cyclobacteriaceae bacterium, assembly GCA_049840975.1. GTDB lineage: Bacteria > Bacteroidota > Bacteroidia > Cytophagales > Cyclobacteriaceae > ELB16-189. Next base: position 21,179 of record JASGIR010000082.1, on the reverse strand, counting down.
CGCGTAGCTCGATCTCCGTTCACTGGTGAAAAGAGTCGTAGGCGTGTTATGTATGTTCCTATCATCACTGGCAAGTTTACTCCGCGTGATGAGAACAGTAAGCCTTTGCTATATCAGCGACTGATTTCCATCACCAACAAATAAGAAATGGCTTTCGCATTAATTACAGGTGCCAGCGGTGGCATTGGACTATCTATTGCTTACGAATTAGCAAAACAAAAAATCGATTTGATTTTGGTAGCTCGCACTCAATCAAAACTTGAGGCTGCTAAAAAAGAGATTGAAGAAAAATACAAAGTCAGAGTTGAGGTTTTAGCTATTGACCTATCATTAACTGGAAGCTCTCAAAAAATTGTTCAGTGGATCAAGGATAATTCCTTTTCGATAAATATTTTAATCAATAATGCTGGCTATGGTGTTTGGGGGAAAGTTGAAAGCACACCTATAGATCAACTCAATAACATGATGCAGTTAAACATGATGACGCTTACAGAAATGTGTCATGCTATGCTGCCTGAGCTGAAGAAGAATTCACAAGCATACATTATGAACATTGCGAGTACAGCCGCCTATCAAGCTGTACCTACGCTTACAACTTATGCTGCAACAAAGGCTTTTGTATTGCTTTTCTCTCGGGGCTTAAGAATGGAACTAAAAGGTTCTCCCGTTTCTGTCACCTGTGTTAGTCCAGGACCAACCTTGACAAGTTTCGTAGAGCGCGCGGGCATGACTGAATCCCTGAAAAAACGTGCGGATAAATTCAGTATGGATGCTGATGCTGTTGCCAGGATTGCCGTAAAAGGAATGTTCAATAAAAAAGCAGAAGTGCTTCCCGGCTTTGCCAATTGGCTTTCAGTTCAGCTAACCTATTTTGTTCCAAAAGCTCTTCCAGAAATGATTGCTGAAGGTCTTTACAAGACAAAGCCTTAAAAAGCCTCAGTGATATAGAAATAAAATCCAGTTGACTTCTGACCGAATCCTACGTCAAATCTAAAATTCAGTTTTTCTTTTTTATCAATGGCATATCGAAGTCCTGTGCCAAGAGAAGGTTTCAGGCCATATAAATTAAATAGATCTTCGGGTTCGGTGCCCAACACGACCAGCAGCAGCAAAAGCCACCATCCCGAATCGATTGTAGATTGGGAAGCGATGCTCTACCTGAGCCGCGATCAAATTGTTGTCTGTAAATCTTCCTTCATAATAACCTCGCATGATTGTATTGCTTCCAATATTAGCCATGCTCCGCAAGGGAACATCTCCTGAGTTTGTGTTTATGACAAATTGAAAAGCTAATACTTGGTTTTTTCCAACAGGAAAGTACTTCCTCATATCCACCGATTGAACAACAAAGCTAAATTGACTGCCGAAGGTTGGTGTGAAATTGTTTAAGTAATAAGAAATATAGAATCCTTTACTTGGACTAAAGGCGTTGTTGCGATTATCCCAGAGAGCTACCAAGCCAAGTCCCGACACAAGACTTCCATATCGACCTGGTACTCTTTGTCTATCAAACAAACTTGAATGGGCAGGAAGACCTGACCCGTAATTAAATTTAAAAACGCTTTGCACCTCAAATGCAGCTCCTAAAAAGAGGTTCTTGTAAACCTTTCTCAATAACTGTGGGAACAAATAATATTGTCCAACAGTGTATCGCTCAAAACTATTGCCAGAGTTGTTTCCTAAACCCCAAAATCTATCAGGAAAATAGCTGAAAGAAGCCTTTGTCTTGAGAATGTATTTTTCGTTGTGAAAAAAAACTACACTCTCAGATCCAATCACAACCTGTTTGCGCAACGTATATAGACCAAGAGCTTGCACATAAGATGTGCGGGTAGTTGAATCATGACCAAGTTTAAAATTGTAATTGCCAGCACCGCCAAAAGCGAGAGTTGTTTCTGGGGAATAGATTAGCGCAGGGAAAGCAAAGAGTTTTCTTCTTTTACCGCGATGCGTTATAGAATCTTTTTTATCAAGATTGATTTTCTCATCGATGTTGACTTGGGCAAGGGCATCGTACACTCGAAAAAGAGATAAAGATTATACAGATAAAACCAACGAGCTTGTTCAAGGAGAATACAATTCAGATACAAGATCACTACTGACTTTTTAAAACAAAAACTACTTGGCCTTTTGAACGTAAAGGAGCCTTGCCACCAGACGCGCGATACAACGAACTCTTTTGAATTTCTGCTTTTAGTAATTGCTCGGCTTTCAGACTTAAACCTCTATCAAGAGTTTTAATACTTACAATATCTCCTTCTTCATCGCATTCAATTTCGAAAGTAATCTTTCCATTTTCATTATCTGGAAGGTTGGGCGTTTGAGGTTTAGTTGCCCATTCCCAACCTGACATGTTCAGTCCGAAGCCATCACCTCCGCCTCACCGCCTTGTTTTCCATAAAGTGCTTTTGCGTCAAGTTTGCCTTGGGGATTTCCCTTATCTCCTGTTTTACCCTCATCATCACCTTGGCTCTGTTTGGTCTCGCCTTTCTTCAATCCAGTGTTTCCAGTATAAACAGCTTCCTTCTTGACGTTCAGGTTTTACTTCAACAGCTTTTTCTTTCTTAGGTTCAATCTTTTCCTTGGGCTTCTCTTCCTTTTTCTCCGCTTTCACTTTCACCTCATCAGGACTCTCTTCATCAGAAATGATCTTGCCATCACTCTTTACTTCTGTAGATGCAGTCTTCGGCTGTTCTTCTTTTGTAGGCTCTTGTTGAGATTTATTCTCATCAGATTTTAACTCGGAGCTTTTATTGTCTCCGTCAGGATTCCCGACAGGTGATTCAGGTTGTATATCGCCTCCACCCTGATCATCAAGGCCGAAATTCAATTCAACACCATATTCGGGAGCTGGCGGATAAGGCGCACGCCATGAAATCAAAAAGAAAAACGTGAGGAACAAACTAGCGTGCAAGCCAGTCGAAACTAGAAACGCAATGCGCTTATTCTTATGATCGTTCGCCCCATCCATCACACACTATTTGTTGTTAATATTTTAACACCCAAAGCGCATCTCCATATTCGCCTTTAGAGGCATCTGCGCTTGATTGAGCGCTCGCAAACGTATCAAAGTTGCCAACGCCCAAGCGATAAAATTTCCATTTGCCAAAAGGCTTAATAATCTTCGTGCTAGTGCCCGATGCACTTAATTTCTTCGCACGATCCATTACCAAGTCACCGTCTACTGCGCTTGCAATGATAACGTAATAATGACCCGTCCGTTGCGAAAGTGTATCAATTGCGCCTTCAGCTGGTTTGGCATTCTTCTTAGCTTCTTCTTCCAAGCGAATGCGTTCTGCCTCCTGAACTCTTGCAATGCTATCAGCTTTTGCTTTTTCCCGTTCCTCGGCCTGTTTAGTTGCTAACTCTTGTTTCTGCTTTTTAGGAAGATATACATACTTCCAAAAGAAAAATCCACCGACACCTAGGATCAGCAGAACTATTATTGCTATCACAACACCTGATCCTGAGCCCCCTTCTTCTTCCTCTTCGTAATAAGTAGGTGCTTCTGAAGTTGTGGAACCAGAAGATGTTGACGTATTTGAGCTTTCCTCTTCAGACTCGGATTTTTGTTCTTCTTTGGGTTTGGAAGTGTCGAGTTGATCGAGTGGTTTATATTCTAAGTCGGGCAACCCGAAGTTGTCCGCATCATCTTGGTTCGTTTCTTTGTCGTTGGTTTCGTCTGCCATAGCGTTAGGGTTAACTGTATGTTATACAAAAATAAAGGAATTTTCATGATAATTTTCAATCAAAAGCTCCAACTTGCCCCGCCCATCACCTGAAAACCACGCACCGGATAATTCAAATACAACTGATAATTGCTCGACAAAATATTGTTGAAGCTCAAGAAGACAGAAAATTGTTTCGATACAAAATAATTCGCTCTCGCATTTAAGTCAATTGCTGCTTTCAAAGTTGTTAAGCTCTTCGTTTCTAAATCAAGAGCTTTTATACCGCCTTGAGAAATAAAATCAGCTTGCAACAACACCTTGTCATATACATTATACGAAGCACTTACGGCTATGCGATAGGAAGGACGCTGCAAAGCTCCACTTTCAAAAGTCTTTCCAAATGAATAATAATTCGAAACCTGATTAGCTATTGAAGATGAGTAAATCCAATAATCAGCTCGAGCATTCATCTTGAAAGAATTATTTGAATAGCCTAGCTCTCCAAAAAGGTTAGTACGCTGTGTGTTCCCATTATCGTATGCCACATTGAATTTTGCCCTCTGTGTTGCTCCAGAATCATTTTGGTAGTAGTACAGATTTTTCAATGTTGCGAAGGAGAACCCTGCTCCAAAATAAACTTTGCTGCTAATCTTGCCTTGAATCCCCCCTAAAAATTCAAGTGCTCTGTTTGTATTAAAAATTCCGATGTTAGAATTCACCCAAACATTTTCTCTTGAAAGCGAATGAAGTGAGACTTTATCTACATCGCCAGTTAGACCAGCATACAAACTCACAGCAGAAGACAAATTGTAGTCGGCTTTTAAATTCGGGTAAACGTGAACTCCATTTTGTTTGCCGATAGTATCGTTTTCATAAACGACATTCGCTCCTACCGACAAAGTCAAATTATCGATAGAAGAAAATTCATAAGCAGGCTTTACTTTAAAAATATGTCTGGCTCGAGAAGCTATTTGTGAATCATTTCTATCGATCAAATAATAATCGGAATTAAGAATCAATCTCTTGTCTTTCGTGATCTTGTGAGCCAATGCTAAATTCAGGTTGATCTCACTTTCATTTGCCGAAAAACGATCCGCTAAATGGCTGTATCCGCCCTTTAATTGATATACGAAATCAGCAGCTTTTGCATTTTCTAATTCTCCACCAACACTAACGATATTATAGGATTGACGAATTGAACTTGACGTAACATCTTGGCCAGGTTGATATCCATAAAAGTGACTTGTGATATTTTCATAATTAGCAAAACCACCAATTGCAATTTTATCACTCATCGTCTTGCCAAAAAGCCTCATCTCTGTATTTCCACTTCCTGAATTTCCATTGTCAACGGGACCATTCAAAAAACTGCGATGAAAAAATTTGACTCCATAGTATTTATTTTTATTCCGTTTGCTTGTAGCATAAGCTTCAGCGTAGGGTGAAAAATAATTTCCAAATCCGGCACTTATGTAATTGCCATATATCTTTGAAATATTCTCAGTCTTCAATTTCAAAGGACGGATAGCCGGGTTGTAGTCCGGAACATTAAACGCAAGATTCTTAAATTGATAAGTGATCTCCGGCTTGATTGGCTCGGCCGCTCTGGGTGGAATCTTTTCAAAATTACGTTCGCTCGTGGAACAGAAATTTGTCTGTCTTTTACAATTTCAATCTCTACTGTTTTAATTTCGCCTTCTTTGTCGTCCTGAGCAAAACAAGAGTCGCAAAAAACATGATTGCACTGATTAAAACAGTACGAAGTTGAAATGCTATTTTTCTATTTTTAAACTTCATCCTAATTCTTGTCTGTTGTGTCTGACTTAACTGCCTGTTTTTTCTTCAACTCACTTTCATCTATCATCTTCAATTTGTCAGAAGCTTGCTTCTTAATTTCCTATAGAGGAAAATTATCAACAAGATACAATAACGTAGCTTTTGCTTGGTATGAATCATTAATCGCTAAAAAGTAATCTGCGATTAGCAAATATAATTTCCCTATCAATTTCATTTGAGTAAGTAAAAATCAGAATTCAATCCAAGTAAAGTCTCGTAACATTGTTTATAATCTTTCGTGTTATAAAAGATTTCCGCTAATCCTAGATTCCGCTTCAGCGCCATATTCATCTTGGGCAGAATTGATCGTTGCCAAAAAATCATCTTTGGCTGTCTCTAAGTCTCCTTTGCCTGCGGCAGCTTTATCAATAAAGAGAGAGGCTTTGTTCTGTGCTCCTGCATTTACACTTCCCTTTTCTAAAATCAGTTGCGCATATTTTTGAACAGAATCGTAAGAAGCCAAAAAGTAATATGACTCCATCAATCCATTCCAAGCGGTGTATTGCTACCTTTTTATTCTCGCAGCTTTGGCAAGAACCTGATAATAGGGAGCGGCTTTTGCATAATGACTTTGCTTAAATTCCAATTCAGCGATGCGAGCAGTCACTTTTGGTGCAAGTGAAAAAATTTTGTCACCGTCAAGTTCATAATACAGACCAAATGCTATTGCGTCTTTCAATCGGTAATACGACTATGCCTGATAGTATTTTGCTTCAGCTAAATGTGAGCTTTGCAGATAGTGAGTGATGTAATTGTCAAAATTCTTTACAGCGTTCATACTTTTCGTTGAAGTACAAGTTCTCGCTGCTTCGAATTCCACACTTTCAATCCCTTTTGCGTCCGAATATTTTTCTTAGCAAGCGACAAATATTTATCGAATTCGTTTGCTCGATTTGCCAAGTTGAGAGCCTACTTGTAGGGGCAATATCACATCCTTCGTTGCAGGGTGATTAGGATAATTGTCAATCACAGTGATGTAATCATCAGCAGTCTTATTTGATACTTCTAAATTAAAATTTGAAGCAGTTCTGCGAACATATGAAACTGGGGTGAATGGTGAAGACGAGTCTCGAAGTAATTACAGTTGTATACCCATCTCTTGCTTCCGTATAGTGGCCTTGTTCAAATTCCAATTTCGCCATCTGAAACCGAGTGTGATCCAGGAACCGAGAAACCCGGGTATCTCAATGACTTGATCAAATTCACTTTTCGCTTCAGGATACTTTCTCTGAATTCCTAAAATATTTCCTGCCTGAAAGTCAGCATAATCATTGTCGGAGAAAGAATTGAGGGCTATCGCTCTTTTATAATAAGTAGTTAACGAATCATTATATGCTTTGGCAACATAATAGCAATCGGCCAAGCGAAGTGTTCGTCAGCTAGATTCGCCTGATTCTTTGACGCCTTTAAAACAAACTCTTTGAAACTAGTCTGCGCGTCGATCATATTGTTGAAGATTGAAATAAGCGTATCCAAGTCCGTATCTAGCTTTCACCACAAGAGCAGGATTCGTCTCATTATCCGTAACTACTTTCAGATAGTTTTTAGCCGCCTCATCATATTTTCTTCCAATTGAATACGCTTCACCGTTCCAAAAACTAGCTTCGACTACATAATTTTTATCACTTGGGTGCTCGAGCGATTTTTCAAAATATTGAATTGCTTGATCATAATTTTCCTGATTGAAAAGTTCCATGCCTTTGAGCATTGTTGCTTTTTGGAAAGCTCGCTCTACAGCCGGGGCACGTGCTGGGCAAAGATTCAATGTATTCTATTGCTTTATTAAAATTATTCGCGTTGACATATGCTTGCGAGAGAAGTTCCTTAATTTCATTAGTGTGCGTGCTGTTGGGGAAATTCTTCAAGATTTTTTCCAACTCAGCAATCGCTTTGTCGGGCTGACCCAATTCATAAGAAACTTTTGCATATTGGAAAGACGATTCTTCAACAAGAGTTTGATCTGGTTTATATTTTCTTGCAATATCAAAAGCACTTTGAGCCATTGGCTTTTGGCCATTCCTTTAAATAAATCTGGCCGAGATAATAAGACGAATCAATAGTAAACTGACTGAATCTCTCATCAGCAAAAGAGTTTTTCAAATACACTAACGCCTTTTTATCGTCACCTAAAGTATATGCTGAATAACCGGCTCGAAGCAAAATACTTTTGTTTGCTGTCGATTCTTTTCCTTCTAAATATTTATCATAACCTGAGAGGGCATTTTTAAAAATGTTATTCTTTTTATAATATGCCTCTAGAAGTCATCAACGCAATTTCATCTGCATTGGTAAGGTCTGGCTTTGAACTTACAGACTTCCCATAAGCCAGAAGATTATCATAAATCTTTCTGGTCCGGTAATAAACATTAGCTATTAGATAAGGAACAATCGTTGCATAAGCCTCGGCTTGTTCGGCTCGTTTCAAATCTGTGAGCGCATTCACATAGTCAGCTTGACTGTATTCAACAAAGCCAGCATAATAACTTGATGCTGGACCATACTGGCTGCCTTGCGTTTTTACAAAATTGAATTGATCGAGAGCGTCCTTTAAAACCTTTTGACTGAACAAACTATATCCCCAGCGAAAATGCGCGCTGTTCTGCTCTGAAGGTGTGAGCGAGTTGAAATCAGCCTTGGCGAAATAATTTGCGGCCTTCTTATAATTCTTTTCGTTGTAAAAGAAATTCGCTAGCTCTGTGTTTGCAAGCGAGGCCTTAGGGTTAGTTGGATAGCGATTAGCAAAATCTTGAATTCGTTTTTCGGCATCTGCATGATACAAGTTGAGAGCACAAATTGCTCTGTAATATTCCGCATCCTGACGAGAACTTGAAATTGGATTAAAACTCAGGTATTGATTGAAATTTTCAAGTGCAGCTGCATATTGTTTTTGATCCATCAATTGCGTGCCGGTTTGATACAGTCGGGCAGCTTTTTGCTGCATCAATACATCTTGAGCAAAGGAAACTCCTGATGAAATTATTATCAAAGTGAAGATTAGCCTAGCACGAATACCAGACCGAAATAAAAGAGTTAAGCACGACCGCACGCTATTCAGTTTATGGCTAAAACTTGAGTAAAGTGTATTTATTGTGACGAACAGTTTAAAAAATAAATCCATGCAAAAAATTTCAGTATAGCATGAAAAGCATGGACTCAAAGCTACTAAAAAAATGGAGGGGAGAGAAATTTTTATTCACACTTAACGCCTGATTCGCAAAATCCTCGTTTAATCAAATTAAACTATCCATTACATTTACCATCTATGTAACCTAGTTTATAGCATGGCCCAAACTCAGGTAAGTAAAATGGCGGTTTGGAAAAAGTATCTTCCGCCTGATTATCCCCAAGAAAAGACAGTTTCTCATCGTAGTTCTCATCAGTTTGCTGAGTACTGGAGTGAGCCTAATTGAGCCACTCATCTACAGGGAGGCAATCAACGATATCGCGGGTTTGTTTGTAAAGCAAGCCAAGGATGATACCCGCAAAGAACTTGGTATCGATGAAGAGGAAGACCCTCTCTCCTCAATTATAGCGAGCAAAACCCAAGAAACTGATTCTACTCAGGTAAATGATGATACGGATACCACGACAGTTGCAAGCAAAACAACTCCCTCAAAACGAGTGAAGCATCCGCACAGCAAACACAAAGTAGCTGGCCGTACGCCAAAGGAAGCAATGAATACATTATTGTGGGCTGTTGGCATTCTCTTCGTGGCCAGCGTGATCGGATATGGTCTGCGATTGCTCGGTGACAACATGAACGTGCGAATGTCTTGCGGAATTGAACAAGGGTTTATTCAAAATACTTTTGGGCATGTCTTAAGGCTACCGCTAAGTTTTTTTGCAAAACGATCGAGCGGTGCACTTTCAAAACAAATCAATCAACAAGAGGAAGTTTCAGGTATCGTCAATGGTTTTTCTCAACAAATTCTTCCCGAGATAATTTCCCTTTCAGGGATCGTTGCCATTATGTTTTGGCAAAATGTAACGCTGACTTTTATTTCTCTAGCTGTAATTCCTTTGTATCTGTTCATTGCAGTTCGGTCCGCCAATAAATTAGAATCTGGCCTTGCTGGCTATTATGAAAAATGGGAAGAAGTATCTGCTAGAATCCAAGATGCGTTGAGTGGAATTAAAACCGTAAAACTTTCTGGCGCTGAAAATCGAGAAGTAATGCGCTTTAAAAAGGCTGCCGATGGTGCTTATGTCGATTACGTGAACAGATCTCGTCTTGCTCATAAATACATTTTCTGGGAGAATGTTCTCACCCGAATTTCAAGCACCTTAGTACTTGCCTACGGTGGCTACCTGACTTTGGAAAACAGACTTACTCCTGGTGATGTCGTTATGTTTGTAGCTTACCTTGATCGCTTGTATGAACCTATAGATGCGCTTTCAAGTCTTTGGGTTGAGTTGCAACAAAATGTAGTTTCAATAACTAGAGCTTTTAAGTTGGTCGACAATCAAGTTGAGGAGAAGAAGGGAAAAGAATTGACCGTAATCAATGGAATGATCGAATTCAAAAATGTTTACTTCCGATACGTACCCGAACGTGAAATCTTAAAAGGTATCTCTTTCAAAATCCAACCCGGAAAAGTAACAGCAATTGTTGGCACATCGGGGGCCGGTAAAACAACAACCATTGATCTCATCATGAAGCTATTTGAAATCAATGGCGGAGAGATATTGATTGATGGAGAAAATATTGCTGACTGCGATTCATCGTCTGTGCGAAGCCAAATCGGAATAGTAAACGCGGATGGAACAATCTTTAAAGGAACACTTGCTGATAATATTCGATACAAACGGCCAACAGCAACAGACGAAGAAGTGATGGCTGCAGCGCTAGCAGCTGGCATGGAAGGAACTCTACAACGAATGCCGGATGGGCTACAGACCGAAGTAGGCGAAAGTGGGCTCGGTCTGTCCGTAGGCGAAAGACAACGCGTTCAAATAGCGAGAGTATTGGTGTCTAAACCAAAAATACTTGTTCTTGACGAGGCTACAGCTAATTTAGACTTTGCTACCGAAGCCGAGGTGAAAAAGACGGTTAACGAAATCAGAAAAGAAAATACTGTCATCGTGATTGCTCATAGATTCACCATGGTACGCGATGCTGATTATGTTTTAGTGTTCTCGGGTGGTGGCGTTCTGGAAGAAGGAACTCCGGAAGAGTTGATGGCTAAAGTCGGATGGTTTCATAACTTTGCAAACGCTGCTGATGGCAAAGAAGACGGAGAATCAAGCGATGAAGAAGAAATTGACGAAGAGGAAAGTGAAGATGAAGATGAAAATAATGAAGGTTAGCTAAAATATTTTCGATGGAAGAAAAAAATCCAGTGGGCTTTTTCCTTTTGATTAAAAAATGGTGGCCATTCCTCGCAAGTCTGGGCGGAGCTACTGTTATGGTCCTTGCTTTTTTTATTCCTTCGATTCAAGATCAATGGGATCGTTACCAGTCCAGAAAAATAATTCAGGAATTTGTCTCTCTCGGTGACGACTTGTTCGACAAAGAGAGATACCAAATGGCTGAGGAAGCTTATGCGAAAGCTTTTGAAATGTCTGAGTCACAGCGATTGGATATTGAAGTAAAACGATTGAATGCGAGAACAAATCGTGTTCACGAAAATCCGGCATGGGACAGTGAAATTCCTGATAGTTTAAAAGAAATCGATTTTCAGTTTTTACTTCACTTTCAGAACAAAACCAAAGACGATAATCATCGTGTAAATACGCTTAATTGCTATGGGATTTTTTTAGCTAAAGCTGGAAGACTTGATGATGCCGAAAAAATATTTGAAGAAGCTATACAACTGGTTCCCAAAGAAGAATCTCTTATGTGAATATGGGTAACCTGCGCGATCAACAAAACAAACCAAGTGATGCTGAGAAGATGTATCGCAGAGCAATTGAATTTGAGCCCAATAATGCTTACGCACATTATAATTTGGGACTATTGCTGTCAGAGATTGGCAAGAAGGACGAAGCTGATGCTGAATTGGCAAAGGCAGTTAAAATTGATTCTGACTTTAAAGAATAATTAAATCATCAGTTTGAAGACAAGTTCTTTTAGAATTTGTCCTTCAGACTTGCTTCCTGAATTCACGCCTTTCAATTTTAAATCGGCTTCGCGTAATAGAGAGATAATTTCTAAGGCTTTTCCAGAACTGTATCTCTGTGTAGCGGCTGCATAATCTTTAGCTGCATAAGGGCTGATTTTTAGTGCTGACACTAGACCTTGTGAAGAACGATCGCTCACGCTATGAGCTGCCAAAACTTTGCTAAAGAAAGAATATAAAAATGCAACTGTAGGTATTGCAGGGTTTTTCTTTGGGTTAGCTTCAAAGTAGTTTGTAGATTTTGGCTGCCTGCATCCAATCTTTATTGATAAGGGCCCTCTGCAATTCAAAAATATTATACTCTCGACTGATTCCTACATTGGCCATCACCTGCGTAGATGATATTGTTTCTTTCGGCTGAAGACTGATCAAGACTTTATCAACTTCGTTGGCTAGTCTGTTTAGATCATTACCAACATATTCAGCTAATATCCGTGCAGCATCCTCATCAATGGAATACTTTTTTTCTTTCACATATTCCAAAACAAAATCCACCAATTGATTATCGTATGGTTTTTTAAAAGTGGCAGAGGTTGCCAATTGATCAGCCTTTTTTCCAAGCTCTCTTCTTTTATCTAAGTCTTGTGTTTATGACAAAGCACCAAAACCGTTGATTGCAGTGGCTTGGCCAAATAGTCCAATAAAAGCTTGGAGCCCGTTTCCTTATCTAAATCCTGGATATCTTGAGCTTCACGAACGATCACAACTTGACGCTCAGCCATCATCGGAAATCTTCTTGCGTGGGTGAGAATCGTGGCCATCGAAACGTCTTTTCCGTAGACAATTACTTGATTAAAACTTTTCTCAGAATCATTTCAACGCATTGGCTTCGATATAATTTGAAATCAAATCAATGTAATAGGTCTCTTCGCCCTGCAGAAGATAAACAGGGTCATACTTGCCTGATTTTAGTTTGTCTAATATTTTCTTTGCGGCACTATCCATCAGCTGCTTCTTTTTTTACGCGCTAAATTAACAGCGGTAACGGCACCAGTCAATGCACCAAACAAATGAGCTTCCCATGAAATGCGAGGGTCGGTCGGAAACACTCCGTAAATAAAGCTCCACCATAAACCACTATGATGACTAGCGATATCACTAGTGACAAAAAATCTTGACGAAGCAATCCGTATAAAATCAAAAAAGTGCCGATTCCATAAATTAATCCACTCGCACCAATGTGATATGAAACTCGCGGGTCAAATAAGCAAATGAAAATATTTGTAATGAAGTAACAATTGAAGAAGACCACCCCTCCCATTCTATCGAAAAAAAAATAAAGGAGTGTACCCAAGAAAAGCAGCGGAAATGTATTCGATATAAGATGCCCTAAACTACCGTGAATCATCGTAGCGAATAAAATACCAGGGAGTCTCAGAAAATTTTCGAGGTAACATTCCAAGAAACCCTGAAATCAATACCCGAAAAACTCAATTGTAAATGAAAGCCACATCAAGAAGACCAGCCTAAAAGCACCACCGAACTTCCAAATAGTTGACTTTCTCGGCCACTCATCCCTTGGCGAAGGATTTTTTATCATGGGAATTTTCACATAACGCGCCTCCGCTTCGCCAATAGATTTCACATCCCAACGTACTGCCAGACATTTAATTTTCATGGCTAGGTCGCAAATACTATCATAGTAGTGAGAGGAAAAAGCGCTGTTCAATTTCGGGAGCAAGTCGTTCAATCTGGTTAGCGCATCAACAACCATGGGATTACGTTGTGTGACTTCTAATGGGTAACTCTGCAAAAGCACTTTCAGTTTATCTTCAAAATCTTCTCCAATCTCTTGGTAAAGCTCAACCAAACCTTCAGCTGGATTTTTTTGTCTCTTTTTCGCCTGAGAAATAGCTTCCCTTATCTCGCTACGGTCAATGTCCCCGTCAATACCTGCGATCAGGATAACAACCAAAATTGGGGCCTTGAGTATAAACTCTTGCTCCTCTGAAGGTCAGCGAATTGAGCTGTGGAACCATCCATTCAAAAATTATAGGTAAAAGTGATTTATTTACTGTAAATTTTAAAACTTTAAAGTTTAAAAATATTACTGATATCCTCTCCTAACTTACCCATGTACGAAAAAAGAGCCTATCCGAATTTTTGTTGTAGAAGATGACCCTGCCTACACAAAATTTCTTCAATATGTGTTGAGCCTTGACCCTGATTTTCTGAAACTGAGTTTTTTACCACGGGCAAGGACTTGATTAGCAATCTTCAACAACAGACTATCGGTCAATCACACTGGATCACTCATTCCCGATCTTTCAGGGAAAAGGTGTTGCGTGCTATTCGCGAATCGATCCAGACATCAGTGTCATCGTAATTTCAGCACAGGAAAAAATTGGTACTGCTGTTGAGCTGCTAAAACTCGGAGCTTTTGATTACATCACCAAAGATGAAGAAGCCAAAGACCGCATTCTCAACGCAATAAAAAATGCTCGAAATAAGTCTTCCTTAATCAGAGAAATCGGACGTTTGAAAGAGCTAGATATTCTGGCGAAGTATGAATTTGAAAAAAGTATTGTAGGAAATAGCCCAGCAATCAAAAAAGTGTTTGGCCTTTTAGAAAAGGCAGTAAAAACTCAAATCACAATTTCGGTTATAGGTGAAACCTGGAACCCTAAAAGAGTTAGTTGCAAAGGCCGTTCATTATAATTCTAAAAGAAAAAAATAAACCATTCATCGCTGTCAACATAGCTGCTGTGCCTCGTGATCTAATCGAGAGTGAATTGTTTGGTCATGAAAAGGGGGCATTTACAGGGGCTGTCAATCGAAGGATAGGAAAATTTGAAGAAGCCGAAGGAGGGACCATCTTCTTAGACGAGATTGGAGAAATGGATTTGAACTTACAGGCGAAATTTGCTTCGTGTTCTGCAGGAAAAAGAGATTACCCGCATCGGAAGCAATCAAGTAGTTAAGCTGGATGTGCGTGTGATTGTAGCAACTCACAAAAATCTAGCTGAAGAAACTAAGGCAGGGAAAATTTCGCGAAGACCTCTATTATCGTTTGCTTGGTCTCCCCATTAACCTTCCACCACTTAGAGACCGCGGCCAGGATATTATTCTGCTTTCAAGATTTTTCCTCGATCAGTTCTGCAAAGAAAATCAATTGCCAAAATTCAAGATATCCCCCGAAGCCCAAAATAAATTGCTCAATCATCCTTTTCCTGGGAATGTCAGAGAATTAAAATCAGTGATCGATTTGGCGGCTGTAATGGCTGAAGAAAGCGAAGTTCAAGAACAACATATAAATTTTCAAAGTGCAGCAAGTGATGGAGCAATGATGCTCCGTGAGATGACTCTAGAGGAATATACTCATCATATCATCCGAAATTATCTCAACAAATATGACAACAACGTCCTCGATGTTGCCCGTAGATTAAATATTGGCAAATCATCCATTTATCGCTATCTAAAGAAAATGGAGCAAGCTGGAATCTAATTATGCAGACGCTTAAGAATTACGTAAAGCAAGGTGGTTTTTATAAGGCCGTGGTTGAAGATGGTTCCGACATCATCTTTATCTGTCATGACGAAGGGAAAATTCTATATCACAATAATTCAGTGAGAGAAACTTTGGGCTACAGTGGAAACAGCTTAGTCAACAAAAAATTTTTTCAACTACATTTTACCCCTCTCTCCAGCCTCGAATCTTTTCAAAAAGCTTATCTGGCGAGCACAAAAAAGATTTAATGAATCAGTTGAATTTCAGTTTTTGTGTAAGGATAAATCATTCAAATACTTAGAGTTTAACTCAATCAATTTATATCACTCAGAAAAAATCAAAGGTCTAATCTTAGATTGCCGTGACATCGCTCAACGCAAAAAAGATGAGAGGAATTACTTCGTGCTCTCAAAAAGCGAAGGAGCTTTTTCTTAATATTAGCCATGAAATCCGAACACCAATCAACGGTATAGCTGGGTTAGCTTCATTATTAAGTGATAGTCACAGCGTAAATGAACAGTCAGCTTACCTGCATGCCATTCAAAGTGCCGCAGACAATTTAAAAGTGATCATCATTATATTCTCCTATTTAGCATTGATAGAGTTGGTATTAAAAAATCGAGCAGATTGGCTTCAACTTAAATGATTTACTCCACTCTCTTATCAATATTTTTCTACTTCAAGCCACTGAAAAAAAAATCGATTTGCGTTATCATTTGCATGGTACACGAATAGATTCATTGGATATTGTTATCGATGATATTACTCAATCTCATTAACAACGCAATCAAGTTTACAAACCGAGGTTATATCTCTGTCATTTGTAAAGTCAAGAAAAAGGATGTAAAAAAGATGTCCCAGTTTGAAGTGAGCGACACAGGTATTGGTATCCCTCAAGACAAGCTCAAGACAATATTTGAGAGTTTCAGCCAGGCGGACGCAAGTGTAACACGCAAAGATCAGGTACTGGCTTAGGCCTTACTATTGTTAAGCAACTTGTCGAGCTTCAAAGCGGCACAATACAGGTGACAGTTAAAAGGTTTGTCAACATTCAGTTTTTCTATTCCTTACGAGTTAGGAAGTCGAGCGAATATCAGAGGTCATTTAGTGAAAGATTCACCATTCCTTAAAAAGACATTTAAAGATTTATCCGTTCTACTCGTTGAAGACAATGATGTAAACCGTTTATATGCAAGCAGTATCTTAAAAATTTGGGATTGTAAAATTGATACAGCCGAAAACGGTTATGTTGCTGTAGAAAAATAAAGAATGAATCGTATGATATCATTCTGATGGATGTTCAGATGCCAGTCATGGATGGCTTTGAGGCTACGAAGGCAATACGTGCCCTTGATTCACCAAAAAAGAACCTTCCAATCATTGCGCTTACAGCAAATGCCACTCGCACTGCAATTGAGCAATGTCTTGCAAATGGGATGAATGATTGTATATCAAAAACCTTTCACTCCTGAGGAACTTACACAATAGCTTTTACAATTCTAAGAACGGCCATTCCAAAAAAAATAAAGAGATACCAACAAAAAGCATTAAGTCTCCTTACCTCAAGAAAATGTCAAATGAAAATCAAAAATTCATTGATGAGATGTTGGTAGCATTTCTTTCTGCATTGCCAAAAGCATCGAAGAAATCAAGGCTCACGCCCAATCTAAAGAATGGCATTTATTGGCTCGAGCTGTTCACAAATTAAAACCATCTCTTACATTGATGGGACTTCACACAGCAAGGGAGCAGGCATTAGTGTTGGAAGACTTAGCTAAGCAACAAAAAAACAAATCAGAGATCCTCACTTACACAAATGAACTCTGCGCAAGCTTGTCTCAAGCATTGAACTAGATGTGTCTCGTTTAAATTTTAATTTAAGACCACCAGCTTCCTGTATACTGGCGTAGTGCCTGGTGCCGCAACCGCAACAATATACACTCCACTAATCAAGCTTGATATATCAACAGTTTTTATTCCGTTGATGGCGCCACGAAACTCTCCTCCAAGAACATTAATTCCTCCTCGTTGATCAGATATTTTCCATAAGCTCCCTTCTGGGAAATCGCCTGGTAGACTAAAAATCGAATCTTCCGACCGCGGGGTTCGGATATATGTGAATATCGTCCAACGATGCAACTGAAGGATCAACGGCTGTAATGAATTTTCCTTTTTTAGGATTGAGTTTCACTATTGTACTTTGTAGTATCTCCTTGGTCGTGAAGTTTTGGCACGAACGCAACGAGATAGAGATTATTTGAATTGTCAGTGATTGAAACATCAATTGGTATAGAGGCTTTACTAAATGTTCTTGAACTTCCTTTATGAATTGTATCATTTCTAATAATCCCCTCACTTCCAAACAATAGTTTACGGACCACATTTCTAAACGGCTGATTATATCCCGATACAACAATTGAATCTTCAACAAGCACTACCTGACCTAACAACGGATAATTAATTGCACTATCAGCAATAACTTTAAAGCTTACACTAATTGACCTGCTTGAGTAACTTCCTGAAATGTTTGTTGTATCAATTGCGCCCACAGTTCCAGCATTATTAGTGATTAATAATTGAGGAGCTGATAGTGCTCTTCTATCAATCTCAACGGAATCAATTGTAGATAAATTAGCACCTTCATTCTGATAGTTAGAGAGCCCATCCATGATCGTGTGTGGCACATTTTGAATGCCATAATACAAAGCTCTTGATGATGGGTCATTATTTCCAGTTTGACTGAAAACATCAGGTTGCGGGAATCTTACATGATACTGTAGATCATGGAAATCGGAACTATCATTCCTAAAGTTTACCTGCTTCTTGTACAAATTGTCATAATAAAAATCAGCTTTTCTATCGGGTAAAGTAGCATTCGTGAAATGTTCGATTAAAACATTTCTGGTTTTGTTGCCTACAAAGACATTATCAAACGCGAAACCTCCATATCCATAAGGATCATCAATATTCTTAGTTATATCACCCGCAAAAGCAACACGAATCCTTACTTGTTTTCTTTTTGCTTTTGGAATGCTGTCCAAACTAAAGCTACCACGCATCCATCGAGTTTGAGTCGGACCTGACCATCCGTATGGACCTAATCCCGCTTGTTGCCCTCCAGGATTCGAAACAATAAGCGCAGGCGAAAACCAATTTATGCCTTGCAAAGGTTTACCCACATTCTTCCATGTACCTCCACCGTCTGTAGAATATTGAAGTACAGCACCATCGTTATTTGATTTTGGAGTATTGACCCAGTAATCAAGTGAGATCATCGGCCTATTCAAAGTGTATAAGTTGAAGCAAGGACCATTGATTGCGGACGACTCCAAGGTATCATAGCTGCTATTATTCGCACCAGTCCACCAAGAGTTTGTGCCGTTGTTAATATATTTTCCATTAGGGACTTTCCAGACCCAGCTATAGTTGAGTTGCTTACCCACTAATGACTCTGGTTTCCAACCACCATCATTACTTTCAAAAGTTTGGCTATAGGATGATGAAGGTGAAACGTTGATCGTATTTTGAGTTGGAAGTATGAAAATTGTTTTCGTAACCGAATCTGCGCAACCAGCACTGGTGTACACTTTCATTGTTACATCATAATTATTCGGAGAAGGATAAATGTGGCGAGGATAATGATATACACTGTCAGTCGTATTAGTCGGATCTACAATTGTAGCATTAGGTGCACCAGACACTGAAACACCATCACCAAAATGCCAATCATATTTACTTATAGTTCCTTGTCCACTAGTAAACTGAGTTTTGTCTTGGAAAGTAGTCTTATCGTAAGTACAAATGTCTTGATAACTAAAATCTGGTTTAGGGAAGTCTCCAATTACTAGTGTATCAGTTATACTAGCTACACATTGCTGGTAATTGGTTGTTACTGTCAGTGTAATATATTTTGGTCCAGGGGTCGGGAATTTTACTGAAGGTTTTTGTACTTGGCTTGATCCTGCGTCAGCCAATTGCCAACTCCATTTATTAACATAAGTTGGGAAAGGTGTTTGCACAGGAAGAGTATCTCCTTTCAGCTGAACAAATCCAACAACACAAGTTGTATCCGGTAAAATAATTTTTGGTTTAGGTTGCGCAAAAATATGAATGATATGGAATGCGGATGTTTTACCCCCGAGCGGATCTTCAAAATCATATTCGATTTCATAAGTATCAGAGGTGAGTCCATCTGTTAACAGATACCACTTGTCGATATTCGTAGGGTCAACCTGAATTGGTGCGATTGGACCTCCTGAATAAGCCTGTATACCAACAAATTTTGTGAAAGTACTATTTGCCTTACCATCTGATGGTTTTCTACGAATTGGATTTATCAATACCTTTCCTTGATTCGCACAGACCTCATAATTACCTGCAGAGTCTAATCTTGATTTAGAATTATCCAATCCAAAATCAACGGCTGTTACTCCATTAACTTGAATCAGCTGAGTTGTAAAATTGGTACAGCCATTGAAATCAGTAAAGGTATATTTAATGGTATCTAAGCCAAGATACGCGTTGTTGCCTGGATCAAAAGTAGCAACGTCTCCACTTGCGTTTTGTGTAGTCGTAAGGGCGAAAACTACTGATGAATAATTCTGACTGTGAACTGGCCGCCAATTTTGGTTCCCTGAATTTTGAATGGAGGAATGTTTTGGAAAGTATAAGATGGAGTTCCGTTTTGAGGAAGACCCGTAAAGCTAACTGGGTTCGGCAGCGGATTAATAGTTATACTTAACTGTGTACTTACAGCAGTACAAGGCCCATTGGCTCCTGTTCCATCCGGATCAAGAGCTGTAAGTTTTAACGAAAGTGTATATGGAGCTGTCTTACTTAGTTCGCTGGCGCTTGGCGTATAGGATGCAGCTACATCACTAGCATTACTGAAACTACCCCCTGCATTTGTGCCTAATGTCCAAAGAACATTTTGAGTGGATCCGCCATAACTTCCACCGAGTGGTACATTTTTTTGATCTTGACAAATCGCAATAGTAGAACTAGCAACAAAAATTTGAGGTGCCCGATTTATCTTGATATTAATATCAGAATAAACTGCTGTGCAAGGACCACTTCCATCTGAATCATCAGTCGTTAACCTGAAAGTAACAGTATTTGTTACGTCAGTTGGATCAACTTGATAGGTTGAAGTAACAATCTTGGTAGTTGTTCCTGAAACATTTGAAGACGACAGCGTTCCGTTTCCTGTAATAATACTCCACACTCCTGACGTTGCACTTCCACCAATATTTCCTGTTAATGAAATAGTAGTAGGCTCGCAGACAGTGAAGTCACCTGGTAGTGAAACTGTTGGAGCTTTATTTATCGCAACATTCAAATCATCCGATACAGCCGTACACCCAATTCCCAAACCATCTGGATCATTCGTCACAAGTCGGAAGATAGCAGTAGTTGCTATATCAGTACCAACAACAGTATAAGTCGCAGTGACAGTTGATCCCGTTGTAGCACTAGCAGAAATTGATCCATTGCCTGAAACTATTTGCCATGTACCTGAGGTCGCTGCTCCTCCAATAGTTCCCGATAAAGCTATTGTTGTAGGTTGACATAAAGCATAATCGGCTCCCGCATTTACAGTTGCAATAGGATTCACCGTCACAATAATATCCTTAAATGATCCATTGCAATTGTAAGCTGTTGGTGTAACTCTGTAAGTTACTGTACCAACAGAGTAATCGGTCAGCGTCAACACTTGGTTTATTAATGATCCATTCCCAGTTGAAGCTCCTGTCACGTTTGCGGATGGTATGATTGTCCAACTAAAAGTTGTACCTGATACATTCTGAGGTGAAGCATCTAGGGCGACAGTCGCATTCGAACCTGAGCAAATTGTTATGTTGCTACCATTTACAGTTGGCACCGGCTCAACTGTCACTACATAATCTTTGGTAACTCCATTGCATGATCCAATACTTGGTGTGATGTGATAAGTAACCGTTCCAGGAGTATTTGATGTATTGATCGGTGCTGTTCGGATTCTATCGTGTTTCCCTATTAACCTTAGCAATACGCAACCGAACCAGTAGCTACATAACACGCATCGTGAAGGTTAATAGGGAAACACGAGAATCCGAACAGCACCTG
>JASGIR010000081.1:0-36252 GCA_049840975.1 Cyclobacteriaceae bacterium | reverse complement strand
CGTATTGCTAAGGTTAATAGGGAAACACGATAGAATCCGAACAGCACCTTATGAATCCATTTTTAAGGAAGGAAAATACACCCCAGCAATGCTTCTCAAAATGGCCTATATCAACGAGGGCCTTGGCAAGGTTGGCGCCACACTTTACTCTCTGAAATTATATTACCTGATCTCACAAGATGAACACACTGAAAAAAAATTAGAAGAACTCTCAACAAAATTCAAACTATCGGGCTATTCCTCAGCAGACACAAATCATTTTAATGAATGGATAAAAAGAAACATGCTTTTAATTCAAGCTGTACTTCTGATCCTTCTTTCATCAATGTTGGTCACCATCTTCCTTATGCAAAGAAAAGGTCAGAAACCGTGGAGTGTTGCCGCTCTTATTTTTATCACCGTCTCAATTCTGATTTACATTAACAATTTCAGCGCAAGCACTTCGGTAATCATTGCCAGTGATAATACTTATCTAATGGAAGACCCTTCAGCAGGCGCGAACGTTTCAGCAGTAATTGGTCAAGGTAATCTACTTCAGTCGCTTGGGCATGAGGATGTTTGGCTCAAAGTACGCTGGCTAGACAAAATTGTTTTCGTTAAAGAATCATCCGTCCTGAAAATAGAACTCTAGTGAATCACTGTAAGTGAGCCCTTATAACTCGCCTGAGTATAATTAATGATATAGTAGTAAACGCCTCCAGCCTCGCTTAGTCCATACCACCGAAATTTACGGTCCGTGCTTTCAAACACTTGCTTTCCCCAGCGGTCATAAATTTTTACGCCTTTAAAACGGTTAGAACAATTATCAAGAGGAGCATTTGGTAACGTCCGACTTGAGCTTGGATGTTTGGGATCCAAATATTCACATGCTGGCTCTCCTTCGTAGCCGTCATCAATGGCAAAGAAATCATTGCAATGATCAGGAATAGTAGTGATGACGTTGGCGGGCAAAAAATCTTTATCGGTGCTCTCAATATCCTTGATTCTTAATTTTACATAAGCCGTATCCATTTTCGGTGTCTTGCAATGATCGTTCTCTACCAAAAAATTGAACGTATAATTATTGTCATATGATCCATCCTTGAAAATAGAGCAAGTGGGATCCCAAGAGAGAACCGATTCTACAATGTGAATCCCAGTAGTATTGACAAAATTATATCCGGACACTGCTACGTTCCCCTCAACACTTCGCAAAGAAAGTTTTAAAGTATCAATTGGCAGGGTATTCGTATCTGTTCCTTCAACATCAAAAGCTACATGGCCTAAATTCATCTCAACCGAACCGTTCGTTAGCTCTTGAGTTTTTGTTCCATCATAAATTTTAAGTTTGGGATTGAATTCGGGCAAGATTACTTTCAATTGTAACGTAGCTGTATCATAGTGAACGACATTACAGGCGTCTTGATCATCGACCAATATTTCGATGGAGAATTCTGACTGCTGAGAAAATTCATAATTCTTGCAAAAGGCATTCCAAGTAAACGTACCATCGACAGAGCCTGGCAGGCTTGCGTAATTGAAAGTCATGCCCGCATCTTTCATTACAAAATGATCCGGCAAAACAACAATGGTGAGATTGTTACCATCAGCATCTTTAGCAACGATGGGCCAAGATTTTGCGCTCCCCTCTATAACTGAATCCTTGATATTCTTCACCGGAAGGAAATAAGGAAAAGTATTTGGAGGCGCTGGAGCATTTACTGTTACTCGCAATGTGTCAGTCATTGGAAGACTACACGCATCATCGGCAGCAATAATTCCTATTTGATATGGGCCATCGATAAATGGACACAATGGAAAAACAAATTGTAAAATCAACAGTGCTCCCATTGGTAAGCTGTGCTGATTTTACGGTAGGCAAAATGCTACTTAGATATTTGTCTCTAAAACTAAGAGGGACGGCCTTGATCGTCACATTCTCCGTGAAGTTTTGAAATGCACTTTGAGAGTCCGGATCAGACACGCGTACAACAATACATCGATGAGTAGCTGTGTCGGCAAAAGCTACCGACATCGTGTCTACATATGTAAAGTTTAAATCCATTATTTTTCTTCCAATGATCTGCGGAGGTTGATCTGGTTGACATCCAGTAACAACTAGCATCTGAAAATCCCTTCGCGTCTCTCCTATCTTAACACCATTTCTATATTCATCTGCTTTAATAGCGAAAACAAATAATCCGGGTTTGACTGGTGTACATGTAAGCAACCCATCTTTACTTATTGCCAAGTCAGGTGAGCCTCCAATAATATGTAAAGAATCATATCCCGGCCGCCAAGTGACTAATGGATAAGGTCCTGGAGCGATTGGTGGTACAGCCGTTGCAGAATCAACATTCAAAGGAGTGGTCATCGTATAAACGATTGAATCTCCATCGTCATCCACGCCAGCAAAATTCACATAGTAAGGTCTGCCTGGACAAGCATAATCATTTAATGGAGGAAAAAGGTGTGGTGAAGAATTAATAAACTGCTGGCCATTCTTTACTACGGGTGGAAATTCCAAATAAAGGATTTGCCCAGCATACAATCCCTGCGCCAATAGGTTGGCTATAAATGTTTGTTATCCCATAATTTCTACAGCACCTCTGCCAAGACAAATAATATCCTTGAGGATCGTTATAAGTTGAGGGAGGAAGCGTAATCGTAGTTGAATAAATTAATTTGTCCGTAACTATTTCGCCATTAGAACATGCAGTTTGAGTGTAACCCACTCTCGTTCTAATTAGAAACGGCAAGACCACAGTTCTCATTAACGCATTATCCGATTTTCTGAAAATTGCGGCTACTAATGTTGGCTCTTCTTGTTCAGGTGGTATCGGATTCCCATTTGCATCTTTGAAATCATTATGCAAAACATCGAAGTAGTAAATAAGATTTACTTGATAAGTATATCCCGAAATATGAATCAATCAAACTCCCCACCCACGATATGAGAAGCATAAACAGGCAATACGATCAGAAGTAAAAGTGTGAAAAAAAATTTCTTCATATGTCAGGGAAAGATAACCAATTGACAAGAGGCTTAAAACACCCACATTTGAGTAATTTCGCGCCAATGAAAAAAGGAGAAATACTCGAGAATATTTTGGTTAAAACGATGGCTGCCGAAGGAAAGTGCATTGCACATCACAACGGTCAAGTGGTTTTCGTTCAGGGATGCGCACCAGGCGATACAGTCGATATTGAACTTACAAAAATCAAAAGCAGTTTTTTAGAAGGACGGACGGTTAATATAAAATCATATTCGCCAAATCGAACGCAGCCATTTTGTACTCACTTTGGAATGTGCGGAGGTTGTTCATGGCAACACATCAACTACGAAACACAATTGAGCTACAAACAACAACAAGTCATCGATAATCTTGAGCGAATTGGTGGCCTCGATTTACCTCCGATAAAGTTAATTGTTGGATCGCGGCAAATCATTCATTATCGAAATAAATTGGATTATACTTTCTCCTCTAATCGGTGGTTGACCAAAGAAGAAATGACGGGAGAAAAAAAATTTGAACCTGGGCTCGGTTATCATATTCCACGAATGTATGATCGCGTTTTCGATGTGAAAGAATGTTTCCTTCAACCTGATCCATCCAACGACATCCGTTTATTGGTAAGAAAAGTAGCACTTGAAAACAATATTCCATTTTTCGATTTACGGAAACAAGTCGGGTTTCTTCGCACCATTACAATTCGAACTGCCAACACGGGCGAAGTAATGGTTATCCTTCAAGTGACTTATGATAAAATTGAATGGACCGAAAAGATTCTTTTAGCGCTCGCTGAAAATTTTCTTCAAATCACTTCTATCAATTATATCATCAATGGAAAAAGAAACGATACTTTCGCTGACCTTGATATCATTTGTTGGAAAGGGAATTCATACATCACGGAAAAGATGCCAAAACCGGATGGATCTGGAGTGCTTCAATTTCGTGTTGGTCCAAAATCTTTTTATCAAACCAACTCAGCACAGGCATTTGAACTTTACAAAGTTGCTTTTCAGATGGCTGGCCTTACGGGAAATGAATTGGTTTATGATCTCTACACAGGCACAGGAACAATCGCCAATTTTGTAGCGAGCAAAACAAAAAAAGTAATCGGACTAGAATATGTTGCTGCCGCAATTGAAGACGCGAAAATAAATTCAACATTGAATAATATTTTCAATGCAGAATTCTTTGCTGGTGACATCAAAGATTTGCTTAAAGAAAATTTCCTGAATGAACACGGCAAACCTGATGTTGTGATTACCGACCCTCCACGTGCTGGGATGCATGAAGATGTTTGTAAGATGTTGTTGAAAACGGATGCCGAAAAAATTGTTTACGTCAGTTGCAATCCTGCGACACAGGCTCGTGATTTAAAAATCCTTTCAGAAAAATATTCAGTGGAAGAAGTTCAGCCTGTCGATATGTTTCCACATACAACTCACGTAGAGAATGTGGTATTGTTAAAGAAGAGAGGTTAGCGAAGTGCCGAAGGCGGGACTCGAACCCGCACAGCTTGCGCCACACGCCCCTGAAACGTGCGTGTCTACCAATTTCACCACTTCGGCCGAGTATTTATTGGTGCCCCGGACTGGACCTGTCTGCCGACAGGCAGGCTCGAACCCAGTCATTCACCTCATTTTTAAAAACTCTTTTCCTATTCCAGACTTAAGATACTTCTCTTTTACTCTTGCTTCTACTCTAGTTTTGAATGACTCAGAGAAAATAATTTCAAATGGCAGATAAGGTCTAGTAGTTCTTTCGTAACCAGAATTATGTTGGCTAATCCTTCTTTCAAGATTTTCTGTTAGGCCAACATAAATGTAATTCTTGACCTTACTCCTGATCGCGTAAACAAAGAACATATATATTGGTGCCCAGGACTGGACTCGAACCAGCACACCTTGCGGCACTACCCCCTCAAAGTAGCGTGTCTACCAATTTCACCACCTGGGCTTGTAAAAGAACATCTCAAAATGTGAGGGACGGCAAAAGTAAAAGGATTTTGAAACTTTACCAATCAAGAAACAGTCACTTTTTTCTTGGCCACTTTCTGCAAAAGGTATTGCACAATCTTCGAATAATCTGTGTGTTCTCGATGGCCAATACTCAGTTTCTGGCCATCAGTAAATAATATTCGAACTTCTTTATAGGTAGAGTTTTTTCCAGTCTTGATCACATTTTCGGTCCATTTATTAACCTGATCAAGAGGGTATTTTTTTAATTGTCGCATCACTGGATATTCGATCAGAATCTGATTATTCCCAAAACTTAAAATCTTGTAACGTAGAAAAATCTTATAAAAAACAAAAAGAGCAATTGGGATAAGCACACCAACCACCACATAATTGTACCACGCTGGTTCAGGCGCCCTGAAAATAATGATCGCATTCATGGTGATGACCACAATCGAAATCACTAAGAATAGGACAAAGGAAAAAATTGTGCTTTTGAGGGGTTTGGAGACTATCAAGGCTTAAGAATTTGGAGCCGAGAATGGGATTTGAACCCACGACCTGCTGATTACGAATCAGCTGCTCTACCCCTGAGCTACCTCGGCTTGATTTCAAATTAAAATTACTGCAAAAAGTATAACTTGGGGCATGCTTTCAAAAAAATGCAAGTATGCGATTCACGCTTTGGTGTACCTGGCCGAGCGTCATCAACAAGGCCCAGTTCACATTAGTGAAATCGCTGAAAAAAGACACATCCCCAAAAAATTTTTAGAGGCCATCCTTCTTGAGCTTCGCAATGCAAAAGTGCTGCATAGTAAGAAGGAAAAGGAGGTGGTTATTATTTGCATAAAAAGCCATCTGAAGTAAGCTTGATGGAAGTCATCCGATTGATGGATGGCGCGATAGCAATGCTGCCGTGTGTGTCACTCAATTATTATGAGAAATGTGAAGAATGCAGAAATGAAAAAAGCTGCGGCATTCGAGATGCGTTTATAAAAGTGCGGGATGAAACGCTTGAAATTCTGGGTGGGAGCACGCTTGACAAAATTTTAAAGCGCGAAAAGGCTTTAGGAGCCAAATAATTTAACCTATTTAATCCTATAAAATCCATAGACTTTAAGTATTTTTGACAAAATAAAAAATTATGGCAATTCGACTAGGCGACATCGCACCTGATTTTCAGGCAGAAACAACCGAAGGTAAAATTGATTTCCATCAATGGCTCGGCAATGGCTGGGGTGTTCTATTTTCTCATCCCGCTGACTTCACTCCTGTTTGCACCACAGAGCTTGGGGCTGTAGCAAAACTTCGCTCGGAGTTTGACAAGAGAAATGTAAAAGTGGTTGCGTTGAGTACCGATAATGTAAGTTCACACTCACAATGGATTGGCGACATCAACGAAACGCAAAAGACACAAGTAAATTTCCCAATCATTGCTGATCCGGAATTTAAAGTGTCGACTTTGTATGATATGATTCACCCGCAAGTGAGCGATAAATTTACGGTGAGATCAGTTTTTGTGATTGGTCCAGATAAAAAAGTAAAATTGACAATCACTTATCCTGCGGCAACAGGCAGAAATTTTGACGAGATTCTTCGCGTAATTGACAGCTTACAGTTAACAGCAAATTACAGCGTTGCAACTCCTGCCAACTGGAAACATGGTGAAGATGTGATCATTACTGCGGCAGTGAAAGATGAAGATGTTCCTGCAAAATTTCCAAAAGGACATAATCGAATCAAACCTTATTTAAGAACTACACCTCAACCTAATCTCTAAGTTTTATTGTTTTTAAGTGATAGAAGGCTTCTGAAAGGAAGCCTTTTTTTATAATTAAATATTTTGCGAATCGTAGACTTGAACTTTGTTCCAGAGAGGAGAATACGCTTCAACAAATTTTTTGTGTATAGGATGATCTTGATAGACGTTGTGAGCTGCAACATCCTTAAATCTTGTGAACAAAGAAATAGAGTAAGACTCATCTATAACCGGACGTTTAGGCGTCTGCGCGGGAACGCCAATTACAAACTCTTGTAAAGACTCAATCTGCTGAAGCGTTTTAATGCCTTCAATTAATTTCTGAAAATCTTCCTTTGAAGCAGGATTTTTCAGCCAAAAGAAAACATGATGAATGAGTGAACCTGATTTTTCCATCGCGAACGATGGAGTTACAACGCCTAATGTTGCTATAGACGCGCCAGCTATAAAATTTCTCCGAGTCTGTTTTTCCATAGACAATGATTAATAATTTGAATTTAATCAATTGAGGGAATCACTCAAACCATTTCTTAAACTCGGCAGCTTTCTCTTTACTTACGATCAATCCTTCGGCCCTTATAGTACGCATTTTCAAAGTGAGCTTACCTGTATCATCTGCTCTGTAACTTTCAATAAAAGACAACTGTACAAGATTTTGTCTATTGACTCTGAAGAATAATTTTGGGTTAACCAGTTCTTCAATTTCATCAAGCGAACGAAAATCGGTGACAAATCTAGTTCCATCATTTTTGGCAAGAAAAATCAACTCTTCTTTCAAGAAAAGTGCAATCTCCTCAATAGGAATCAAGCTAACTGCACGTCCAGAATGTACCGCAAATCTTTCTTTGTATTTCTTTTGTTGTCCGAAATCAGAAAACAAATCTTTCAGCTGCTTCAGATAAATTTCATTTTCAAATTTCGATTGCAGTAAATGAAACTTTTGAAAAGCTGCTTTCAACTCATTCTTCTCAATGGGCTTGAGCAAATAATCGATACTGTTAAGCTTAAATGCTTTGATTGCATATTCATTGTAGGCTGTAGTGAAAATAATTGGGCATAGGATTTTATTTTCAGAAAAAATATCGAGACTAATCCCATCAGCAAGCTGAATATCTGACAAAATCAAATCAGGGTTACCATTTTTAGTTAACCACTCTGCCGCCTCACTTACGCTTGATAAAGGTCCACATAGCTCAGCCAACGGTTCTATCTCTTGCACAATCTTTGCCAAGCTCACTGCCACAAAAGGCTCATCTTCAATTATCAGAATCTTCATTTATAACAAAGGCAGTTTTACTTCAAAGAAATCCTCTTTATCCAATACAGTGACAGGCTCTTCGGTGAGAAATGAATACAACTGGGTCAGTTGTTTCAGTCCATGTTTTGTTGAGTGATCAATTTGTTTACGCAGTTGTTTATTGTTTCGAACAATTAAAAAACCATTTTCATCATTAACCTGAATTGTCAATGGTGATTTTGAATGAACAACATTGTGCTTTACAGCATTATCGATAAGCATCTGAAGAGTGACCATCACGATTCCTTTTTCCATTGCATTTGTGGAAACCCTTAAATCCACTTGAATCGATTCCGCAAAACGTATTTTCAAAAGAGAAATATAATGCTGGATAAAGTCGATCTCAGTAGTCATCGTTACTACTTCATTTTCTTTGTTTTCCAACACATACCTGTAAACCTTAGAAAGATGTCTAACATATTGAGATGCTAGCGTTGGGTCCGTCTGAATCAATCCATCCAAAGATGTGAATGCATTGAAAAGAAAATGTGGATTTACTTGATTCTTTAGATGATGGTATTGCATCAATGATTTTTCCTTCTGCAATTCCGCTGCCTCGACTTGTAGCTTTGCTTTGTCTTCAACAGATTGCTTCCATTGCTTGGAGAGATATCCGTTATAGAAATAAATATTCATTAAAAAAATAACAACAAATGCCAACACCGATCCAATCGCAACGAACTGCGGAGTGATAAAGGCTGGCTTGAGAGATGTTGTCACAACAAAATAGAAAAGAGCGAAAACCGGAAAGGCCGCGACCACACTAAAAAATTGTTGAATCAATAGACGTTTTGTACTCTCTTCTGAATATGGAATTCTTGAGTCAAAGAATTTATTAACCACTTTGACTAATTCCCAAACCAAGAGGAAGCCAACAATTTGCAACAACAAGAAAAATGCGTGCCATCCCAACGACCAACCCTCAATCACAACTAAACGAATTAAAGCTGTGACTAGCGAGCCAGTAAAAATGATGATGTACGGGATGTATTTATTTTTCATTATGTCGTCTTCCGATAATTTACGATAGCCCAGCTCATCAACAAAGTGGCAAACCCTATGATAACTACAAAATGGTATTTTATATCATTGAATCCACTTCCTTTCAACACAATCATGCGCATGACATCAATGAAATAATAAACGGGCGTCAATTGTGAAATCACTTTTGCCCATTCGGGCATGCTGTCCACTGGTGTGAATAAGCCACTCATTAACAAAAAAATCATCACGAAGAAAAATGATACTGACATTGCTTGCTGTTGCGTGTCTGAATAAGTTGAGACGAGCAAACCAAACCCAAGAATGGCGATCAAATAAATAGCAAGAAATCCATAGAGAAGAAAAAGATTTCCTTGCGAATGAATTCCATAAATCAAAAATGAAATCACAAACAACCCAACTGAGAAAACAAACATTCCTAAAATCCAAAACGGAATGAGTTTGCCCAAAATAAAATGATGTTTCCGGATTGGTGTGACGTTAATTTGCTCGATGGTTCCGATTTCTTTTTCTTTAACAATATTCAATGCGGTCATATAACTTCCGATCATAGTGACAAGAATCGCTAAAATTCCCGGCACCATATAAAATCTAAAATTCAAAAATGGATTAAACCAATTAGAAGAAGTTATTTCAATCTGTGGCTGCAGATTAAATCTTGATGGCTGAATCCAATCCAATCTAAGTTGAGAATTAAAATCCGTAAGTACTTGCAACAAATAAGCACCGCCCAAGTTCGCCTTCGTTCCATTAATCGCATTGACTGCAATAAACACCTGATCTTGATTTTCGCGGACGAGGCGTTTTTCAAAATTGGCGGGCAGCTCAAGAATTAAATCAGCTTTGTCTTTTTCAATCTGATGAAATGCTTCATCGTACGAATCAAAATATCCTGACAACCTAAAATATCCTGAAGAAGTAATTTTTGAAATGAGTTTCTGGGTGTATGTAGATTTATCATGATCAACGATGGCCAGATTAACATTCTTTACTTCATAGTCAGCTGCGAGCGGAAGAATTATCAATTGAACGATCGGCATCACAAAAAGAAGTGGCAGCATGGCCTTATTTCGAAAAATCTGCTTGAACTCCTTACGTAGAATAAAAAGTATAGTCCTCATGCTAGTCGTACGTTAAATTTTTTCAAGCTCAATGCAAGGAGAAAAATCGTCATGCCAAACAAAATCAATGTCTCTTTCCAAATAGAAGAAAGAGTTAGTCCTTTAATCATGATTGATTTCACAATAATGTAAAACCACTTGGCTGGAACTATGTTGGAAATAATCTGTAACGGCAGCGGCATATTCTCAATTGGAAACATAAAGCCCGCGAAAAGCATTGTAGGCAAAAGCATTCCCATTAATGAAAGCAGCATGGCTGTTTGTTGAGATGCTGTCGATGTTGAAATGAGCAGTCCCAACGATAAAGCCGTTATGATATAGAGTATACTTACCAAAAAAAGCAAGATCACACTTCCATTGATTGGCAGTCCTAAAGCATATACGCTTAAAACTAAAATGATAATCAAATTTGCAATGGAAAGGATCAAGTACGGAACTGCTTTGGAAAGAATTACCAATAGCGGCTTGAAAGGAGAAACAAGTAAGACTTCCATTGTGCCCAATTCTTTTTCACGAACAATTGATATTGATGTCATCATTACGCAAACAAGCATTAATACAAGTGCCATCACACCTGGAACAAAATTGTGAGCGCCTTTTAATTCAGGGTTGTAAAGCATCCTCATTTCAGGAATGATTTGAAATGGAATAATTCCAGTGCTTAGATGTTGCTGTTGATAACTTTGAATAATCGATGTCAAGTAGTTAGTGAGTGTTGTGGCGGTATTTGGATCAGACGCATCTGCAATGATTTGGATCTGAGCCTTGTTCAAATGAAGCAAATCGTTGCCGAAGTTTTGTTGGATAACAATTGCTGATTTTATCTTCCCGGTTTTAAATGCAGCCTCAACATCTTGAATGTTTTTCGCAGAAGTCTCAATTTCGAAATATCGACTGGCTTCGATTTGATCAATGATTTCACGAGAAATGTTGTCCTTCGAGTTATCGAGTACAACAATTTTTGAATTCTTGATTTCGTTAGTCAACGCAAATCCGAAAAGAATAATCTGAACAATGGGCAAGCCAAAAAGCATCAGCAGTGTTTTTCGATCTCGAAACACATGCTTGAATTCTTTTTTTACGAAAGTGAAGAATTGTTTCATTGTTGGCTGTTTGCTACTAGCTTTTGGTTGTTAGCTTTCTGATAAATGAATGAAGCATTTTGATCTCTTGTTCGAGAAGCTGATCAACGCGCTCAATATCTTCTGTGGTTAACCATTTCATCTCTTTAATGATCACTAAATAAGTTTGTACCTCAAATGCCGACCCAAGAGAAATCTGCAGGAACCTCGCGTAATCTTTCTCACTGTTACGGCTACTACCCTCGGCTATGTTGGCCGGGATGGATACAGCCGCTCTTGTCAATTGTGAAACGATTCCAAATTTCTCTTCAGCTGGTAAATTTTTAGAGATAATGAAACTCATTTTTACGAGTTCTATTCCCTGTTTCCAAACATTTAATTCTTTAAAATTTTTCATAAACTATTTTCCATAAAGCTAATAGCCACCAGCCAAAAGCCATTAACTCTTCAATCGCTTCTTTTCGCTTTGCGAGCCAGTTGATAAAATACTTCATCCATAGAGTCCGCGCTGAATTTTCTTTTCAAACCCATAGGAGAATCAAGTGCTTCAATTTTTCCGTCCACCATTATTGAAATACGATTACAATATTCTGCTTCATCCATATAATGTGTTGTCACAAAAACAGTAATACCATCTTCAGCAGCTTGGTAGATTAAATCCCAAAACTGTCTACGTGTTACTGGGTCGACTCCTCCTGTGGGCTCATCAAGAAATACAACTTTAGGTTGATGAAGGATTGCAATCGAAAAAGAAAGTTTTTGTTTCCATCCCAAAGGCAAAGAACCAACCAATTGATTTTGCTTATCAGCTAGTCCAAGCTTGTCAATTAGGTCGCTACTCTTTTCACGCAATTGTTTATTTGTAAGACCATAAATGCCTCCAAAAAATTGAATATTTTCAGCTACTGTTAAATCTTCATACAACGAAAACTTTTGGCTCATGTAGCCGATGTTCTTCTTAATTTCTTCTGGCTGAGTTTTCACATCAAAGCCTGCAACGGTGGCCTTACCTGACGAAGGCGAAGACAGACCGCAAAGCATCCGCATGGCTGTAGTTTTGCCAGCTCCGTTCGCTCCCAGAAAACCAAAAATCTCACCTTTATAAACTTCAAAAGTGATATTGTTGGTAGCGATGAAGTCACCAAACTGTTTGGTTAATCCGTTGGCTTTGATTACAATTTCTCCGCTCATATTATTTCAACAATCCAATAAAGCAATCTTCGATCGTGGCCTCAATCGGCTTAAGCTCCACATCTGAATGGTTTCGTGTTTTCAAATAATCCAAAAGTTCTCCTTCGCCATTTTCTTTCTTCAAAACCAAGTGTAAGTATTCTCCAAAAGGATAACAGCTCGATGAATATTCATATTCATTTATATCTTTCAACAACCGATAAATTTCTTTCGCTTTCAATGCATACAATTGATTGGGAAATGACTTTACTATTTTTTGTGGAGTATCAATCGACAAAATATTGCCATGCTGAATCAATGCGATACGATCGCACAAAGTTGCTTCGTCCATATAAGGTGTAGAAACAACAATTGATATTCCTTGCAACTTTAGGCGCTTGAGCATTTCCCAAAATTCTTTTCGTGAAACGGGGTCAACTCCAGTAGTAGGTTCGTCCAAAAACAAAACCGCTGGTTTGTGAATTAGAGCACAGCTAAGCGCCAGTTTCTGTTTCATTCCACCAGAAAGTTTTCCAGCTCTTCTTTTTTTGAAAGGTTCTATCTGAACATAAATATCTTTCACTAACTCATAGTTCTCTTCGATGGAAGTATTGAAGAGCGTAGCAAAAAAATTCAA
Source organism: Cyclobacteriaceae bacterium (assembly GCA_049840975.1). Lineage (GTDB taxonomy): Bacteria > Bacteroidota > Bacteroidia > Cytophagales > Cyclobacteriaceae > ELB16-189. The sequence continues at coordinate 23,239 of JASGIR010000081.1, read as the reverse complement.
GTTCTCTTCAACAGTTAAGTCCTGATAAAGCGAAAACTTACCTGGCATGTAGCCAACACAGTTTCTGATTTTTTTATAGTCTTTGACAACATCCAAACCATTCACAGTTGCCGATCCACCATCTGGCAAAAGAACGGTTGTCAATATTCTAAACAGGCTTGTTTTTCCTGCTCCATCGGGGCCAATCAAACCAAACAATTCACCTTCATTCACATTAAATGAAATTCCATGAAGAGCAGTAATAGTCTCTTTGCCGCTCGAGTAAACTTTTTTGATATTATTTACTTCAACTGAAAAATTCATCTTTGATACTTTGAATTACTCTGCCTGGTTATTACTTACAATTTAACTTCTGCGTACATCCCGATCTTTAAAAAATTATCGTTCTTCACTCTTATTTTCACTGCGTAAACCAAGTTGGCTCGTTCATCTTTCGTCTGTATAGTTTTCGGAGTAAACTCTGCTTTACTGCTTATCCATTCGACAGTTCCTTCATAAGGTTTGAAACCTCCCTTACCATCATCGGTCAATACAGATACTTTTTGATTCAACTTCAATCGCGCGAGTTGATCATTGGTGAGATAAGCTCTTAAAATAATTTCGCTGAGGTCCGCTATTTTGTAAAGGGGTTTCCCCGTAGTCACAAGTTCATCTGGTTCTGCATACTTGGTAAGTACAGTTCCGTTTACGGGGTTAACGATTCTGCATTTCGTCAATTGATCTTTGAGTTGATCGATCTGCGCTTGCAAAGGTCTTACTTGTGCTTCAAGACTATTGGAAGTTATTGTCAGGTTTCGCTGTAATGATTCAATTTGTTTTTGAATCAATTCCACTTGCGCATTAATGTCATCGAGTTGCTTTTGATTGGCCGCATTTGAAGCCACTAAGTTTGACAAACGTTTCTGCTCTGTCTTTGCGGTTTCAAGCTGAGTTTTTAACGGAGCGATTTGCGAAGCGATATCAGGTCGTTGAGAAAGAGTTGCGCCAACTTGACTTTCCAATTGCACTTTCTTAAGATATAGTTGAACGCTGTCGATATATCCAACTACTTGATCTTTATTTAGCAATTGCCCTTCTTCCAAGTTAAACTGGAGAAGTTTACCGCTGGCATCAGCGGAGATAATTGTTTCAACCGCTTCGAAAGATCCTGATGCATCATATGATTTTTGATTTGAACAAGATGCCAAGAGTGAAACAGCAGAAATGAAGGTCGAGATTAAAGTATTTTTATTCATAGTTGTGAATTAATTTCCAGATGTTGTTTTAAAATTATACTGAGCCATTGCCAACTGAACTTTATGAAGTGCCGCATTTTGCTTTGCTAAATCTTGTGAGTTCACTTCGCGCAGATAATCATGGCTTGTAATGACTCCATTTTGCAATTGATCAGCTGAAGTCTTTTTCACTGAAGTGAGCAACTCGACAATCTCACCATCTTTTTGGAGAAGTTGTTTTAGTTTTTCAATCTCCGAGTTTTGTTTGCTCATCGTTTGCTTCGTGTTTAGTAAAAATGTTTCCTTTTGAGAAAGAACCATTTCCTTATTGAGTTCAATGACTTTTCGTTCGTTTTTGATAGTATAAAAATTGTTGATTGACCAATTGAGTCTAATGCCACCAATATAATATCCAGTCAATGTTGCATTCACCAAATTCAGAGGTGATGGCTGTCCCCAACCGCCTTGCATAAAAAGCGAGAACTTCGGTAGAGTTTTTGTGTTAAGCAGTTTGGTTTGTTGATCGAGTGCTTGTGATTGAAAATCAAAATATTTTATCTCAGGCCTGTTTATTTGATTGTTAGTTTCAACTTCTACCGGCCATTGTAATACAGTTTGTTCACCCAACGATTGATTGATCAGAAGCCCGAGCATATCAAGAAAAGATTTTTTTGAAAAAGCTAGATCAATGTCTTTTTGCTCGGCCTTGAGAAGTTCAGCTCGCATTTTGTTGATACTTGACTTATTGTCAACACCATTTGCAATAGCCGCTTCAATGCGCTCAATTCCATTTCGAATATCTTTTTTATACAATTCATTCTGAATCATTTGTTCATTCAACAAAAGGATACCAAAATAAAGTTGATCGATTCTTTCTTTCAGTTTGTACAATTCAACTTCAAGATTTTGTACTTGAGAGAGTGTGTTTGATTGTTGTACTTCTTGCTGGCGTTTTGTAGTGATGAAGTCGGTGAGTGGCTGATTGACTTCTCCATATACTCGATATTGATTCTTCGGAATTTTTGGGCCGTCAGGCAAAGGAAGTTTGACTACTTCCGATTGATAGCTGTCTTGTCCGCTGATCAAAAGCTGAGGCCAATTTCCTTTGGCAATATTACTTACCGTGTATTCATTACTTCGGGTGAGCAACTCGCGCTGACGAGCAAGAGGGTAATTTTGCTTAGCCAACTCGTAGCATTGCTCAATGGTTATCGTTTGTCCCTGAGCCAGAGTACTCAAGCTGAAAACCAAAATAAAAGCTAGTCGTGTCATTATTTTCGGGGTTGCGAACTACACCGTAAAGAGAATGCATCGGGCCTTTATTTAAAAAAGATAGTCATCGAGGCAGGCGCAAATGACAACGAAGCGGAGAAATAAGAAAGCTATTGGTTGGAAGCCAATAGCTTTAGGGTAAAATCTAACAGCCTGAAAGCTAGTAGCCCTCTTTATGATTGCTGCTGAACGAATCGCGGAACATCTTCCAACCTTTAGGTGTCTTTTTCCAGAGCACTAAGAATTTGCCATCATCAAACATCTTGCCTTCAGCATTGAAAGATTGCCATAAGCCGGTCTCAGCGACATAGCCATCACCAACTCCAAAAACTTCTTGAGTTATGAATTTACCACCTCGAAGTCCAAACTGCTGATAAGCCATTTTGAAAAACTGAAGCGGAACATTTGGTCCACACATCGCTGGTGTGTTTGGCGCCATAATGCAACAATCTTCAGCATATCTTTCTATAAAAATGGAGGAATCATTTTTAGCGAACGATTCAAAATAGATAGCATTGCTTTCGGCAATTGCTTTTTTTGCCTCTTCAAGATCAGAGCCATTCTTGGGACTACTGCAGGAGAAAATCAGAAGAGTAAACCCGATCAAAATGAGCAATGTATTTTTGTGATTCATAAAATAATTTCTTTTGTTCAAAAGAAGACCAGACCAGTGACAACCGTGTGTCAGCAGTTCATGAAAAAAGAAAAATTATTCTAATTCTTACTTTTGCTATCTCGGGGTGTAGCACAGCCCGGTAGTGCGCCCCGACAGGTCGGGGAGGTCGGAGATTATTCGAAAAATTTAGAATGTACTTTACATACATTATTGAGTCTGAGAAAAACAACCAATGGTATTTCGGGCATTCAGAAAACCCTGATCGTAGGATTAATGAACACAACTCAGGCCAAAATGTGTCTACAAAAAATAAAGGTCCATGGAAAATAATTTTCCAGCGAAAGTTTGAGACCAAAATCGAAGCCAATAGATTTGAATTAGAACTTAAGAGGCTTAGAAATAAGGAATACATCAAACGGAAGTATAACGAATTCTTCAGGGTGTAGCGCAGCCAAGTGCGCCCCGACAGGTCGGAGAGGTCGGAGGTTCGAATCCTCTCACCCCGACAATATTTTAATCCTTATTACCTAAAAAGGAAATGAGATGCTGATTAAATATTTCTGGCTGCTCGATCATCGGAACATGACCACATTCTTTTATAAACCTAAGCTCAGAGTATCGCAAAAAATCATGAAAATGCAAGGCTGTCTCTGGTGGTGAAATTTTATCTTCAAGACCCCATAGTAAAAGAGTAGGCGTATTTATTTCGTTAAGAGAGTGACTAAGGCCGTTTTGAATTGATGATTTGATGAGAGACCCAATCATGAGTCGGTTGGGAATATTCTCCACCGTAAGATAAATTTCTTCAGCAAAAATTTCCGTAAGTTGATTTTCTTCATAAAAAGCATGACTCACCATTTCATGCACAAAGTCTTTATTGATCTCTTTGGATAACAATGATTTATTGATCAGTGGGCTTTCAAAAATTCCAGTGCTCCCTGAGATTACGATGTTGGAAACTTTCTCAGGATTAAAGTAACTATACAAAAGCGCAATTTGTCCTCCCATTGCATGCCCTACCAGAGTCACTTCCTTAAACTTGTGCCATTCAATAAAAGAATGCAATGCCTCTACAAGATAATTGAGATTAGAGTGCTGAGCAGGAATTTCAAAAATTGGTAACCTTGGAACCACTACATGGTAATGATCTTGCAACGCTGTCACAGTTTTACTCCATAGCCTGTAATTACCAAACAAACCATTAAGCAATATCACCACTGGCCCCTGGCCTTTGTTATAAAGCGTCTGATTAAAAACCACGGAATTCATCTGTCAGTCTTTACATCAAAGGTAATAAAAAATAATAATTAATACTTAATCTATAGATTTTATAGACTAAATTTGTTCTATGAACTGGATCCTATTATTAACTATTTCAGTAGCTCCCGCTTTTTTCCTTTTTGTTCTTCTTGAGTATTGGATAGCGAAACGAAAGGGGAAACTAACTGCCTTTAGCTACTTTGGAAGTATTTCAAATATATCGATCGGTATTGCCGAGCGATTGCTCAATCTTTTTATAACTGGAGGCTTTTATGCTCTGTATTCCTTTATCTATAAGAATTCTTCACTCTTTAAGATACCGCCCTCTTGGTGGGTTTGGGTTTTGATTTTGCTAGCGACTGACTTCGTATGGTATTGGTATCATCGGTTGGGGCATGAAATAAATCTATTTTGGGGTGCTCATATCGTTCATCATCAAAGTGAGGAATTCAACTATACGGTTTCTGCCAGAATAACAACTCTGCAAGCTATTGTTCGGAATCTTTTTTGGTGCGTGTTGCCATTCATTGGTTTTGAGCCCGCTATGGTAATTACAATTCTAGTCGTTCATGGCACTTATTCATTTTTTACACATACTCAAGTAGTTGGAAATTTAGGTTGGCTGGAGTTTATTTTCATTACACCCTCACATCACAGTGTGCACCATGCAGCCAATGAAAAATACTTGAACAAAAATTACGGTGACATATTTATTTTCTGGGATGTGCTTTTCGGAACGTTTCAAAAAAAAGAAGAAGACCCGTTTTTCGGTCTCACAAAACCATTAAATCGATACAGTTTTCTATGGCAACACTTTCATTACTATTTTGAATTGGCAGAAGCGTGTCGAAGAAGTGGAAGCCTAGTCAAGTCACTAAAAATTATTTTCGGGAAACCGGAAGATCTTGATCCAGCCATTCGTCCAGATTTAGAAAAAAGATTGCTGCCACCGAAAATAAGTTTTAAAAGAAATTTTCGATTCAAAGCGTACTTAAACCTGCAAATTTTGGGATGCCTGATTGGGTTGATATCGTTTACTTACCTGCTTAACGGATTAGACACCGTTCAAAGAGTAATTGGCGTTGCATTAATTATCATAACACTCATTAACTGCGGAGCTTTGCTTGAACAACACGAATGGATCTATTCACTCGAAGTCATTCGCCTCCAAATAATTTGCGGAGCTATTAGCTACGAATTTGGGCAGCCAGGTATTTTCATTTTAGGGTTAATAGTTGTTCAGGCGATTTCTGATATCACTACAGTTAAAAAACAGTATCATCGGTTTTTATATCAATGACACTGAAACAGAAATTGTTTTATAAAGTCTCGTGGCCGAGTGGTTAGGTAGAGCTCTGCAAAAGCTCCGACAGCGGTTCGAATCCGCTCGAGACGTCTAAGAATCTTGCTAAGCTTTTTTCAATAACGCCATATAAAATCCATCAAATCCTTGCGATGGATAAATCATTTTTTGTTTCACTAACTCAAATTCCTTTTTCTCCGATAAAAATGCTTCAACTTGCTTTTCATTTTCCGAAGGAAGAATGCTGCACGTAGAGTAAACCATAAGGCCTCCCCTTTTTAGCATTGAAGAATATTCGTTCAATATTTTTTGCTGAATGCTTTTCACATTTTCAATGAACTCCATATTCAATTTCCATTTTGCATCAGGATTTCTTTTCAACACACCAAGACCTGAGCATGGCACATCTAAGAGAAGTCTGTCGGCCGAATTCTCCAATCGTTTAATTGTCTTTGATGATTCAATCATTCGAGTCTCTATCATATTAGATGCTCCAGCTCTCCGAGCTCTCTTCTTCAATTCTTCTAGTTTCCATTCTTCCGTATCCATCGCAATGATGCGGCCTTTGTTTTGCATCAGCGCTGCAAGATGGAGAGTTTTCCCGCCACCACCGGCACAAGCATCAATCACACGCTGACCAGGTTCAACATTCAAAAATGCAGCGATAGCTTGCGAGCCCGCATCTTGCACTTCAAAAAAACCATCCTTAAATAAGGGTTGAATAAAAATATTCTGGCGTTTTTCCAGAATCAAAGCATCAGGATAATCTTTGACTGGTTCAGTTAAAATATCCTGTTGTTCCAATTCATCTCGCAGATCACTCTTTGAAATCTTTAATGTATTTGCTCGCAAAACTACACGAGCCTCTTCATTCAAAGATTCAATTTCTTTTTCCCATTTCTTTCCAAGCTCCTTCTCCCCAAGTTCATCAAGCCAATCAGGAATTGATTCATTAATTTTTCTTGACTGTTTTGCTTCTTCATATTTCTGTAAGATTTTTCTTTTATCCAGATTCTTGAATTCGTCCCAAGTTGGAAGGTCTGGATTTCCATTCAACAAAAACCAAGTTCCCATCAATTTCCAAAAATCGTCTGGAGCATCAGATAAATATCCGAGCAGCCGATACCACCTTACAATATCATACGCAGTTTCAGCAATAAATCGCCTGTCGCGAGCTCCCCAACGCTGATTTTGTTTAAGCATTTTCTCGATCGCTTTGTCAGCATATCGATTCTCCACGAAAATAGATTCAAGAACCTGCACCACGGCTTCGCATAAATTGCGATAGAGCTTTACCATTACATTTTTTTGATGGAAATTTAAACTGAAATACCGACACATCGTCACACAAACGAAAATCTCTCAAAATGAAAAATAAAATTCTTTTTGCCCTTATTTTCATTATTCCGCTCATTTCCAAAGCTCAGTTTGGCGACTTGATGAAGAAAGGCCTTAAGCAGCTCGGTAATCAAGCTAAACAAGAGGCTTTTAAAAGTTCCGATGCTGCCCGAGATAAACTTGACTCATCCGATTTTAATTATGCCATCTCGGTGTTAGCGAACTCTGGCGTTATGAATATTCGCGATGATAGCGAAGGTGCTACAAAAAAAATGGATCTATTAATGAACTCGCAGTTCAAAGATCAATCCAAGGTAACGCCAGCACAAAAAGCAAGGAACACACTTGATGTCGCTGAAGAACTTTACGATCGAAAAAGTTATAAGCTTGCTGAATCATTTTTTCTCGATGCGAAATCGACTTATGAAAGTCACAACATCACAAGCAATATTAATTACAGCAAAGTGCTTGCCGACATGGGGCTGCTCTACGCTTCAATGGGGCGCTATGATTTAGCCAACAAGTACACTACCGATGCTCTCTCCATTCGTGAAAAATCATTGGGTGTAAAAAGTAAGGCTTACGCGTCTTCCTTAAATAACATTGCTGTGCTTAATCAGGAAACTGGTCATTATAATGAAGCTGAGAAATATTTTATTGATGCAGAAGCCACAGTAAAAGAAAAAGTCGGAGAAAAAAGTCAGGAGTACGCAACCGTTTTGAATAACCAGGCAATTTTCTTTTCTAAAATCGGAAGGCTAGATCAAGCTATAGAAAAATCGAAAGCTGCGATTGCTATTTTGGACGCACTCAATGTAAAAGATCAACATACAACGGTTGGGTTTCAATCCAATCTTGCATTACTATATCAGCAAACCGGAAAACTGAACGAAGCCGAAACCATTTATTTGAAGCTTGAAAATTCGTTGAAAGCTTTCAGCGACAATCCATATTATGCTGGTGTGCTCGACAACCTGGGTTTGCTTTACATCCAAATGAATAAACTGGATAAAGTTGAAAGTTATTTTCAGCGATCAGCCTCCATTTACAAATCCAGAAAACAAATGCCAAGCTATGCCAAAGTATTGAATGACTTGGGCAATTTTTATAGAATGCAAGGACGTTTCGATGTGGCCGAACAAAAACTGACAGAATCGTTAACGGTTCGTACTTCCGCTTTAGATGCAAACCATCCTGACTTTGTAAAATCTGAGGAAGACTTAGGAATACTATATTGGAAAAAGGGTGACGCAGCAAAAGCATACTCTTACTTGCAAGCCGCCATGAATAAGTCGCTCGACTTTATTGATCGTTTTTTTCCTCCGATGAGCGAAGCCGAGAAAACAAAATACTGGGATGTTTTGCAACCACGCTTTCAACGTTTCTTTAATTACTGCCTCGATGCACAGGCTACCAATCCAGCAGTCGTAAACGATATGTATAATTATCAGATTGCTACAAAAGCTTTGCTTCTTAATTCAACAAATAAAATCAAACAATCGATTCTTAGCAGCGGCAATGTTGAACTGATTAAGGATTATACCGCATGGCTTGATAAAAAAGAAACTCTTGCCCGATATTATTCTTTGTCAAAAGAGGAACTGAGTCAGCAAAAAATTGATCTCCCTGCATTGGAACAAGAAGCCAATAACATGGAGCGCGCATTATCACAAAAGTCGAGTGAGTTTGCGCAAGGATACTCAAATGAAAAAATCACATTTGATAAAATTGCAACTCTCCTTTCGGATAATGAAGCTGTCGTTGAATTGATTCGAATCAGATCGTTCGATAAAGATTTTACAAGCGATTCAAAATATGCTGGACTTGTACTTGTCAAAAATTCAACCCAACCAAAACTAGTTGTACTTGATAATGGTAATCAGTTGGAAACTCGTTATGCCAAGTTTTATAGAAATGCCATTCAGCAAAAATTGGATGACCAAAATTCTTACGATCAGTTTTGGGGACGAATTGAGCCAGCACTTTCTGGAAAGAAAACTATTTACATCTCGCCAGATGGAGTTTACAATCAAATCAATTTAAACACTCTGAAAAAAAATGGTGTTGATTTCGTTATTAATAAATATGAACTAGCGATTATCGGGAATTCTAAAGATCTAATTGGCTTGAAAAAGCAGACTGCTGCTTCTGCCAAGAAAGATGCTTTTCTTTTAGGTTTCCCCAATTATGGAGGGACATCGATCGCTGCGTTGCCGGGAACAAAAGTAGAAGTCGAAGGAATATCGAGGATTCTTAAAGCAAGTGGATTTCAGATTTCACTAGCTGAGCAAAACGATGCAACTGAATCTAAAATAAAATCGATGAATAGTCCTTCGTTCGTTCACATTGCAACTCACGGTTATTTCTTACAAGATGCTGAAAGTGCGGTTGGTGTTAGTGCTGAAAGTGCTAAAAACAATCCATTGCTCAGATCGGGTCTGCTATTAGCCGGAGCATCAAAAACGATGTCTGGTGAAGTTCTACCTAATTTAGAAAGCAACGACAATGGAGTTCTTACTGCTTACGAAGCAATGAATTTGAATTTGAATGGAACGAATTTAATTGTGATGAGTGCCTGTGAAACTGGACTTGGAGATGTGCGTGCGGGAGAAGGAGTGTACGGACTTCAGCGTGCATTTATTGTTGCTGGTGCGAAAGCTTTAGTGATGAGTTTGTGGAAAGTAGATGACGCAGCAACACAAGCGTTGATGACAAATTTTTATACGAATCTTTCAAAAGGAGGCAGCAAGCTAAAAGCATTCAAACTAGCTCAACAACAGCTGATGCTGAAATACAAAGAGCCTTATTATTGGGGCGCATTTGTTATGGTTGGGTTATAAGAAAAAGAAGCCGCTAAATGCGGCTTCTTTTTTTTACTGTAAGAGCTATTTCAGGATAGTGGACTTGACAGGCGCAATTCCAATTTGCGCATTAAAATCCAATTCGTTTTGAGGAACATCAAAATAAGGTAAGTAATTGTAATTAATGGAAGCGTTCGTGTTGACGATCGTTGCTCCTGTATTATCCGCTGACAAAACCCAAGCTCCATGTCTTCCACCGCCAAGACTCTTGTCATCAGTTATACCCATTCTTCTTGCATCATAAAAGCTTAGCCCTCGGAAAAGCAATGCAATTCTTCTCTCCTTTCTAATTTCCTCCATTGCCAATGGCACAGTGTTAATCGTTCCACCATCCAGTGGAGCAAGATTGGCGCCTTGATAATTTCTAACGCCATCAATCATTCCTAATCCACCAGAGATATCTCCGGAATTAATTTTCGCTTCAGCAATTAACAATTGGTTTTCTTCATAAGTACCAGCTATGTAAATGTTATCCATTCCGTATCCTGAGACATTGACATAAGGTTTCGCGGCAGTTGAGTTGTGTGCTCTCCACCAAGTATTTCCTGCGTCCTCAAGATTCCAGCGAGTTCCAAATCCAAGACCGCGTCCACGTTTATTGACAACGGGGGAGCTCAGCGTATCAAAGTTGGAAAGGAAACGATGATCATTGGCTAAGTCAAAATCTTGAATGAGTCGTTCACTTACAAAGAAAGTTCCACCGCTGCCACTAGTAAATGCAGCTGACCAGCCAAAAGAAGGATCGATGTACGACTTATTTATGTCTTGAGTTGTTCTCATTATAAATACACCATCACCCAATTGAATTCCCGCATTAGCTAAATTCATGACGTTCGTCCATTCATTTGAGGTCATATCTTTCAAGCGAATATTAACAAGCGCATTTCTTGCTTTCATTGTGTTAATATTTCGAATGAATTCTGCTATTGAATTTGGACCGCTGTTCTGACCAGGAATTAGGGCCGACATCATATTGGCATATGAGTCTACATCACTGACTGAATTCAATGCTGCAATTGAGGCATCAAAATTCTTTGTTGCTTCCGAGATGATTTCTGCATTCGTTACATAATTTCCATTAGAAGTACCAGCAGTATCGACAATCAATCCTGCGATATACATTGATCCAATTCTTGAATAAGCGTACCCTTTCCAGAAATATGCCCATGCCTTGAGGGCGGCCTTTTTTGAATCTGCGTTGCCAGAGTACGATGGCTTATCTATATATTCTAATATTCTATTACACGCATCATTCATGAAATACATATAAGTCCATTCAATCAACATAATGTTACCTGGACCGTAAGCTCTGGCATTTCGAAGTTTAAGTTCATAAGGTTGAGATACTCCTATCGGCATTGGATTAACAGACATATCATCCAATGTGATATCAGTAGGATTATCAGCAAACTTAAAGCTATTATTTCCCCAAGGAACAAAGATGAGATCGCCCAGTGCATCGTGGAGTCCATTAGTTATTAGTAACATTCCTTCACCGAGTCCATCATCTAATGAGGATAATAAGCCGGGCCACCACCAGAAGTGTTACCACTGTTACCACCAAGACCATTCCAAAAAATTCCTCCTTTAGCATATTGAGATAGACCATCCTCAGTATTAAGGGCAACTGCTCTTGGAGCATTCACATTTGTAACATTTGATAGTTCATCGTGGCAGGCTTGCGCCAAAAACATTAAGAGGAGGATTAATAAAATTTTATTTGATTTTTTCATATTCCATTCTTTAATGATCTAAATCAAAATCCAATGTTTAAGCCAATTTGATACGACTTCGTATTTGGAAACGACCAAAAATCCAAACCACGTTGAGCAGCAACTTGCGAAGCTCCTGTGCCAGATCCGCTTCCAGAAGTATTGTTATTTGCTTCAGGATCAAAACCCGTGTACTTCGTAATGGTAAAGAGGTTTCTACCAGTCAACATCAATTGAAGTTTGTTGATTTTATTGATCTTGAAGTAATGCGCAAAATCAAATCCTATGGAAAGATTTCTCAAACGCGCAAACGATGAGTTCTCAAGAAAATAATCTTTGGTTCCATTACTCTCTGAAGCATCATAGAAACTTTTGTAAAAAGCAGTGTAAGGTCCGTTCTCACCACTTTTAAATCTTACCGATTTATCAAAGTCACCATGCAATCCTTCGGAATACATCCATTCCTTCGTTTGGTTGTAAGTTTTCATACCATAGATCCAATCAATCTGTATTGAAACAGTCAGGAAATCTTTATAGGTAAGAGTATTTGTAATCGAAGAATTGAATTTCGGAGTTGTATTACCGATGAAATATTTATCAGGTGTGAACTGAACCGTTTTATCAGAAGAGTTTACTACGTGACCATTTACAATCTCATAGTTTGCTTGATCCGAAACAGGTATGTATGGATTTCCATTGGGATCTTTCTGATCAATCCTCGTTAGCCCTTTGTAGCCATAAATTGTTCCGAGTTGTTCGCCTTCTTTTAAAGTATAGGTAGCAGCATTCCCCCATACCAAAGGAATATCTTTGTGATCGGTTATTTTGTCAACAAAGGACTTTGATGTTCCCCAGTTAATAACCATGTCCCAATTCAAATTGCTGCTGGTATACACATCTGCAGTAATACTGAATTGTGCTCCATTCGATTTAAAGCTTAAGTAGTTATCCCAGATGTTAGTTGAACCCGCTGAGATTGGCAGTGGCCTTTGCCAAATAATGTTGGAGCCTGTTCTATTCCACACGGTGAAACTAGCATTAACAAAATTGAACCACGGGCCATTGCTTAACGGTACAATGCCAAGGTCTGCTCCAATTTCGACTTCAGAAGACTGCTCAACTTTTAAGTTTGGATTTCCTACTACAGGATAAGTTCCTATGAATGATCCAGATTGATCTCTACCGTACAAGAATTGAGTCTGCCTTTGGAAATGGTTAGGAGCCGAGCCAGCTAAATCTTGACTATAATAGACCGGCTGAATCCCAGCTTGACCAAAGGCTGCTCTTAATTTAAATTCAGGCAATAAACCAGAAAGTCCTTTCCAGAAATCGAGCTTTGATAATCTGAAGTAAGCATCTCCACGAGGGAATGTAAACGGTGTTTTCGCATCACCATAAACGGATGAGTAGTCAGATCTGAATCCACCCGAAATTCCTAAAAGATCTCGGTACTCAAACTTTTGATTCACTAAGAAACCATAAGTGACGAACTTGTCATTCCATTCACTTACACTGTTTGTCTGCGAGAGATTTCCATTGATTTGATCAGGTGGAACGTACAATGGTATCCCAGTGTAAGTGGCGTACTGTCTATGAAATGAATAGGAACGATAATCAAACAGGGCTTGAGTTGTAGAGGTGATAGGCAAGCCAAGGTGAAAATCTTTATCGAAATCAACTTTAGCTATCGCGTTGATCAACGAGTTAATGTTATACCGATCGGTAGTCTGCTTATTCAAACCTCCATTTATACCTTCTCCAACAAAATAATTGTTAGCCGCTGAAAGCGCATTCCCTGATTGGTTAGCCGAAGCTCTGTTATAGAGTCCAACTTGAAAATTGATACCAGCTTTATAATCAAGTTCTAAAATCCGATTTACATTCCAATGTAAGTTCAAGCTTGGTATAACATCCAAAGTTTTGTTTTTGAAAGTTTGATAATGGAAATAATAATTTGGGTTAGTATTATTCGCTCCTGCACCAGTGTATTTGTACAAAGGATTTCCTTGCGAGTCCACATAATTGAAATCAGCAAATGGATACATGTACATCGCGCTCGAGATCGGAGGACTAATTGGATTGACAGTGTTGTCAGTGTAGACAAGCTGATTAATAAAACGAACCTTCATCGTTTTTGTAATGTCAAAACCAACGTTGGCCGTTAGATTTGTTCTATTCAATCTTCCATTGATCAATGATTCCTGGAAGTTATTTGAAATAGAAATAGAGTAATCAGACCCATCCTTTCCGCCCATGAAATACCGATGTGATGAATTTGAAGTCCTTGCGGAATGAAAGAGCTGATTTACATGATCATAATATTGTGTATTATTTTTATATGGTTTATTATTCAAATCAGACGGCCCGTTTTGCCAAGTTAAATTTGGCCAATCACCGTAAGAGTCTTGCTTGAGCAATGGCACCATTGGTATCAATAATATTTCCATTCGAATCAGTCGCAAAAGAATGATTATACGGTTGATGCAAATTTCCAACGTTTAAAAGTTGATCAACACTTGTTCTGAAAAGATGCTTCAATTTTAGGAGGACCGGCTTTCCCTTTTTTGGTGAATATTTGGATAACTCCATTCGCTCCTTGTGCGCCATATTGAGTTGATGCAGCAGCTCCTTGTACCACTTCAACTCTTTCAACATTATTAAGGTCCAATGAATTAAGAGCTGTTGAATTCATCTCAACTCCATCAACCATTATCAATGGTTGAGTTCCTCCACCAAGAGTATTAATACCCCTCAACTGAATACTAACAGGCGCTCCGGGATTACCTGATACAGTAGCGATTTGAGCGCCAGCAATTTTTCCCACTAAAGCCTGATCAATAGCAGCAGTTGGTGCCTGAGGCAAGCGATCACCTGAGACAGATTCAACAGCAATAGCGAGTTTCTTTCTATCCGTAGGGACGCCAGTACCTGTAACAACAACTTCTGTAAGCTGCTTGATGTCTAATCCAAGTTGTATATCAACTATAGCTCGTTCACCAATTTCTACTTCTTGAGTACCTAGTCCAATAAAAGTGAAAACTAGACTTCCACCAGACATTGGTACAGACAAAGAGTACTTTCCATCTGAATCAGTAACGGTACCATTGATCGTTCCTTTAATCAACACATTGACTCCAGGTAATGGGCTTCCATCTTCACTGGAGGTCACCCTGCCAGTCACTACACGGTCTTGCGCGCAGACACTGAGCGCCAGTCCGAAAGAAAAACAGAACAGCAAAAGTTTCTTCATAAACTTTAGGTTTAGGCTCCTTGCTAATAAGTTAACAAATATTAAGGATTTGTTAAAATTGACCATTTAACCTAAAATCTAACCAATAAAAAAGGGCTGCTCTTTCGAGCGAGCCCTTTCTATTGATTTTTTATAAAATCTATCTGGAGCCTTTATAAGTCATCGTACCCCTAATGGTCTGATTTGGACGACCATTTTGAAACATCAAGTAGTTAAACGTAATGTTATGAGTACTAGGATCAAAAAGGTTCTCACTTGCAGTAGCAGCTGGGTTAATTGCAAACTTCCTGCCGCGCCCGTCATCCGGAACCGAATTAAACACATCAACAATTGCGTTAGTGGTCGGGTCGAATGTAAAGTTGGGAGTTGCTGCACCAAATTGTGTAGCAGAAGCGCCTCCTGTTGTAAACGCAGGCTGCAATTGACTTGCTGCTACCAAATTAAGGAGAATATCGCCAGTTGCTCCTGTGGTACTTAACGCTATGTTTCCATAGTCACGGTATTCATCATCATCCGCAATACCGTACGCCCCCCAACCCTGTGTATTTAAGCTAAGGTCATAAACCCCATCCCAAGCATTCTTAGCTTGAAAAGGAGTAATTGAATAACCATTCTGTGCACTGATAGTATAACCAGATTCTTGAACGCTGGCTATGCGATAAACAAATGCAAAGTTAGTACCCAACCAATCGTGTGAAACAGTCTTCACTTTCATATAACCATAACTCTTGCCTTTAGGTATGGTCACAACCACACTGCCATCTTGCAGTGTATCTTGCACAGCAAAGTCAGGGCTTCCAGCAGTACCAGCTATTGCTAGGTATTTTTCTGGATGTGATACCGTAACTTCTCCAGTGTTCGGGTCATGCTCATCATAGGTTAAAGAATTATAGTTTGGCAAACTATCAGGCTGTTTTACCAACGTAACGTGTATATCCTGTGATGCAGGGCCGTTAGCTGAACTAAGAGTGATAAGAATCACATTATAGATGCTATCGGTGAATTGGACTGCAACAGCATCTGGTGTTGCCTGCCAAACTCCGTTAGAGTTAACTGCTACGCTTATTATATTTCCAGTTGCTCCAGGAGGAAGATTTATAGGGTCTCCCTTTAGGCACGAGGAAAGTACTGAAGCTATTAAGCCAGCGTAAATTAGAGATCGTATGTTCAATGATTTCATAAGTTTCTATAGTTTATTTAGCCCAAAAAATTAATGAAGTCAAAGGTGAAATGCCTGAAGGCACATTTTCTGGGTTATACCTAGCCTCGGTCACTGGATAGAGCAACCTAGTTGGCAATTTATCCCCGCGTGTAGCCTGTGACTTGATAGAAGCAAATGAGGTTGTAGCTGATGATCCAGATGAGACTGGATAGCCTGTTCTACGATACTCATTCCATCCTTCATGAGAGTGAATAAAATTCAGCGCTATGTACTTTTGAGTGATGATCGCCTCCAATTGTTCTGCTTGGCTACCTGCTGCAGTATAATCTGCTAAATAATTTCCACCATTATTACCAGCTGGATCCACATAGTCAGTTGAGTCTGATGCATAATCAGATCCAATTGCCTGCGTAGTATTAGGTAATGAATAAATATATTTAAAAGAGGCTCCAATACCAGAATAGAAAGCAACGTCATCAGCAATTCCTACTGAAAGGCCTATTAAAGAGCCCTCAGCTTGTAGGAAGTAACTTTCTGCAGCTGTAAACAATGGGTAAGGTGCATCTGGTCCTTTCATGGTTCCCCATGAATTTCCAGCTGCTGCAGGTTTTCTAGCCGCATCAGCATTTGCCGAATACCAGAATGTTCCTTCTGGGCAACTTGTAACATTTGAATTTTCGTATCCAAGTTGATTCGATATTTTAGATACTCCAGCAGAAAAATTGTAAAACGTTGCAGTTCCTCTACCTGGATCAGAAATCTTCGTCCCATTGTAAAAACCAACAACATATGTCGAAGGCATCCAAGCTTTGTTGATCGCATTACCTGCATAATCCCAAGCCCAGCTTCCCCACTTAGGGTTTTGTCTGCCGTTATCGTTACGATAACCTGGGTTTATCAAAGCATCAGTTGTTAAAAAACCTGCTCCGTCAAATGTTGTATTTGTAAACGTCACTTTACCTTGCGCTCTTACCATCAATTTCAACTTGATGCTATTGGCAAGCTGCTTCCAGCTTTTCATATTACCGCCAAATAGAATGTCTTCAGGACCAACAGTAACTGGCGCTGGCACGATTGAAGATACCGAATTTATCTTTGCAATAGCACTATCCAATTTATTTGCTAAAGCTAAATAAACGTCTGACCCCTTATCATAAGTCGGTGTCAAGTTAGAAAGCCCTTTCAAAGCATTTGTATAAGGTATATCGTTATATGCATCAACCAATAGTTGAAAATCATATGCCTGCATAATCATTGCTAAGGCCTCATAATTAATATATTGCTTGTTAGGGTCCTTCTTTGCAATATTAATTATCAGCTGATAGTTTTCGAGGTTAGAGTAAGTCGAAGACCAGAGCCCGGTGGCAGTGTTATTCGTATACTGATACGTAAAGAATTCATTGAACCCGCCATAACCACCTGCATTCGCTCCATAACCAGCAGTCTCCATACCATAGGAGTTAAAGCCTTCAAGCGTACTTGCAGTTCCTGCAAGTGCTGAAGAAGTTAACAGATTAGGCGTAGATGAAATAGCCTGGTTAGGGTTATTATTTATATCTAGATAAGACGTGCACGAAGCCAACAGGACTCCTGCACAGACTACCGATGCTATTTTTATTAAATCTTTCATTTTAATTCTTGTTTAAGCTTAGAACTTAAGATTAAGTGTGGCACCGAAATACCTTACAGGAGGAGTGTTGCCCAAGCTGTTCAACCCAGTTCCGTTACGTCCATTACCTGCAGCCACGCTATACTCAGGATCTGTGTAATAGTTGTCCTTGGCCATCCACAGGAACAGGTTTCTTCCCTGCACACTGATATCCCCACCTTTGATAACCTTGCCACCTGCAAATTTGCTCAGGATGGAAGTCAGGTTGTATCCAAAAGATATCTCGCGAAGCTTGAGGAACTGTCCTGATGTTACGTAGTTGGATGTAACCTGACGGTTGATACCATCAGACCAGAATCCGTTGTTCCCGTTTCCGTTGATGATTGCCACTGATTTATTTGGTGAATAAGTCACACCATCAGCATTTGCAATAACTGAGTTAGGGAAAATAAAGCTTTGGCGGTTGTAAACACCTGTACGGTATCCTGTTCCTGACCAATCCAGTTCAGGTCCAACACCATTGTAGATCGAATATCCACCACGGTATTCAAACAATATACTGAATGAGAAGTTTCTATAAGAAGCAGCTGCATTCATGCCCACGATGTGTTTAGGCGTTGCATTGCCCAATACTTTGATATCAGATGTTTGAGTAGGAAGGCCTGTTACTTTATCAACAATTACATGACCTTGTCCATCACGCACATAGTCGTAACCAGTGATCACTGGGAAAGCTTTGTTCGCAAAAGCCTGTGACGCAGCGTTTCCTGAAGTAGCCAATGTAATTGATGGCACCAAAGGAGAAATTGAAAGCACATTGTTGTCAAGGTATGTATAGTTGCCACCTACGGTAACGTTCCAGTCCTGGTTCTTGAAAGCAGTCACTTTCAAGTTGGCTTCAATACCCTGGCTTTGAGTAACACCGATGTTAGTCAACAAGCCGCTGAATCCTGATGCCCATGAAGTACCAGTTTGTATCGTCTGGTTCTTAGTTTGAGAATGGAAATAAGTTACCGAAGCTGTGATCTTGTCGCTCAAGAAATTCGCATCAACACCAAATTCATATTGGTTTGTGATCTCGGGCTTGATGCCTGGGGCAACAAGAGTACCATTAACTGAATAACCTGCCAATGATCCATAAGGGAAGCCATATGCATTAGGGTTATAAGTTGTCTGTAAACGATATGCACCTTGATCACTGAACTGAACGTTACCCAATGTGAAGGTCTGAGCCAAGTTCACCTGACCTGTCTTCGATATACCACCACGAACTTTCAAATAGCTGATCACCCCGCCTTTCAAAGAAGGGATAACATCTGACAATACCGCTGAAACTTCAGCTGATGGGTAGAAGAATGAACGGTTGGATTTATCCAAACGTGAATCCCAGTCATTGCGTCCGGTTGCTGTCAAGAACAACCAATCATTGTAGCCTACGGTTGCCTTACCATAAACCCCAACTAGGTGAGTTTTGATATCAGCTTGACCAAAGTTAGGCGTTCCCAATCCTGTGCTTATATTGTATAAGCCAGGTACCTGAAGACCGCTCACACCCAAAATAGTGTATTTGGCCTGGTTCTCCACCAATTGAGTACCACCAGTAACTGCGATATGGAAGTCAGAAACCGATTTGTTATAGGAAGCTATGAAATCCGTGATAGATTGCAATGACCACATTGTGATCTCCGCATCTGCTCCTGGGATATCTGTTTTTGAGCTTAGTGGGGTATGTTTTGCATAGTTACTATACAAGAACTGTCCCGTTGTACTTTTTTGGAAATACTCACGGTTGGCTATCCCCTGTCTTGCGATAAGGTCAAGTCCCTTGATCGGAGTGAACTTGAGTTCCACATTACCGGTCAGGAAATTGTTCTTGTCCTTTTCACGGTAGTTGTCTGCTGTGAAATATGGGTTCTGGTACCATGGGTTGTAGAAATTGTTCGGATTGCCGATAGAAGATGGCCCAGGAGTTGTGTTCCTCCAGTTCTTATAGTTCGTGATATCCACGTTCGATGGCATGTTCAGCATGTTCTGGTAGATCGTACCGGTCGCGCTGGATATGTCGCCCAAGCTTGGCGCATAGCCCAATGAATAGCTCATCGATATCTTGTCGGTAATTTTCCGAGTGCCGTTCACGCGAAGGTTTGCCCTTGTGTATTTGTCACCAGGAGTTGTACCTGTTACAGTAATATATTGTCCTGATATGAAAAGAGTGGATTTGTCATCACCAGATGAAATCGAAATACTGGTCTGGTTAGTACGGCCGATGTCCCAAAACTTCTTGTGGCCGTCCTTGTAGCTGTAGCTGGTATGGTCTTGATAGTGCGTTCCATCTGCCATAAGCGCCTCCTGTGGAGGGCCCAGTGGCCTGTCACTTCCGTCAAATGCAGGACCATAAGACTGGTTCTCGTACTGGCTGTACGATCCCCAACCGTTTTGATCTACACCGTAACCTGAACCGCCTGAACCAAACTTAGTTTGGAATTTAGGGTAAAAAGCCACTTGTTGGAACTGCTCACTTTGAGAAGCACTGATGTCGAGGCTACCTTTCTTTCCTCTTCTAGTAGTAACGATCAAGGCACCGTTTGACGCCTGTGAACCGTACAAAGCAGCAGCACCTGCACCACGCAAAACGTTGATCGATTCAACGTCATTCATGTTGATGTTGGACAATACATCGCTGGGAACGATAACACCATCCAACACAATAAGCGCTTCATTGTTACCGGTCATTGAACGCATACCTCTTAGGATGATGCGGTAGTTGGGGTTTACACCACTGCTTGTCGCACTGATATTTAAACCTGGCACCTTACCTTGTAGCCCGGCAACTGCGTTGATAGACTTACCTACAGATAGGACATCTGCATTGATTACTGTATTGGCACTTCCAAGCTCCTTTTGTTTGGCCTGAATACCTCCCGCAACAGTTACCACAACTTCACTAAGTTGAGTTACATCATTGCCAAGAGAGAGGTCAATAACTGATCTTTCTCCGATGGCTACTTCCTGTGTTTCAAATCCAATGAAAGAGAACACGAGGGTTCCACCAGAAGAAGGAACGGTTAATTTGTAGTTACCTTCTGCATCGGTAACTGTTCCATTGGTTGTTCCCTTCAACACAACATTCACACCAGGCAAAGCTGACCCGTCTTCTTTGGAGGTCAACTTACCCGTCACTACTCGATCCTGCGCCCAGACACTGATCGCAAAACCGAATGAGAAGCACATTAGTAAAAACTTCTTCATAGATTTAGGTTTAGGTTAAAATTTTAAGACCGGAAAATTAAGGCTAATTTATCAAAAACAAAATTCCGTCAAAAAAAATTAGCCTACCGAGTCTGGGCACCTAATCCTAAAGAAACCAAATATTATTCTGTGGTTTTGCCTATCAATCTAAAAAGGGTAAGATTAGCTTATTCGGCAATTTTTGATGCCAAATAAAATACCCCGAGGAGTGGGGCAATAAAAAAAGCGCAGGTCTACCCCGCGCTTCGGTATAAAATTCTTTAGTGGATATCTTATGCTTCGGCTACAACCGACACAAATGACCTGTCAGCTCTACCTTTTTTGAAGGCTACAACTCCATTAGTAAGAGCGAATAAAGTATGATCTTTACCTATGCCCACATTCTTACCAGGGTGGTGCTTAGTGCCACGCTGACGAACAATAATATTCCCAGCAACTACTTTTTGACCACCGAAAACTTTAATGCCCAATCGCTTACTTTCCGATTCGCGGCCGTTCTTTACTTTACCTTCACCCTTTTTGTGTGCCATGGCTTATTCGTTATTACGTTTCGCTAATGTTAATAATTATCCGATGCTTTCTATTTGAACCTTAGTATATTGTTGGCGGTGACCATTCTTTACGGCATAGCCCTTACGTCTTTTCTTTTTGAAAAGATCAGTTTATCACCTTTTACTTGTTCAAGGATTTTTCCAGAAACTTTTACACCCTTTAGCACTGCAGAACCACATTTCACGCCAAGAGCCGCTATCAAGCAAAAGCAATTTCTCACAAACTTACCGCAGTGCCTGCTTCGCCTTCGATTTTAGGAGTATAAACATATTGATCCTTAGCTACCTTCAGCTGTTGACCTGCAATATCTACAATAGCGTACATAGTCCTTTTTTTAAAAATGGAGTGCAAAGATAGGGCAATCGCCATTAAAAACAAGCACCTACAAATGAAATCATCCCCGCTTTAATTAAAATGGCGTTTTTACACTGATTTTAAATAGGTATTTACCTTAAAAAACTTAACCAAAAATTGACATGCTCAATCATTTTGTAAAAGAATTTATGCTTAAAAGATACCATGCAAAAAAAGTGGAAATCAAAAAAAATAAGACCAAAAAATCTCAAAAATATTTTTCATTTAAGCACTTTTTTTAAATCGTTTTCTAAGTCAATGACAATGAAATGATTTGACCAAAAACCTATTTGTTGATAAACGATTTTCACCAGCAACAGTGATCAGCACCCCTTTGAATTTCATACCGCATTTAGAATCTTTGCTCACTGTATTTTAGGGAGATTATCCTCTCCAAAATTCAGCTCAACCACCTAAACAAAAAATCTTTTGCCAAAGCCATGCTTTGGCATATAATATTTTAAAAATATCACCCATGAGCGAATCATTACAAGAACCCATCCTCATCGAAAACAAAGACCGATTTGTTCTTTTCCCAAGGACCATCATGATATCTGGAAATTC
The DNA here is from genome assembly GCA_049840975.1 of Cyclobacteriaceae bacterium. Classification (GTDB taxonomy): domain Bacteria; phylum Bacteroidota; class Bacteroidia; order Cytophagales; family Cyclobacteriaceae; genus ELB16-189. The sequence continues at coordinate 923 of JASGIR010000081.1, read as the reverse complement.
TATAAACAGGCTGAAGCAAGCTTTTGGACTGCGGAAGAAATCGACTTAAGTCATGATTTAAGATTGGGAGAACTTGAATGATGGCGAACGCCATTTCATTACTCACGTTCTTGCTTTTTTTGCAGCAAGTGATGGCATCGTGAATGAAAACCTCGCAGAACACTTTGTTGCTGAAGTTCAGTATACAGAAGCTAAATTCTTTTACGGCTTTCAGATTGCAATGAAAACATTCACTCCGAGACCTACTCGTTATTGATAGACACATACGTAAAAGATCCAAAAAGAAAAAGACAAACTCTTTCATGCGATTGATACGATGCCTTGTGTTAAGAGTATATTGGGCTTTACGTTGGATCAACCAGGGGAATTTTCAAGAGCGATCGATTGCTTTTGCAGCGGTCGAAGGATTTTTCTCTCAGGTTCTTTCTGTTCAATCTTCTGGTTGAAAAAACGTGGACTGATGCCTGGATTAACATTTTCAAATGAATTGATTTCGCGTGATGAAGGATTGCATTGCGATTTTGCATGTCACATCTACACTAAGCATGTTGCGAATAAAATATCGGAGGAGCGCATCATCGAAATCATCAAAGATGCAGTCGAAATAGAAAAAGAATTTGTTACTCACGCACTGCCTGTGAATTTAATCGGCATGAACGCTGTTCACATGTGTCAGTATATTGAATTTGTTGCTGATCGTTTGATCAATGAATTAGTTGGTAAAAAAGTTTATGGAGCCACCAACCCATTTGATTTCACTAGTATGATTTCGTTGCGTGGAAAAACTAATTTCTTCGAAAAACGCGTTGCTGAATACCAGAAAGCAGGCGTGATGAAGAGCACAGAAAAGTAAAGTGCACCAAAGTTTTCGTTGAACGAAGATTCAAGCGCTGTTCGGATTATTGTGTTTCCCTATTAACCTT
>JASGIR010000080.1:0-63879 GCA_049840975.1 Cyclobacteriaceae bacterium | reverse complement strand
AAGGTTAATAGGGAAACACGATAGAATCCGAACAGCACCTACCGCGGTAATGTCACTATCAAACCAGTGAACAATAAACATCCAAGTGCTACTGGATCAGGTGTTTCTTTTATTCGTTATTACTGGAGCGTAAGTCACACGATAGTCAACCTTACAGCGATTACACACACATATACTTATACTGCAGCAGACGAAGCAGGTGTTCCAACCGATTATCGCGATGCACGTTTCAGCGGTGGTGCTTGGACGATTGGCGTTACCGCAGGAAACCCCAATACTACAACACGGGTAATTACTTTTACCAATACTGATCTTGCTGCTGATTATACTGCTGGTGAAGCCACAGCATTTGTTAACCCCACTACTTATACGAGTATAGCTTCAGGCAATTGGGAATCGGATCTATCTGTATGGGACGTTGATCCCCCTGGAACTAATTGGGTCCCCCAGCTGGTTCGTTTGTAATCATCGGCCAAGGCACCACAGTTACAGTTACGGCCAACACAAAAGAGTACAGCTACTTTAGAAGTACGCGGAACTCTACACCTCGATGCTACTATTGGTCATGACTTTGGAGCTATAAGCACTAGCGGCACAGGAGCTCGTACCATTCAGCTGAAGTCCTCAACTTTCCGAGCGGGAAATTTTACTTCGTTCAACGCAGCAGGTGGCGGCACAGTTGAATATAATGGAACTCTTACACTTCCAACACAAGCGGTTTATAACAACTTATCCTTTACTAATACCAGAACTGAAACATTACCAAATGTCAACTACTGTCTGTAAATGGAAATGCTTACTGTGAATGCGGGAACCGTTTCAACGAACACATTTAACAATATAAATATTACACTCACAGAGTTCAACAGGTGATTTCACAAATAATGGCACATTCTCATGTGGGTGACAGGCGCTATCTCAATCAGGAAGAAATTTTATAAATCAAGACGCAAGTACAGTTTTTTCAGCTGGTTCAGGAACATCAGTCTTTAGCATTTCAGAATTACAAAACCTAACACCGGCGCTACTCTTACGATGTCATCGGATAGTTTGGGAATACGTGACAGCTTGAATAACAATGCTACATTCTCTGGAGGGTTTAGCGAGATTCATGTATCTGGAAATGTCAACAATACTTCAGGTACTTTTACAACTGGCTCTGGAATTGTTTCTATAAAAGGATCGGTAGTAAACAACGCTACCTACACAGCCAAAACCAGGACCACGAATGTGAATGGTTCAGTTACCAACAGCGGGGCTTCTGCAGTGTATCAGGCAAACTCAAACTCGCTGAAGGTGAACGGTAGTTTTACAAACTCAACGAGCGCCACAACTACAGCCAATACTGGATCGATCACACTAGGCGGAGATTGGAGCAACTCAGCAACATTTTCATCAGGTACTGGATCAGTAACATTTTCTAGCACAGGCGCTCAGTCGCTGACAGGCTCGACTACGTTTTACAATGTGCTCCGCACAAATGGAGGTTCGCTCACTCTTAATAATGACATAACCGTTGGCAACTTACTCACATTAACTAGTGGCAACATCATCACTGGAACCAACACTTTGTATACAACTAACACTTCATCTTAGCCAGTCACTCGGAGATGTGAGTAGCTTTGTTGACGGCCGACTTTCGATCAGTTACCCGAATACAGCAAGCACCAGCCGGTTCTTCCCCATTGGAAAAGGAAGTATTTATAGACCTGTCACTCTTCAACAAACGGCAACCTCCTCATCTCCTGTGGTAACTATTGAAATGATTAATACAACTCCAACAGGAAGTTACGCATCAACATTGGAAGGCATTTCAGCGACACGTTATTACGCAGTCAGTTTATTGTCAGGTACTATGAACTCGCCTATAGTTGAACTCAACTTCAATACAAACTCGCCTACGGATGAATCTGTTTCTGTAGCTGGTAACGTTCATGTTGCGAGATCCACTTCTGCTTCTGGCCCATGGACGGATGAAGGCGGCTCAGGAGTGATATCTCAACTCCACCTGCTGGTTATGTCGATTCACAAGTAACCTCCATTACTTCAAACAGCCTTTTTACAATTGGCTATCAAAATCAGAGCTTACCAATTACACTTTTATCATTCACTGCCCAATATGCTGATGACCAAGTTTTATTGAAGTGGACAACGGAAACGGAAATAAACAACCAACGTTTTACAATTGAACGGAGCTATGATGGGATTTACTTGGATTCATTACTGTCAATACCAGGAAATGGCAATACCAAGAACAGAATTGATTACAACGCCACTGACTTTGAGCCGCTATCTGGCATTTCGTATTATCAACTAAAACAGACTGACTTTGATGGGCATTTTACTTATTCCAAAAAAAGTTGCAGTTAATAATCCTTTAGATGTCACCTCGATGACGGTGTTTCCCAATCCTGCGAAAGAGACCGACAATATTTCGCTGCGAATAAAGAATCCAAATTCAACTTACATGCAAATATCTATAGCGCATATTTCTGGTAGAGTTGTATTCTCAGGTGCCTTTACATTGGATGCAGATCACGAAAGAGAAATAGGAAATCTTGCCAGAAGCTATTCATTTACCCGCTGGAATGTATCTGGTTAGCGTCTCCATGCCTGGTTTCTTCGATACAAAGAAAATAGTAATAACTGATTAAAGAAGTAAGTCAGTTTTTAAAAACTGACTTATGTGGCAACTGCCAATTACTCTCTTTACTTTTCTTCTAAATTTTTTACTTATGGACTTGTTGTAGCGGTTCAACTTTGACTTGCTTTTCTTGGGTTTCTTTTTTTTGATAAGAATTCTCCCTTGCTCGCTACGTTGTTCTCGTTAAGGAGCAACACATGGCGACATAGTTCTGTTTTATTATTCGGATGGGCAGAGACAAAGGATGCAATAATTACTAAAAGAAAAAGAACCTTCAGTTTCAATATCCCCATACAGATTGGTTGCTACAATTAGGTTTACTCCAGCCGATGCAACAAAGATACATTTCAAACCATTTTGATTCAATTCAAAATTTCTGAAAGAAAAGGAAAGTAGACAGGTTATTTTTGGTTGTTATCTTGAGTAATCCCCTGATTGAGGGATAAAAAAATGTCCTAACCGTCTGTCAGGACATTTTAATTCTCTTCTCAATATGGTTAGCTTACTACAATTGAGAAATCTATGATAACCATTTTTTAGGTTAGCAAGAATGTTTGATGATTGATCTAATAAAATTCTAATAGCATCCACAAAGATTCCTCTCATTTAAACAAGCAGTTATTTCAGCCCATAGGCAACTACCTGCTTTGAAAAGGTAGCCAGGTAAACATGGCCATTGACCACTGTAGGAGCTGAAAATTTCGCAAAATTGCCCAAGGCATCCCCAGAATTTGCTTCACTATTCCAAAGCTCATGTGTAATATCATTCGCATCAAAAGCCCTTAGGATTCCAGTGCTAGATGAATGTCCGGCATCCCCACTTGAAGCATAAGAGACCCAAACAATTCCTGTGGAAGGCGTGGTTCCATTTGATGATACAGAGATCATTGCTCCTATTGAACCTGATGGGCCAGCAACTGTCGAGTTGGAAATACTTGTGCTAAAAAGACCAGATGATCTAACAAACGGCAACGCTCGCAATTGATCGTACTCAGACCAGATGTACGCATACTCAACATTACTTCCAATATAATAGGCAGGTTGACAGTGAAAGGAAGCAGAAGAACTTACTGGATATACCTGGTGAACACTATTAGATGATGAGTTGAATCCACCCATGTTATTAGCATCAAGGAGGTATACATTTCCATCCTTACCTGCTGTAAAATAATAAGAGGAGTTGGGAATCATGAAACTGCCAATCACTCCGTAGTCTTCATCGTTGCCATTCGAGTACACGTAGTTGAATGGTGTAAAGTAACTCGCCACTTGCAAGGAATTTCCAGAGGAAGGAACAAGCTTCACTGCGCTCATTGCCCTTCCGGACAAATCTGTGGCGTCTGGACTTGGTGTGACCTCGGCCGTGCCATTGCCATATTCTGTGTACGGGGCCGGTGATCCCACTGTACCATTACCAGAAACTACATACAGATTCCCAGAATTATCTGCCACAATACCCATACCGCTTTGCCATATTCCACCGCCTTCCCCATTTGGAGTGTTACAGTAAACTCTAGTCTGTTGCAATGTGGTTGCATCATAACCAAGAATCCATCCGTGATATGGATTAAAATCACAATGAGATGAGAATGAAATATAGATTGTTCCGTTCACCAACAGCAATCCCATGCGCTGATTATTTCTACGAGGATCAAAGTTGACATGACCACCTGAAGATCCATCTCCAGTACCAGCAACTGAAGCAACTATTTCCACTGGACTACCCGATCGCGAAACTCCTGTCGCCAAATCAACTGCGTGAAGGAACTGATGAAATGTAGATCCATCCGTGCTACGAGCAACAAAGTAAAGTGTACTCGACACAGTGTCAATTACAGGTGTTCCTACAATACCAATCTTGTTTGTAATATCTTGATAAGGTGTGCACCAACCGGAGTTCATATCACTGGCGATGGGTGTGCGAAGCCCATTTTCAGTATAGTTGATTGACCAATACACTGTGCCATCGTCACCGTCAACAGCATAAACAGTATTGTTTACAGTGGCAACATACAGGACATTGTGTTTTTTGCCGCTGATCTGAAAATTACCAACCATCAATGGTTGTGCATATATCTGGTCATCCACCGTAACAGTAAATAATTTACCGAACTGATTAACATTGACATTCGAAGTCAGTCAAAAGTGTTTCATGGGCATTTAACCCATCACGTGAAATATTATTATGTTGAGTTACAACAGAGACATGTTGCGTATTGCTTTGTTTGGTTGTTTGCGAAGTCGGGCCGCTAGACTTCTCACAGCCGCTTACAATTATAGTAATGATAATCACAACCCAATAGCTACTTGTTTTCATTTTTGAATGATTTGTCGAATGATATTATTCAAATTATCAGAAACATATAATCGATTGCCTGATGATACAGACTCCAGATGGGATTCCAGAAAGAAGATTCATTGAAAGTACTGTTAGTCGCTCCACGCAAACCATTTCCTGCAAAAGTTATTACGTTTCCATACTTATCAATCTTTCGGATCAATTGATTTCCCAAATCCGCAACGAAGATGCTTTCATTGTCAACAGATAATCCATATGGATGAAAGAATTTGGCGGAGTCTCGTAGTCCATCTCTTCTTCCCTTCTTTGATGTACCTGCAACCGTGCTTACTCTACCACTCGGATCAATTTTGCGAATCCGGTTATTGAAACTGTCTGCTACATACAGATTTTCTTCTCCGTCAAACGCAAGCCCTCGAGGCACAAAAAAACGAGCTGTTGACGATTCACCATCAAGCCAACCTGGTATGCCACTTCCAGCAAAAATCGAGACAGTTCCTGAGGATGTTATTTTATAAATTCGGTCCGTATGATCTGAAACATAGACATTGTTGTCATGGTCAACCGCAATACCTTCTGGGTTTTGAAAAAGAGGTCTTGATTTACCAGCGAGTGTCGAAACTTCACCATTAGGCTTGATCATTCTAATCAACTGATTTCGTGTGTCAGCAACATACAGGTTTCCTTTTTTGTCAATTGTAATTGATGTAGGGAAAAAAAATTGTGCTTTCTCTTTTGGGCCATCTTCATATCCCGGTTTTCCAGTACCGGCAACTGTTGTTACACGGCCATTTGAATCTATTTTTCTTATGGCGTGGTTCTGACTATCAGCCACAAAAATGTTACCTGACTCATCTACAGCAATGCCTGATGGATTATAGAAGGAAGCTTCTTCACGTGGCCCATCAGTAAATCCTGAAGTTTGAGAACCTGCATAAGTTATTACCGGGTCAACCTTCTTAGGCTGACAACTCGCTGAAAATATCAGAATGAAGAGTAAGTATATCCTGAACAAGAAAAATCTAAATTATTAGATAAGCAATGTAGTCAAAAAAATGATCCTTGATTTAAGATAATGATCGATATCAGCTTGTTGGTTTATCAAGTTTGCTTCCATGAATAGGAACTCAGTTAAAAAGACATTCTAATTCCAGCCTGAAGCGATACAGGTGCACTCGGGGTAAAAAATCCTGGATCATTGAACTGTGGCAGTGATGTCACGCCTGATGGATCACCCAATTGACCAAAAGTTTGGTATTTTTTATTTAGCAGGTTATAAACCTTGGCGAACAAAGAAATTCTTTTTGAAACAGAGTACTGTGTTCTAAACACAGTGATATAGTAACCTTGTAGAGGTGCAAGTAGATTGGCCTCGTCTCCTCGCATAAACTGACTGTCATTATAAATGAAATCAAAGCCAAGAGTACAATTTGAAATAACATTGACATCGAGGATTATTTTCAAAAGATTTTTCGGAATCAGTGGAATCTGGTCTCCTTTCTTTACCATGATTTCCCCGCCTACAGCATTCGGATGGTTAGGGCTGCTTACCGAAATATTTTCACCGAAAGTAGAAGGCGTATAGCTGTATTGAACATTTATCCTGTAACCTCTCGAAATTTTTCACGAGACCAAGTTCTATGCCATTTCGAGCAGTGGTTCCGATGTTGGAAAAGTATCCAGTGTTTCGCGAGGGACCTGAGCTAACAAAATAAATATCGTTTTCACCTGCGTTGAAAAAAGATTTGCATTGAAAGAAAAATTAGAAAAATTGACAGCCCAACCCAGCTCAGCTGTAGCTGCCACGGCTGGTTTTAAGGATGGATCTGATAGAAAAAGAATTTGGAAGTCGACATGGAGCATTGGGATTTGCACATTCAAACTCTACTGGATCGGGTTGCGGCTTGAGACCGCATAATTGAAATATACATTTCCATATTTTACATAATTATAGATAATACCGATTGCCGAATTGACACGTACAAAGCTATGGTCTCCATTCAACGACATACCATTCGAAGCTTTGTCAATCTGATCAATCAATTGGATCCTACTAATATTAGCAGAAGCAGATGCTGTCGCAATCAATCTATCTGTAAGTGAAAAAGAATCAAAGAAATAAATTGAACCCTGAGATTGCTGCGTCCGAAGGGATACGCGGGCAGTTTCATCTTCAATACCAGTACCGATGAACTTGGCGATCGCTTGATAAAGCTCCCGAGTTCCACATTCGAATTAAAATCTAAGATGCCTGTCTGCGTATTAATTCCGACAAGCAAATAGTTTTCATGATTGCCAATTTTTTTGGTGTTGATCAATTGGATGTCACTCCTACCAATCGCTGCTGTGTTTCAGTGGTATTATCGATTGCGGTGCTGTCATGACTTCTACCAGGAATAGGATTTCCAATTTAATCAAAGATCTGTGAACCAAGTGACTCATCTGAATTGACATTATACAGATATCCATCTGAGCCTGTACCATAAACGCCCACATCTCCATTGTAAACACAGTTGGTAGCAAAGCGGGCATAAATATTATTTGACCACTTTACATTTGGTGATGCTTTATACTCATGACGCAGGTCAAGTGCAAGCACTTGGTTTTTCATCTGATCTGGCCAAGTAGAAAACCACATAACGTTGGATCGCCCCCATCAATTCAACCGGTATGCTTCCATTGCCAGCCATCGTACTCAATGCGAAAGTTGTGCCGAGATGGATCAAGAATATTTTAACTTCCAAGAAAGCTTACAAAAAACTGATCAACTGTTGAAGGTGAATGTTCGCCATCCATTTTCACTAATGGATACAAGTGAAACAAAATAACCAAACCTCCCTCTACTGTCCCCAGTTGAAGCTGAAAAGTTTAGCTTTTGCAAAAGAGCCTATAGAAGCCATGAGCGATGAACCCTGATGAGTAAAACGATCAAGTTTGGACTGAAATGGCGCCACCCAATAGAGCTCAGTCCAAAAAAGGAATAGAACCAGATACAAGATCAAGACTTGCAATGGAATTGAACGGGAGCGCCTCCCAGTAACAACGCTCCCAAACGATTCATTAACTCAAACACCATCGCTGTAAACTGCAAAACCCTGTGAGGTGCCCGAAAAGGCTGGAAACGGGACAAACATCAGAAACGGGATGCCTGCATTGAGTTCCTGTAATCGTGATGAAGCATCTGGCATTTGGATTGAGCATGTCTGGCAAATCGAGACTTTGCGATTTCACGATATCTTGGCTTCCAAACACTTGGACTTTTCCTGACAAGTGATCCCTCGGTATACCCACACTCCGTAAAGGGCTCACTCCAATCACCCTGACAGTGTCCAAATAAACTTCTTTGCTCTTTGCATTCTGACCATAGACTCCAAAGGCGAGAAAAAGTCATTACGCCTGAAATTGACAGTAACTTTCGAATGTTCATGTATATTTTATAAACTGTCATTCTATGAACGCCCAATTTTGACTGAAACTTTTAACTTTTAGAATAAATAGTCGAACAAAAAAATGGTAATAAGAGAAATTAATTCCTCGTTAGTAAATCTACGAGCCTGCAATTATAATAATATTTCTTTTTGCGATTCTCCAATCATGCTCTACGAAAAAAGTCCCTCCGAGCAATACAACGACACCAACAATTACCAAACTTTCAGACTATGGAATTTTTCAAGGCTCGAATGGCTGAATTGGTTTTATCCAATCATTTCAAAACTTACACGCTTTCATCAGCTCTTTATACAGACTATGCGGAAAAAATCAAGGCTGATAAAGGTGCCATCGGGCACAAAACTAAATGCTGCCAACGACAGCTTGCTTGAATTTCCTAACGGCACGATCATAGCTAAGACCTTTTATTATTTTAATGATAAGAGGAATGCATCTCTCGGAAAAAAAATCATCGAAACGAGAATACTTGAATTGAAAAGTGGAAATTGGGTTGCAGGCACATACATCTGGAATGACTCTCAGTCTGATGCGATTTTAAGCACAACAGGCGGAAGCTCGCCCGTAAACTGGACGAACGAAAATAGGACGCTAAGCACAAACTATCACATTCCTTCTTTGACTGAATGCCAGACCTGCCACAACGCGAGTAACAAAGTGACACCCATTTGGTCCGAAAGCACGCAATCTAACAATCATCATCAATGGGGATTCCATTAACCAACTTGAGTACTTGCATTCTCTGCAGCTCCTAGACTATGTTGGTTCTATAAGTAGTGTGCCCAACTACAATGACACGACCATCAGTCTTGATAAAAGGGCTAGAGCCTATTTAGATATTAATTGTGCTCATTGTAATAAATGGAACGGGTATGCATCTGCAACGCCTTATCGATTTGACTATAGCTTGCCTTTGGACAAAACAGGATTCTTATCAAGCCAAGCGAAGTATCATACACTATGCAATCTGGAATCATGCCTCTATTGGGAAAACTTTATCGTCCATCAAGAAGGCGTTGATTTAATAGTGAAATACATTGAATCACTAAAGTGATTTTTAGTAGACTTATGTTCTTTCGACTCATTTCAACACATCCTTCCCGACACCTTCGTTTGTAATAACTACAGGTTTGATCAGACCTTTTTCATCAAAGAACATTTCATCAATACATACTACTCGGGAGTTACCATCTTTCTCGGTAAGAGGTCTGCGATGATAAACGATATACCATTTCTTACTTTTTGGGGAATGTATGATCGAGTGATGACCAGCCCCAGTTGCTACTTTTGGATCCTGCTGTAAAATTTTTCCAACGCGTTTGAATGGACCCAGGAGAATCCGCAATAGCGTATGCTACACTATAGTCAGGACCAGTCCAACCTCCCTCCGACCACATGAAGTAATATTTTCCATCTCGCTTAAACATGAATGGACCTTCCACATAATTCTCTGGTGTTATTTCTTTGAAAATGTTTCCATCAGCGTATGGTACAAACCCTGTGAAATCATCTTTTAATTTGGCAATGTTGCAGTGCCTCCATCCTCCATAAATAAGATAGTATTGATTGCCGTCTTTAAAACAAAATTGATCAATGGGCTGTGCTCCATTGTAAAATTTATCAATCAGTGGACGCCCAAGGTAATCCTTGAATGGGCCATGAGGTTGATCAGCGATTGCCACTCCAATACCACCAAACTCATTGTCAGATTGAATGTCATTAGCTCCAAAAAAAAGAAAGTATTTCTTATTATTTTCAACTACTGATGGCGCCCAGACTGCACGCTTAGCCCATTTGACATTGCTGGTATCAAGCACATGTTCATGTTTCGTCCAGTGAATCAAGTCCTTTGAAGAAAAGGCATCAAGGAACACTTGCTTAGCGTAGGCTGCAGAGTAAGTCGGATAAATCCAATATTCTTTGTTGAAGATCAGTCCTTCTGGATCAGCATACCAACCAGAAAAAATAGGGTTACCAGGACGGGCGGCTTTGTCCTGAGACTGTGCGTTGAAAAAACTAAAAATTAAAAGAGCAAGAATGAAAAGTCTAAATCTCATGACAATACTTTTTATGAAGCTAAACTTAAGCATTATCTCGATGAGAATTGAAGCCTCACTCCTTCTCTTAAGATATTATTATTTAATCGCTCAACGAAGGATGAACTTAATTCCAATTGAAGGGTCTGGCGCAAACCCGATGTAGCCACTTGAGCCGAGTTCCACAAATGGCTTGAGATCTAAACTGAATGAAATCGGAATCCCGTCAGGCATTCGATATTCGAAACCAATAATTCCATCTATTCCCATTCCAAAATCGTTGCTTCTGCGATAATCTATATCGCGACCAAAGTACTTAGCGTGTCTATTTCCTCCATCGTAAAATGCAACGTGAGGACCACCTCCATAATAAACATAAAGGCCTCGAGCATTATAAACTGGTGAGTACTTTTCAAATAACACGGTCACACTTGATCCATTTCCAAACCATCCAACGATAGCTTCTACCGCCTTAGATTGTCTGGTGAAAAACTTACCGTCAATTCCTGTTGTGCCACCCATACGAATACCAAGCGCTGTATTATACTGAGCATGCAAATCATTTCTTGTTAAAAGTATAACGATGATTAAGCCGAACATAGACCTCAAAAAAACCTTTAACTGTTTCATTTCTTTAGGTCTTAAATGAGGTTTAAAACGTAATGGGCATTTAAAAATTAACGGGAATACGAAAATTGTCGATGAACTTCATCTTCAATCGGTTAAACTGATCGGTGCTAGAGTTATTCTACTAGAGTGTGTAGATACAAATCGTAAAAATGAAACAGGTGACTTGCAATAAAATGTTGAGAACTTTATTGCAAGCCACCCGAATGTAAAAGTTTTTTATTAGCGAGAAGCTAGATCATCTGATCAATTCCAACCACCACCAAGCGCTTGATAAATGTTGACCATCGCATTCATCTGTTGCTTCTTAGTTTCGATCAGTTCGAATTTTGACTCGAGAGCATCGCGTTGAGTCAACAATACTTCCATGTAGTCAGCTCTTGCTGATTTGAATAAACGAGTTGAAATGTCAATCGACATCGTTAGAGTCTCTACCTGCTTTGAGCGCAGCTCATAACTTCTTTTTAGGTTGCCGATATTTGCTAGCTGGTTAGCCACTTCAATGTATGCGTTCAGTACAGAACGTTCATAATTAAATGCGGCTTGTATCTGTCGTGCATTTGCACTATAGTAAGTTGCTTTAATGGCATTTCTATTTATCAGCGGACCAAACAAACCGCCACCCAAATTGTACATCATTGATTCAGGTTTGCTAACAAGGTAAGTCGGATTAAATGCTTCAAAACCAATTGCGCCAGTGATATTGAAGGTTGGATAGAAATATGTCCTAGCTACTTTCACATCTAATTTAGCGGCTGCCAAGTCAAGCTCAGCTTGAATGATGTCAGGACGATTTCGCAAAAGTTGCGATGGCACACCGGCATGAATTGAATCTGTAACTAGATCAATAAAAGTCCACGAATTTCTTTGAACAGGCTGAGGGAAACGTCCCACCAAAAAATTGATTCTGTTCTCAGCTTCTACAATACTTTGCTGGATATGAGGTATCCTGCTCTGATTTTTAAGAACCTCTGCTTCAAACCTGCGAACTGCTAACTCAGTAACTTTTGCTGCCGTCTTTTGGAGCTTAACAATTTCAAGAGCGTTTTGTTGTATCTCTATGTTCTGTCGTATGATGAAGAGCTGATTATCTAACGCCATCAATTCATAAAATGAGTTAGCGATTTCTGCAATCAAATGTGTGACCATGAAATTCTTACCAGCCGTGGTTCCTAGGTAACTATAGATTGCAGACTTCCTCGCGTTACGAAGCTTCTTCCAAATATCGACTTCCCAAGTAACATTTGCTGCAAGTAAGTAATCAGGTAAAACATCTGGAATCTTTTTACCCGGTTCTATATTTACTCCGTCATCAACAGCTCCTTGCCTAGTATATCTTCCTGATTTATCAAAACCTGCTCCGCCTCCAATATTCACGAAAGGCAAGTATGCAGCTTTTCTCGCCCTCACTTCATTTTGAGCGATCTTGATATCTTGAAGTATAATGTTCAGTTCCTGATTGTTTCTTAAAGCTGTATCTATAAGTGCAGTTAAATAAGGATCAGAAAAAAATTGTTTCCATTTTATAGTTGCACTGTTTGTAGAGTCTGTCGAAGCATTACGATAAATGTCAGGCGTTTTTTTGCTTTCTACTTTCTGAACAACAGAAGGCACAGTGCATGCTGCAAGCATTAAGGCAATGCAACTTGCAATTACGTACTTGGTCATCTTATTAGTGTGCATTGTCTTCACTTTCTTCATTTTTTGGAAAAGCATCTATTTTATGAACGAGACCTTCAGTTAATGAATCTCCTTCTTCATCTCTAATTAATTTTCGTCCTGCAGCTAGTTTACCAAAGATGTAATACAAACCTGGCACGATGATTACACCGAATACTGTTCCGAATAGCATCCCCCCTAGTGCTGACGAACCGATTGTTTTATTGCCTATCGCACCTGCGCCATGAGAAACTACCAGCGGAATCAGACCTGCGATGAATGCAAATGATGTCATCAGGATGGGACGGAAACGAACTCTTGCACCTTCTATCGCAGCTTCCAAGATGGTTGCCCCTTGTCTATTTTTCTGAACAGCAAACTCAACGATCAACACCGCATTTTTACCAAGCAAACCAATCAACATGATCAAACCTACCTGTGCGTAAATATCATTCGCTAGTCCCATTGTTTTCACCATCATGAAAGAACCAAATACACCCGCAGGCAAGGAAAGAACCACAGCCAAAGGAATAATAAAGCTTTCATACTGTGCCGCAAGAACCAAGTACACGAATGTTAGCACAATGAGGAAAATATAGATAGCTTCATTTCCACGTCTAACTTCATCGTAAGAAAGTGCTGCCCAGTCAATATCAAAACCACGTGGCAACACTTGCGCTGCAACTTCTTTCACTGCTGCAATCGCCTCACCAGAACTATATCCTTTTGAGGGACCACCTCGGATGGCTGCAGTGTTATACATGTTATAACGGTTGATTTCATTCGCCCCTTGTTTCTTTTTGATTTTCATAAAAGCTGAAAAAGGAACCATCTCATCGCGATCGTTTTTCACCCAAAGATTCAAAACATCTTGAGGAAGCTGTCTAAATTCAGGAGCAGCTTGTACAAACACTTTGAAGAAACGTTGGTACTTGATGAAACCAAGTTCGTAAGTACTTCCCACAAAAATAGAAAGCGTGTTCATTGCATTACCGATTGAAACGCCTTTCTGCATTGCCAATTGGTTATCAATCTCAATTTCGTATTGAGGATAATTTGAACTGAAGAATGTAAACAAACCCGTAAGTTCTTTACGTTTCTCCAACGCATCCATGAATTCATTCTTTACTCTTTCAAGGTCTTCATAAGTCCCATCAGGATTTTTGTCAAGCATCTGCAACGCAAAACCACCAGCTGCACCAAATCCAGGTACTGCTGGAGGATCAAAGAACTCGATGGTGGCGCCAGGAAGTTGCTTCGCCAACTCTTCTAACTCAATAGTAATCTCTTGCACTGTATGTTCACGTTCCGACCAAGGTTTTAAGTTGATCAAACAAGTCGCAGCATTTGACCCGCGTCCTTCTGTAAGCACTTCGTAACCAGCAATGGATGAAACTGATTGTATACCTTCTACTTTTTCAAGAATCTTTTGCAATTGCAGAGATATATCATTGGTTCTTTCCAAAGTTGATCCAGGAGGCGTTTGAACAATCGCATAAATCATCCCCTGATCTTCACCGGGAATAAAACCAGAAGGAAGGTTGCTCGCAATAGCAACTATACCGATACTAAACGCAATCCAGAGACCTACAGTAACCAATCTTCTGTGTGCAATCAGTTTCAGTATTGAAACGTATTTGTCAGTAACTTTTTCAAAGCCTCTGTTGAAGCTATCAATAAATCGGTTGAAGAGATTTCTTTTCTTCGGGTGTCCGTGTGTGTTTTTCAAAATCATTGCACAGAGCACTGGAGTGAGCGTAAGGGCCACAAGTCCCGAAAGAACGATGGAACTTGCCATTGTAATAGAGAACTGTCTGTAAAATACACCGACAGGTCCAGACATGAATGCAATAGGAATGCAACACCGCTGTCATCAAAAGTGTAATAGCGATAACGGCTCCACTAATTTCACCTAACACTTTTTGAACTGCACGATAAGGAGACAAATGCTCTTCAGCCATTTTTGCGTGAACGGCTTCCACAACAACAATCGCGTCATCCACCACAATACCGATCGCCAACACGATTGCAAAAAGAGTAATCATGTTTATCGTGAGGCCGAACATCTGCATAAAGATGAACGCACCAATCAATGATATCGGCACTGCAAGTGTTGGGATCAACGTAGACCTCCAATCACCAAGGAATATAAACACCACCAATGCCACAAGGATGAACGCATCTCTTAATGTATGAATTACGTTTTCAGTTGATGCATCTAAAAATTTAGAAACGTCATAACTGATTTCTATATCTATACCTGGAGGAAAGTCTTTTTTCAATTCTTCCAGTTTCTTTTTCACGCTAGCAATAACGGCACTGGCGTTACTTCCATAAGTTTGTTTCAATACAATAGCAGCTGATGGATAACCGTTGATATTGGAGTAGATATCATAGTACTCACTTCCAAGCACAACCTTTGCAATGTCTTTTAACCTAAGTAACTCACCTTTTGCATTCGCACGAATTATAATATTTTCATATTGACTTGGATCGCTGAAACGGTCTGAGTAAGCCAACACATATTCAAGAGCTTCAGCACGTTTACTGTCACCTCTACCAATACGACCAGGTTTACCAATAATACTTTGATCGCCCATGGCATCCATCACTTCGTCAGGCGAAACATTATAGGCACGCATCCTTTCAGGATTCAACCAGACACGCATCGCATACTGACGACTTCCAAGAATCCTCGCTTGTCCAATACCATTGATACGTTGTATCTCAGGAATCATAGTTACCCCAGCATAGTTGAACAAGAATTTCATGTTTGCATTCTTGTCTGTGCTATAAAGGTTAACATACATAAGCATACTAGGAATCACGGGAGTGATGATCACACCTTCGCGTTGCACCAATATTGGCAATCGGTTTCTCACCTGCTCAACGCGGTTGGAAACTTGGACTAGAGCTTGGTTAATATCAGTACCTGGCTCAAATATCACCTGGACGTTTGCTTCACCAGCACTGGTTGCATCAGAAGTCATGTACCGCATGCCCCAAGCACCGTTGATCGCTTGCTCAATTGGAATAATTACAGACTCGGTCAGTGTTTTCGCACTAGCTCCAGGGTAAGATGCGGAAACCATGACCACGGGAGGTGCAATGGACGGAAACTGAGATGTTGGAAGTGTATCAATGGCAAGTACGCCCATGAAGATAATCACAAGCGAAAGCACGATGGCTAGTACCGGCCTTTTTAGAAACGCATTAAACATTTTCGAGCTACTTATATTATGGAATTATTCAACATAGACTTTTAAGCGAGGAAGAACTTTCTTCGGATCCTCGTACTTGTACTCCGCAATCTTTTCATTGTCTCTCACTTTGCGAATTCCTTCAAGCATAATCTTATCGCTTTCAGCTAGGCCAGAAGATATAACATACAAATCAGGCATTTCAGCAGAAATTGTAATTCTCTCTGCTTGATGACGTTCTCTTTATCAACTACAAAGACATATTTCTTTTCTAGTACTTCGAAAGTACATTTCTGAGGAATGATCAATGCATTCTTTAACATGGCGGTAGCGATTACATTGCCTGTCTCTCCGTGACGCAACAGGCCTTTTGGATTAGGGAAAGTTGCTCTGAAAGCAATGTTTCCTGTTTCATTATTGAAATCAGCTTCGATAGTTTTTACAACACCAGAATATTCAAACTGCTCAGCATTTGCCATCAACAACTTTACTCTCATCAAACTGTCTTTTTTCAAGTTTGTTTTATAGTTGAGGTACTCAGCTTCAGGAACGTTAAAATACACCCACATCTCGCTGTTATCAGACAATGTTGAAATTAGATCTCCCTCATTCACCAAACTTCCCAATCGCACATAGAAGCGATCCATAATTCCATCAAATGGAGCAGCGATTCTTGTGAATCCAAGATGCACTTGAGCCAAACCTCGTTCGGCATTTGCTTTGTCCAATTTGGCTTTGGCTAGCGCCAGTTCATTTTGCGAAACCACATTGCTATCTGCAAGTTGTTTTGTATTTAAATATTCGATCTCTGCAAACTTTGCTTCTGCTTCTGCTTTTCTAAGTTCAGCCTCATAAAGCATGGGCATAATTTGAAACATCATTTGACCTTGCTTCACGAACTTACCTTCGTCTACATAAATATTCTGTAAATAACCTTTTTCAAGAGCCCTTAACTCGATATGTTGTATTGCACGGATTTGGCATACGTACGCACGAGTGACTGTAGTGTCTCTTCTCAACGGGCTTGTTACCAGGAAATTAAATTCACCCTCTTTCTCCTCATGCTTTGATGAACAACCAAAAGCGCACAACAAAGTGCAGAAACTAATTAGAACAAGAAATCTTTTCATAGTGCATACTTTTTTCACGAAACAAATTTGACGATTTTTTAGGGTTGTGGTTTAATCTAATGACAAGTCTCTTATAAAAGAGGTTTCTAAGAGATTCAATTGCCATCGTCAGAAACGCTTTTGTGTTGAATTTAAGGCGGCAAAACAACAGGTAAAACCTTTAGCAATTCTAAAGAGATACTTAAGCGTAAAAAAAGCCCAATATGTGGTCAGAATCAATTTTTTGGTTCTAAAGACTTGCTTTAGAATCAGCTGTTTCCTTTGAGTCGTCAACAAGCTCAAAAGGCTCAAATACAAATGCCGTTTCGCCAGAATTTGCCATGGTATACGAAAATTTGCTGTTGAGTTTTACGAGGTTTTTGAGGGGGTGATGTTAAGGCCAGCTCATTTTATGAGTTGGCCTTTCTTTATGTTGTATTTTTAACCAAACAAATAACTTAATTCAGTTTGTCAAAAGAGTTATGAAGGTTCTAATTGTGGAAGATGAAAAGGAGCTGTTGAGTTCAATAAGCACTTACCTTAAAATGGAAGGTTACGTTTGTGAAGAAGCTCATGATTATCATGATGGTGTAATGAAGATCAATCTGTACAATTATGATTGTATCATTGCTGATATTGGATTGCCTGGTGGAAGTGGCTTGCAGCTCATCGAAATATTGAAAAGAAAAGTTGACAATACAGGTATTATAATAATATCTGCAAAAAATTCTTTGGAAGACAAAATTCATGGTCTCGATATTGGCGCAGATGATTATCTTACTAAACCTTTCAATTTATCCGAGCTCAACGCAAGGATTCGCTCAGTACTGAGAAGGAGAAAATTTGAAGGAAAAAAGGAGATCGAGTTTTTTGAAATTCATGTTAACCCTGAAACACTTCAGGCTTTTGTTAAAGACAAAGCCATCCTGTTGACAAAAAAAGAATTTGACCTATTGGTTTATTTTATCACTAATAAAAATAAAGTGCTCACCAAGGAATCAATCGTTGAACATTTATGGGGCGATTACATTGACTCCGCAGATTCATACGATTTTCTATATGCACACATCAGCAATCTGAGAAAAAAACTGATTGAAGCCGGAGCGCGAGATTATCTCTCTACTGTTTACGGAGTCGGCTACAAGTTCACTGCCAATGAAGCTTCTTGATAAGACAACGAAATATTTTATCGGAATTTCTCTTTTGATTTTTTGTCTCGGAGGGATGCTTTTCTATTATCTGTTCTTGGTAATCATTGACGGAGACATTAACAACAAGCTTCAGGAAAGAAAGGAATACATCGTAAAGCAATTAGAGCATTCAGATAGCTTGGTTTTGTTTCAACGCTATTCCGCCAACATGCTCGGAATTGTTCCTGTAGAAAAAATTGATTTAGAGTCAGAGTCATTGAGCGACACAACCATATTTGATGCCGTTGAAGACGCCTACATTGATTATCGTCAACTTACGTTGAAAAAAAACATAAAAGGCAAAGCTTATGTTATTCATGTAAGAAGAGGAATCATCGAACACAAAGAGCTCCTTGAAGGCGTTGTCATATTGGAAGCCCTTTTGTTTGCTGCACTCGTGTTGATTTTGACGTTAGTGAACAATCAAGTCTCAAAAAAAATATGGAAGCCGTTTTATTTTACACTTGATAAAATCACGCACTATAAAGTCGATCTGGCTCAAAGCATGAAATTGCCGATGGACTCAATAGATGAATTCAATGAATTGTCCGCTGCAATTGAAAAGATGTCGGTGAAGATCAATCGTGAATTTAATATTCAAAAAGAATTTTCTGAAAGTGCCTCGCACGAAATCCAAACTCCCCTAGCCATTGTTAGGAATAAGCTTGAGATACTCATGCAATCTGATTTAACAAAGGATCAGATGGAGCTAATAAATTCCGCCACAGTGGCTGTAGGCAGGCTTTCCAAATTAAATGAAGCTCTGATTATTCTTTATAAAATAGACAACAGGCAGTTTCACGATGTTTCAAATATTAACGTAGCTGAAATAATTGAAAAAATTCTTGATGGTCTAGATGAACTGATAAAACTAAAATCAATCAACGTCATCAAAGATTTTCAAGAACCTTTGTTGATAAAAATGCATCCATTTTTGTGTGAGATATTATTGGAGAATCTGATAGTAAATTCCGTTAAGCACAACTTGCCTTCCGGAGAAATTGTAATTAAGTTGAACGAGAGGATGCTACAGATTACAAATACAGGTGAACCTACAGAAGTTGAGACTGAAAAATTGTTTCAACGTTTTGTAAAATCAAATTCAAAATCACAGTCATTGGGGCTTGGACTTTCAATTGTAAAAGCTATCTGTGAAACTTATACATTCCCGATAAAGTATTCTGCCTACCAAGGACGTCACAGTGTCACACTCACGTTTGATGTAATGCAATAAGAGCATTATTCTATTTTGAAATTAGCTTTGATTGTTTCACCAAATTCATCTATTAAGGTCAGTTTGTGATTTCCCTTCGTTGGGCTCAGTTCGAGCTTGTGCGTTTTCTTAGTTGCACCTATAAAGGTCTCATCAACATGCCAAAATATGGTCGCTGACGGATTACGATGAGCTGCTTCAAACAAAGTGTTACTCAGTGTTCCATCCAATTCCCTCGGAATAAAAATCTTAGCATTTGGCTTTGGGTAAATCAAATCCATCGAGGCAACAGCATTTGAATTTCTACAGTCGCTGCGAAACTGAGGCAACGAATTATAGCTTAGCCTTTTTGATTTATAATAATACTCTTGCACAGGTGGCAAAATAAACCAGTTGGCTTCAATTATTTTCGAGAGCGACTCGCAGCTAGCATGTACTCGATATTTCCGATCGCTTGAAAGAAATACTTTTTGGTGATAAGGACATGGCAAAGTTTGCAATCCAGCTTTATCGACCCAAAGTGTATAGCTTTCATCACAGAAAGCAGAAATTCTATGGCCACTCTTCATACAAATTGCAACTTCAGTCATCTCAGCAATAGGTTTTTGAAACCAAGAATTGCCCGGAAGCATTGAAAAAACATCAAATAAGATTGGGGCGGCTGATTCTGTTCCCGTAAGCCCAGGCCTACCCTCTCCATCCGCATTTCCAACCCAAACTCCGACTACATAATCCGGATTTACACCAATGGCCCAGCCATCACGAAAACCAAAGCTTGTGCCTGTTTTCCAAGCGATTCTTTTGGTGCTAGAGAAATTCTTCCAACCTGAATTTTCTCCTGGCCGATAGACTTCTTGAAGAACATCAAATGTCGAAAAAATTGAAGCCGCTGTAAGAAACGATGATGATTCCCAAGTCCTTTTTGATTCTTCTTGTTTTGTATATGAGAGTGGATGAAAATCAGTTTTACTATATCGCATTAATCCGGGTTGCTCGAAAAAATTATTCAAAGTTCGAGCCATCGATGCATACACTCCAGTGATGTCCCACAATGTGCCTTCACTCCCACCTAAAATCAGCGAAAGTCCATAATGATCGGCAGGCTGCGTAAGTGTTGTAATGCCAACGTCCTTTAATTTGTTATACAACTTTTCATATCGATATTCTTTCAATTCATGTACGGCTGGAATATTCAAGGAACGAATCAAAGCAGAACTTGCAGTAACTACTCCGTCATATTCTTTGGAAAAATTCTTAGGAGAATATCCATTGATAAGTGTGGGTATATCAGGCCAAAGCATGTGTGGCAGAGTTTTACCTTCACCAATCATAGCTGCATATAAAATTGGTTTCAAAATACTACCTGTACTCCTTGGAGCTATAGCGACATCAACATCTTCATTATTTTCAAAACCAGATTTTGTATTACCGACATACGAAAGAACATGACCCGTTTTTACTTCCGCGATTATCACGGCAGCATTATAAATATGGTTTGCTTTCAGCCGCGCATAATGATTATTGATGATTTGAATGGTATTCTGTTGAAGGCCAGCATCAATCGTTGTCAACACTCGTTCTTGACTTCGTCCTTCTTTAATTGCACGTACAAGTAAGTGCTGCGCGAGATGAGGCAATGGCAGAGGGTTTCCGGGCACCAATTCAGCCTTTGCAAGTTGTAAAGACATTGAATCAAGTAAACCTTGTCTCAACATCTTATCCAATAACTTATCACGTTTTAGCTTTAGTTTGGCTCTATTTTTACTTAGGTTAATTAATGACGGGTTATTTGGGAGAACTGCGAGGAGTGCAGCCTCTGACCAGCTGAGCTCTTCTGGGAGTTCTTCCAAAAAAACGCCAACAGGCTGCCTCCAATCCTACAACGTTACCTCCAAAAGGCGCGTGAGTAGCATAGAGGTTTAATATCTCTTCTTTTGAGTATCGTAACTCTAATCGCGTTGCTAAAACAACTTCAGTGATCTTTTGAAAAAGGTTGCGAGGCTTATTCTTACGCGACATGCGCATCACTTGCATAGTTAATGTGCTGCCGCCACTTATTACTCTGCCTGCAGCAATATTCTGTCTTACAGCTCTAGCAATTGAAAGCATATCAACACCAGGGTGATTGTAAAATCGCTTGTCTTCCAGAAGGACTATTGCCTGTTTAAATTTTTCTGGCACTTGAGTCGACAGTGGAAATCGCCATTGACCATCAGAAGCGATGGATGCACTTAAAAGATTTCCATTCTTGTCATTTATGATCGTAGAATATGGATCATTAAATATTCTCAATGGCAAAGAGAAATAGTAGATGACAATCACTACAGTCAACAAAAAATAAATCCAGTATTTTTTGATGATGCGTATCATCAACATCCAAAATAATTTACCAACCTCGAATTATTATTGACTAAGCGGCTTCGTCACCGTTACAACTCTGCCTTTTTCCCTTGAATAAACACTATGATCATACATCGCTTCACAAGTCACTGCGGGAAGATAATATTCACCTGCATAACTCGCTGTAAGCAGCACTTTGAAAGTCTTTCGCTGATTAGGGTTTATATCAAAATATGTATAAACCCGATCATCACGAATGTCCTGATATGTCGGTTTATCATAAGTAAGTCGGTTTTCCGTTCCTTCCAATCTTAGGTTATTGATTTCCCATCCTGAGGGGAAAATCTGTCTCAAAGCCATATTTTTATACGCTCCACGCGAACCTGGATTATTAATCATAACGGTAGCCACAAACTCTTTCCCTAACTCCATTTGAGAAGGATCGACTGGATTTCCATCTGTATCAGCATACGATACATCCATCACTAAATTATTGGATGCATTTTCTTCTTGGCCTCGAGCAGGAGTTCCCTCGCTAATGATTCTGAACAAAGAGAACGCCTTTGCTGTCATTAGTCAGATTAAGGTTATTATTCTTTACTCCATCAACCTGCAAATTAACCTGAGCGATTGGCAGCTGCGTCATAGCGTTTACATCTTTGCCATTATAAGAGTATGAGAATTTCAACTCTCCCTTTTGCTCAATTCCAGCAAAGGAACTTACCGATTTGAGGCACCACGAAACCGTTTGAGTGCTCATCCAATAATTGTCATTGCTCAAAGAATTTGAAATTTCTTTAACTAATTCAAATGCTTTCGGACGTTCGCCTAAAAGCACAAGTGTTTCAAGAATCAATGCTTTGTCTCTCAAATCAGATCCGTAGGAATACCACATCTCCTGATATGGCTTAACAACCATCGACAAATTTGAAATCAATTTCTTTGCCGCCTCTGGTTGACCTGCTTTTGCATAGGCTGCAGCAAGCATCCACCCTGCTACGGGTTGAAGATTTGACATTTCACGCAATCTGTTCATGGACGCTAAATCGGCATCGCCAGCAAGTGCAAGTGTGTATAAGGCGATAAGCCTGAGTCAATTCATTTGAATAGTATTCATTATTTCTTCTCCATCCTTGTGATTTGTTGCGCTGATATTTCTTCCATCGCTTCAACATATCATCAGTAACAAAATAGCCTTTACCTGCTGCTTCAATCAAGAAAATGTCCAGCATAAGTTGATCCCCAACTATCGGAATCATCACCTCCTGGCCAATAAGAGAACCCACCATCTCTATTGACAAACGATTTTAATCTTTCGATCGCAGCATTCACATTTTTTTGAATAGCTGATTTTTCGTTTTCAGTAAGCTGCTTGATGCTCGACAAATACAATTGAGGAAATACGGATGAGGTAGTCTGTTCAATACAACCGTAAGGATAATGAATCAAATATTGAAGACGCTGACCCAAATTGATCGGTGGTAAATTAGAAACTTCAAGCGTTGCAGAATTTGTTCCTAAAATACCAATTGCATTTACTGGTGCAGACCATTTCTTTCCTGCTTCCAAAACAACATCTTGAACTTTGCTTACCGGAGGATTCGGATTTCTAACTTCAATTTCAATGACATCTGTTGCTTTATAATTTCCTGAGGTTGCAGTCACTTCAACTTTTGCGACCCCAGTAGCACCTTTCACTACAAGTTCAAAATCAGTAGTTAAATCACGATCAGTGAAATTGACCGATTTACTATTTCCGCTAGGCAAACTAACGGGTCCAGATACTTTGATATTAATATTTGCACTACGAATGTTTTTTTCATTCGCAAATAGAGTGATCGGAAGTTTTACTTTCTCCTCAGGGCCAAGAACGCGAGGTAACGTTGCAAGCACCATCAAAGGCTTGCGAACAGGTGTTGCTTTTTCTGTTTTTCCATAAGCACCTTCATAACCAGCGACGACCATCGTTTTAACAGAACCAATGTATTGTGGCATAGTGAATTTGATTTCCTTTGATCCACCACTCAGGGTGTATGGTCCAAAATATTTTACTACAGGTTTGAAGCGATTTGCTCTCGAATCATCTTCTTTTGCAGCAATGGTTCCATCACCACCGATTGCAAGCAGACGTTCAATTTTTCCACCGAATGAGCCCATGACTTGATCATATAAATCCCATGTCTTCACGCCTATTGCTTCACGTGCATAAAAGCGTGTCCAAGCATCAGGAGTTTTGAAATGTGTTAAGTCCAGCAATCCTTCATCAACCATCGCTACTGTGTAGGTCATCTTTTTATTCGACTGCTCTGAAATTTTAATCGTTACTTCTTGTCCAGGTTCCAATACTTCTGGCATTGAAAGAACTGGGCTCAAATGTGTAGCTGGATTTTCAACCTGAATTGGGATAACTCCATACAAACGAATTGGAAGATCATTTGAAGTTTGCGCATGTGGTTGTAACATCGTGACATTCGCAAAAATATTTGGTGTCATTTCCTCAGTCACATCAAATGTGAATGGATTGTCACCTTTCTTCGTTTCAAGCCAAAATGTTTTAATCACTCGACTACCATTTTCAATACTTATCAATGCTCTTCCATTATCACTTCCCGGAATAGTGAGTGTGGCTTTCTCACCGATATTGTACTGAGGTTTGTCTGATGAGAAAGAAAGCATGGTTGCAGCACTACCTTCGTTGCGAGCTCGACCTGCCCAGCCTGGCCAATCGATGTAAACTACCTTTGCGGTTGTATGTCCTGAAATAGGATCCGTTGCTTTTATCAAAAACCTTCCCCATTCAGGCCTGTTTATTTTGAAACTCCAAACCCCTTTTCCATTTACCGTATTAATCTTTCCTGATGAAATAGGCTCAGCATATTCTCCAGACATATAAACTGCATCGCCACTAGAGGAGTTATCCCACCACCAGCGCCATCTGAGTTTATAAATACTCATTTGAACATTGTCGCGGTTAACTGCGCTTCCATCTGCATCAACAGTTACAACATCCACATGATGTGTTGTATCAGTCAGAAGCATTCCTCTCATCTTATCTCCTTGTGGCGTGCGAATCCCAATGAATGATGTGTATGGATAATAAGGAATACTAAAATTATCGATGCTGAAATTGCCACTTTCCTCAAACGCTTTACCTCTGAAGATGGCATTGAGCATACCTGGAGCATCGTATGTAGCCGCGAGTGTTGCGTTTACTGTTGCACTTCCGTTAGCATCTGTGAATCCTTCAAAAATAGGTTTTGCTTCGCTAGTAAATTTCTTTGAAGGATCTTCAAAAACGTAATCTGGATAGCGCGCAAACTTTGTTTCTCCCTTGGTCAGCAAAACTTCGAACTGTGTTTTCAGATTTTTGCCAGGAGCGCCATGCAACCAATCCACTTGAAGTTTTCCATTTACATTACTGTTTTGAGCAATGATTTTATCAACACCAAAATCTAGTTTGATTCGCAATCGATTTGGCTTTACTGTTTCAATGCGAATAGGTTGTGTAAATTCGGTTCCTCCTACCTTTACTCTGCCTAACCAATAGCCTGTAGGCGCATCTGGTGACGTAACTGTTGCAAATAATTGTAGAAGCCATTCTCTGATGATGATCTCACCAATCGACTGGTAATTTGGCCTTGCGGATTTTGTAATTCAAAAATAACAGGATGATTTCCTGGAAGCAGTTTCATTTTGTCTTCAAGAATAAAACTGAGATAAAGTGAATCTCCAGGCCTCCAGACTCCACGTTCACCATAGATCATACCTTTGAGGCCGCGACTAACTTGCTCACCTCCCACATCAAAATTGCTAAGTGAAAGCGACTCTCCATCGATAAGTTTCATATAACCACGCTGTGTTCCAGATTTAGCAATAATTGCGAAAGGCTTGCTTGTTGATTGCAATTCTGCCTTCCCATCGCTTCCGGTAGTTGCTTGAGTAATCAACTGTTGTTGAAAATCATATAGCTCAACTTGAATTCCACTTAATGGTTTTGTTGATTTTAAATCATTGACAATAACTAATGTTTTTCCATTAGCTCCTTGTTTCGCAAGCAAACCCAAATCAGAGGCAATGCACATTACGAGTAATTTTTCTCGAGCCGTTATAATAAGATGAATGACAAGGATTGTCGCGTTGCTGCCAATCATAACCTTCATCATAGTAGTAGTCTTCCCCATAAGAATCCCAAGTAACTGAATTCTTGATCTTCATTAAAATCTTCTTCTTGCTCAAAAGAATTTGATTCTTCTCCACTGTTGTCGTTATCACTTTGATCACAGACATACACAGCGTCTTCTTTCTTAAACTTGATACGCACTTGATAAATTGCTCCTGGTTCTGCTGAAATCAATTTTGCCAAGTCGAGTGTGAAGCGATTCCATTTACCAAGATCTGTTACTCCTGAATTCTCCAACGATATTTTAGTGCTCAATACGGGCTTACCAACTCGTCTTAATTGTTCATTCCCAGAAATACTGTTGGTCTGCAAAAATTGAAGAATGTTACTTTCATAAATTTTTATGATTTGAACATTTACCGCTTTAAGATTCACTGCTTCAAATGGAAGAATCAATCCATCACTGCTTGGGAGAATGCTGCCTTTGCCTGTAAAGCGAGTAGCTGGCGCCAGTTGTTCAAAAGTAAGATCGATTGAAGCGCTTTTTTTCATTTTGTAGTTCAAAATATTCAGCACCCCTTCTTCTACCGTAAGTAAATGATTTCCTGCTTGACGCACTGGCGGAAACACTCGAACTTCATTGTCTTTTATTTCAAAGTCGACTGTGCCTACATTAGCGAGAGTTATCAATCCTTCAAGGTTTTGTTTTTCATTTAATGGATCTGAAAATTGAATGACGACTACTTGATTAGTTCCTTGCTCCACGCGAGCATTAGTAACCTTAAAATCATTAAGTGCGGGAATCTCAACTTCTTCGCTTTCATCATGGTCAATATCAAGTCCACTTCCTTTTACAGATATCATAACCTTACTCGCCACTTCTTTACGAGAAACATCTTCAACAACAAAAGAATGCTGCTTGCCATCAGACGTATGAGACCAACTTATTTTTAGGGAATTGTTTTCTTGTTCAGCCGAAACCATTCTTTCAACACTCACACTTTCTGCAAAGTCAGCCGTAAAGATTGTGGCCTCGATTTTCTGGCGCTTCAATTCAGTTTTTTCGTACGGACGGACATTGTTGATTGCGAGTTCATAATTCTGCGGGATTACCTGAAAAGTATACTTGAATGTGGAAAGATCCTTAGAAACCTGAACCACTTTTGACAGATAGAATAACACTTCATACACCTGCCCAGATTTCATCCTGGAAGATGGCCTGAATTCAACTGTACGTTTGTCTAGCCAAATAGTCGTACCCTTTAACGATGGGCTAAAATCAAAAAGTTTTGTAGAAGATTCGCCAATCGCAGTGGAATCAACAGCATCGTTAGTCAACACAATTCTAATCACTGAACCCGATGTTACTGATGACGATGTGTAAGAAGAAATGTATTCAGCGAAAGCAGGATTTATATCCGAGTATGTCGCCTTTGCCGGATGACTTACGAAGTAATAAACTATAAAAGAGACTGTTGCGAGACCAAAGCCAATTAAAGCAGATTTTGTTGTTAAAAATTTTTTCATGAGTTTGTATTGGGTGAGGAAATATCGTTATTAGAATTGATACCAAAAGCGATTGTTCGAAATAAAAATTGCCTCACTTGTAGCTACACTTTTTTTTATTTTTGTGTGATGCAGAGAATCGTATTTTATCTAGTTTATCCGCTTTTGTACCTCATCGCTCTATTGCCATTTTGGGCGATGTATCTCCTCTCGGATGCCTTATTTTATTTATTCAAGATTTCTGGTTACAGGAAGAACGTGGTGAAGACCAATCTCAAAAATTCCTTTCCTGAAAAATCAGAGAAAGAAATCGAGGAGCTCTGCGATAAGTATTTTCGCTATTTATGCGATCTGACTCTAGAAACATTGAAGACACTAACAATGACTGAAAAAGAGGCAAGTGAGCATTGTGTCTATCATCCTGCCGACTGGCTTGATAAAATGTTTGAAGAAAAAAGAAGTATTATTATCGTGATGGGTCACTACGGAAACTGGGAATGGGCAGGACCAAGCTTTTCCTTATATAAAAAATATCAACTCATAGTGATTTACCGACCTCTTACCAATCCGTATTTTGAGAGTATGATGACACGCATGCGCACCAAATTCGGAACTAAAATCACGCCTGCTGATTTGACGCTGAGAGATATGGTTGCTAACAGGAGGAATCTTACTGCTACCGCACTGATTGCCGACCAAGCTGCTACAACAACTAATCCTTATTGGACTACTTTTCTTAATCAAGAGACATCGGTCTATAATGGTCCAGAAAAGCTTGCTGTTAAATTTAACTACCCCGTTGTTTACATGCGTGTGGAGAGGAAAAGCCGAGGCTATTATGATCTTACTCCAGAACTTCTCTTTGAAAATCCTGCCACAACCGCTGAAGGGGAAATATTGGAAAAATTTACCAGAAGACTTGAAGAACAAATAATCAAGGATCCGGTGATTTGGTTATGGTCACATAAGCGATGGAAGCACAAACGGCCACCTCAGCAGTGAATTAATTTGTTACCTTTGCGAAACTTTAATTTGGATTGTCTATGCGCTCTGGCAAACAATTAATCGATGATAGCAAACAATTCAGTTGTGAATATCCGGTTCGAAGTTGGATTGAGTTGCTTGGAACAATTTCTCTTATTGTAGCCTTTCTTTCTCTAGGATTTATCCAAAGCATTCCATTGTATGTCAAAATCACAAGCAGCATTGTTTGTGGTTTACTATATGTGCGTCTCTTTGTGATTTATCATGATTATGAACACAGAGCCATTTTAAAGGAATCGAAAATTGCCAAGTTCATTATGACCTTTGTTGGGGTTTATTTATTGGCACCAGAAACGATTTGGAAGAGGTCTCACGATCATCATCACAACAATAATTCGAAACTGACACTTAGTGGAATTGGTTCTTACCCAACAGTCTGTAAGAATCGCTTCTTGAAACTAACCAAAAAGCAGCAGCGATTATATCTTATCAACAGACACCCGCTAACAGTTATACTCGGATACTTCACTCTCTTCATTTACTGGCTGAATCTTAAATCATATTTTGAAAGCCCTAAGAAGCATATTGATTCACTAATAGCGCTTGTTTTTCATTTTGCGGTCTCATTTGCAGTCGCTTATTATTTTGGTCCAGTTGTGTTCTTCCTCGCATGGTTTTTTCCTTTCTTCCTTGCTTTCGGAATGGGATCCTATCTTTTCTATTCTCAACATAATTTTCCTGGCGCACAATTCAGAGAAAACCATGATTGGGCTTACGATCTTGCGGCCATCACTTCAACAAGCCGGATGATCATGAACCCTGTTATGAATTGGTTCACAGGAAACATCGGTTATCATCACATTCACCACTTAAATTCGAGAATACCTTTTTACAGGCTTCCTGAAGCGATGGCGAGTATGCCTGAACTTAAAGATGTTCCGACAACATCTTGGAATCCAGTTGAGGTCGCGCGCTGTTTGCGCCTTAAGCTTTGGGACGCGGAACAAGGAAAGATGATCACGCTTCGCCAGCTCCACTCTACTCTTTGATCTCTTTAAAAAAAATAGTTAGCAATCTTGCCTTCTTGGTAATTGCTGCTATTGTCGCAGGTATACTTATTGGTCACTTCGCTCCAGCACTCGCAATTCAAATGGAGTTTTTGGGTAAGTGGTTCGTAGAAATCATAAAAATCTTCATTGCTCCCATTATTTTCATCACCATTACATTAGGAATTAGTGGCGTTGGCGATTTGAAGAAGGTAGGAAGAGTTGGTGTAAAAGCACTTATCTACTTTGAGGTTGTAACTACACTAGCGCTGGCTACCGGAATTGCTGTTGCAATGGTGATCAAACCAGGTCATGTTGAAATTTCAGGACTCCAAACTGAAGACGCATCAAAATATACCAAAGCAGATCATGGCTTTAGCTGGCTTAATTTCTTTTTGTCGAATTTCACATTACAAGTTTTGCTGATTGCAATCATAGCTGGAGTGATAATCAATTACTCAAGGAGTAAAGAGAAAATTATTCCTAAAATTGAAGCCGCATCAACTATAATCTACAAACTTCTGAAATATGTGATGTACCTCGCTCCTGTTGGTGCATTCGGTGGAATTGCTTTTGCGGTTGGGAAATTCGGACTTGAGTCATTGCTACCTCTGGGCAAATTGATGCTTTGTGTTTACATCACGATGTTTCTCTTTGTCACATTTATCCTTGGATCAATACTTCGCTATTACAAATTCAGTATTTGGAATTTTCTTAAAACAATAAAAGAAGAAATCTTAATTGTCTTTGCAGCTTCATCCTCAGAAGCCGCTTTGCCGACATTGATGAAAAAACTGGAGAAAATTGGTTGCAGTAAATCAGTGGTAGGTTTAGTTGTCCCAACTGGATATTCATTCAATTTAGATGGTACCTCAATTTATTTGTCAATGGCCGTTTTATTCATCGCGCAATTGTACAAAGTTGAACTAAGCTTTAGCGAGTTGATTACGATTCTTGGAATTTTGATGCTGACATCAAAAGGTGCTGCAGGAGTAACTGGTAGTGGTTTTATCGTTTTAGCTTCAACATTAACAGCGATTCACAAAATCCCAGTGGAAGGATTGGCGTTCTTACTTGGAATCGATAAATTCATGAGCGAAGCTCGCGCCATTACCAACATTATTGGCAATGGAGTTGCAACCATTGTGATTGCGAAAAGTGAAAACGAGTTTTCCGAAAGCTGAGCTATTCCTTATGCTCCTTCTCCTCGATTCGATGAACTATCTCTCGAGCGCTTTTCAATGACACTTGATACCTTGAAAGAATTTCGTCAATAAAACCTTTACGGCTCATCAAGATATTTTGTGGGTACAGACGGCTCATTGTTGTACTGATTGATTCTGAAAGTTTTTCTTTGCTTTCAAAATTCAATTCGTGATCAAGGACATCAACCAGTGGATTCCGACTTGAAGTTAAAAATATTTCAGTACTAGAAACTAAGGATGGTATATTCTCTTGATAAAACAATAGAATGCGATTTCTCAATTCCGAATCTTCAATGATATCTAGTTTGCCAGAAGATTTTAAGCCTTCAAATCGTGAACTGTTTGCTTGAAAGGAAGCAGCCGAATAGATAGAGTTAATATAAAACTGTGCGCTATCCATCGGCTTCTTTGCGTTTCTTATAAAGTATCCATAGGCTTTCATCAATTTCATGTAAGAAACTGAGTCTCCTCTCATCTCCTCAATGTCACTGATCAGGTCGGTTTTAAGCCCTTCTAGAAATTCCGTTTCATGTTCGCGATCCAGTGATTTTTCTCTCCATCTTTCCAACAAAAGCGAAATACTTACGGCCACCACTATAATAAAAACTTCAAATAACAATTCCGATGCTTTGTGTTTCCAGCCCATATCTTTTAATCTAAAAATTGAAAATGCTTTGCGGGTATGTTTAACTAAATGCTCTGACATGCTTCTGATTTTTGCTGCGCGAAGATATAAAAAGTCTTTTCGAACAAGTTTCTAACTTACTTTTACACCAAGATTTTCACCAAGACGTGAAAATTGCTCTTTCCAATCATTGTCTTCCGTTGGATTTTTTTGTTCTTCCTTAGAAATTTCAAAATAGGTGTTTTGACTTTTATGAAGATTGGGTTCAAGGCCAAATTTTTCTAACAAAGGGAACACTCGATTGAGACGTTGAGCTCTTTTTACATTTCCGCGCTCACCTCCAATTCGCTTAAGTTCTTTGAAAATACTTTCACTCGATAGTCTAGATAGTTTGCTTGCATCTTCGATTTTTAGATTCCAGCGTTCGAGTTCTTCCGCAATCCTCTCCATTGTTCTAACATTTAATTTATCCGAGTTAAAACATTTTGTAAGATCAGCATTCAAAATATACTCAAATGCCGTTCGATAGGTGTTCGGCATGGGAATACCGTTATTAGCTAAAGCGGTAATTAACTGATAGTCGCTATTATAGCTTTTACGAAGTGAACTTTCTAGTTCAGAAAGACTCTCTTGGGCAATCAGTTCAAGGACTTTCCTTTTCTCATCACTGAACAATTGCCATATCGTATATTTTTCTTGACCAAAATACGATTGCATCAAACTGATAACATCACCAAGTCTTCCTTCTTCAAAAGCTTTTACCATTCTGAACTGCATGCTTGCAAAATTATCGGCACCCATGTCCAAAGAAATATTTCCTATGATGTTATGCTTTCCAAGACAGATTACAGCAAAAGAAAATTTCTTCTCTGATAAAGTGACCAGTGATTTTACTTTCGTAATACCTAAAGCCAATTTCTGATCCCCAGCTTCCTTCTTTAAAAATGATTCGCTGAAGGTCTTGTAATTGAAAATAGTAAGTGCTTCTGGTTCTTCATCAAAAATTGACGACACAGCATAATGCATTCCAACACGTTTTAGATTGGTGCGAGAAGGAAGCACAAATTTTTTATAAACTTCAGCTGCATTCTTATGAATTGAAATATTACTTGGAACAAGTTCAAGACGCTGCAGAAATTCGGGTTCTAAATCTGTCCCACCCACTTGGCTGGCCAACTGAATCACACGGCAAGCGTACTGCATGACTTGTGTTGTTTCAATACCAGACACCTCATCAAAAAACCAGCCACAACTTGTGTACATCAACATTGCGTGACGCTGCATTTCCATCAAACGGAGTACATCTGTTGCCTGAGCGTTTTCTATCACATTTGATTTGATGAATTTCCTTATCGTTTCATCATTTCTATGAAGAATGACGTTGATATAATCGTTCCTGGAGTCAAAGGGATTTTTAAATACTTTTTCTCCTTCGCGTTCAAAAATTTCGAGAGCCGAATTACGCAACCAATCTAGCGCTTCACGAAGAGGTTTTCTCCATTGTTGATTCCACCCTGGTTTTCCACCAGAATTACAACCGCAATCACTACGCCAACGTTCTACTCCATGAACACAACTCCAAGAACTGTTGTCATGAATCTTAGCCTCTTGAGTTGTAGGAACAAGTGACAAATACTGCGCGTAGTTGGTAAGGTTATACCGGTTATCCTTTTCAATGAAATCGAGACAAAATGCAAGCGCCATATCTCCATGACGATGATGATGACCATATGTTTCACCATCTGTTGCAACATGAACCAATTGAGGAGAATCATTTTTCAAATCAATTGGCCGAAGAAGACTTTCAGCAAAATGTTTCCCATCATTCAGAAGGCCATTGAAAGCTATCGATTGTGAAATATCACCATCGTAGAAAAACAAATGAATTGATTTTCCTGATGGAAGATTACACAAATAGGCTTGCTGAGTGTTTACTGTTTTATCATTGACATCTTTCCACTGTTCCTCTCCTATTTTTCGCACCGATTTGGCTTGTCGGGGCGCTAGAATTGTGAATTGAATATTATTTGCAGCAAGTGTTTCTAATGTTTCAATATCAACAGCGGTTTCTGCTAACCACATTCCTTTAGGCTTCCTTCTAAATCGATGTTCAAAATCGCGAATGCCCCAAACAATCTGCGTTTGCTTATCGTGCGCATTCGCCAGCGGCATGATGATATGATTGTAAACTTGCGCAAGTGCAGAACCATGCCCATTATATCGTTTTAAACTTTCTTTGTCAGCTTCAAGAATGGCATCGTATGTTTCACGAGAATATAATTCCATCCATGAAAGCAAAGTCGGACCAAAATTGAAGCTGATTCTGGAATAATTATTGACGATGTCTCTAATCACACCCTCCTGATCCAAAATTCGTGAAGTAGCATTGGGCTCATAGCACTCAGCCGTGATGCGTTCATTCCAATCGTGGTATGGATGGGCTGAATCTTGAACTTCAATTACTTCAAGCCACGCATTTTCTCTGGGTGGTTGATAAAAATGACCGTGAATACAAACAAACTTATTAGATGACATTTATCGAAAACAAGGATGAACAATAAAGAGTTTAAGTGCGCAAAATAATTATTCCAATTCAAACTCAGACACTGCTTTGTCTAATTTGAATACACAAATGCTTAATGGAGGAAGTGAAACAGTAATTGAGTAATCTCGACCATGATATTTTACAGGAGAAGTGAATTGCAAACTTTGGTTCAGTTGACCGCTACCTCCATACTTTAAATTATCCGAATTAAAAATCTCTTTCCATGTGCCGCGATGATTTACACCAATCCTATATTGGGTCCTGACTTCAGGAGTAAAATTAGCTGCAACAAGCAATGAATCTTGAGGATCCGTTCCTTTGCGGAGAAAGACGATCACACTATTTTCTCGATCTGAATAATCAACCCATTCAAAACCTTTGTCACTAAATTGAAATTGATAAAGAGCAGGCTCATCTTTATAAAGAGCATTCAGATCTTTGATCGCATTCAAAACGCCTCTATGGTAATCATATTGCAACAAGTGCCAGTTCAAGCTTGAATCATGCTTCCATTCGGAAGTCTGACCAAATTCTCCACCCATAAACAAAAGTTTTGTTCCCGGATGAGTAAACATAAAAGAATAAAGCAATCGAAGATTAGCAAAGCGTCTCCACTCATCTCCAGGCATTCTTCCGATGATTGGACCTTTGCCATGCACAACTTCATCATGAGATAACGGTAGCATGAAATTTTCAGTGAAGGCATACATAACACTGAATGTGATTTCATTTTGATGGAACTTGCGATGCACAGGGTCTTTCTGAAAATAATGAAGTGTATCATGCATCCAGCCCATCATCCACTTTTGCCCAAAGCCTAAGCCGCCAAGGTAAGTGGGGCGTGAAACCCCGGGCCATGCTGTTGATTCCTCTGCAATCGTAGCCACATCTGGATGTGAAGCGTAAACAACTTCATTCAGCTCTTTCAAAAAGCTAATCGCTTCCAAGTTTTCGTTTCCGCCATATTGATTGGGTATCCACTCTCCTTCCTTGCGTGAATAATCTAAGTACAACATCGAGGCAACTGCGTCAACGCGTAGTCCATCGGCATGAAAATATTCCAACCAGAAAATCGCATTACTAATTAAAAAGGATCGGACTTCATTGCGGCCATAATTATAAATGTAGCTGCTCCAATCTGGATGAAACCCTTTGCGCGGATCTGCATGTTCGTAAAGGTTTGTTCCATCAAATTTGTAAAGTCCGTGCGCGTCACCGGGAAAATGTGATGGTACCCAATCGAGAATAACGCCAATTCCAGCTTGATGGAATTCATCAATCAACTCCATAAATTCTTGAGGTGAGCCATATCTACTTGTTGGAGCAAAGTACCCAGTGATCTGATATCCCCACGAGCCGAAGAATGGATGTTCCATCATCGGCAGAAATTCCACATGAGTGAAACCACACTCTTTCACATACTCAACCAACTCACGTTTCATTTCTGAATAACTCAGCGAACGATTTCCGTCCTCGGGATTTCTGCGCCAACTTCCAAAGTGAACTTCGTAAACAGAGTAAGGTTTGGGTTGACCTTGATCTATTTTTCTTTTGTCGAGCCAAGATTTGTCTTTCCAAGTGTAGTTATGATCCCAGACAATGGAAGCGGTGTTAGGCGGCACTTCGGCAAAAAATGCAAAAGGATCTGCCTTTTCTAAATACTCTCCTGTATTTGAATGAATCGCATATTTGTAAGTCTCCCCTTTTTTAACGTTCGGAAAAAATCCTTCCCAAATTCCTGATTCATCCCACCGAGGTGAAAGTTTATGTTCACTGGATTGCCAATGATTAAAATTTCCTATTACAGAAACTGACTTCGAGTTTGGTGCCCACACAGCAAAATAAGTTCCTTGTTGTTTGTCGTGAGTGACTAAATGAGCTCCAAGTTTTTCATACAATTTGAAATGTTTGCCCGAACGGAAAAGGTGCACATCAAAATCAGTAAGCAAACTAAAGCTCTGTTCGGGTTGTTCTGATGATTTCTTTTTAGCCATAAATGAAAATAAAAGAGTTGAGGCTAATTATTTTTGGATTGCTCAAAACGATTGAGTTGGTATAGAATTCCGCGTAGCGGAATGATTACCCAATCTGGCCTTCCGTTTAGTTCGTAACCTAATTCATAAACTGCTTTCTCAAGTAAGTAGATGTGCATTTGAATATCATCTCCTTCAGAAAGACTTTTTTCTTGTCCTAATTTCTCCAAGTAAGCTCCCATGTAAAAACGGCTCACATAGTGTTGCCACAACTCAGCCCACTGGCTCAAGAATTCAAGATCTCGCTCGCGATAGTTTTCATTCAATAAAATTTTTCCAAATGCAGCATAATGGAACGAGCGCATCATGCCAGCAACATCTTTAAGTGGATTTTTCTTCAGTCTTCTTTCGCTAAAGCTAAATCCAGGTTCACCTTCAAAGTCAATGATGACAAAATCTTTTCCTGTGAACAACACTTGACCCAAATGATAATCTCCATGAATGCGTGTTTTAATTGCATTCATTTTCACTTTGTAAATTTCACTAAAACATTCCATCAACTTATCTTCTTTAGCCAGAACTTCGCGCGCCAAAGCTTGCGTTTCTGGGTTCAGTTTGGAAAGAGATTGTTCTAAAAGTTTAAAACGGTCGCGCGTTAACTTTCTTAAAGTCGAGTAATACGAACGTTGATAATTCGGTGTAAAATTTTCAGGAGCAAATGCTGGATTTGAATTATCTGAAGCAAGGGCCAAGTGCATTTCGGCCGTGCGTTGACCAAGCCGGACAACTCTTTCATAAAAACCACGGCCAATAAATTCTTGAATCAATTCAGGTGCTTCTTCGAATGCGATGGAAGCTTTGTTGATCATCTTAGGTAGCTTCTCCTTCTTCGCTCCTGTCATCACGCGCTCGTAAAACCTTCCAACAGAATCAGTAGTCATCTGCCAACTGTCACCTTGGTTTTCAACTTTCTCTTGTAACAGACCAAGCACCATCACCTGACCATCATTGTCTTTATATTCAATACTTCCTGCATATCTCGGTGAATTTCTAAAGCTTGTGCTTTCCGAAAGGAACCTTACAATTTCCAGATCAGGATTTATTTCACGTTCTATCCTTCGATAAAATTTGAAGAAGAAATTATCATTATAAATAATTGCAGTGTTACTCTGGTCAGCTTTTAGAATTTTTGAGTCAACATCTTTTGAATTTAGCTTGACATAGATTCCGCAATTGAATTCAAGTGCTCCTCCATCCTCTTTGATTCGAATCTTCTTATCCATTGCCTGGAAAAGAAAATCACGGAAACCTTTAT
Source organism: Cyclobacteriaceae bacterium (assembly GCA_049840975.1). Classification (GTDB taxonomy): domain Bacteria; phylum Bacteroidota; class Bacteroidia; order Cytophagales; family Cyclobacteriaceae; genus ELB16-189. The sequence goes on along the minus strand of JASGIR010000080.1, from coordinate 26,796 downwards.
TATAGCTGCTGTCAATTAAGAAGCCTATCTTACCTTGAAAATCAGCACGACAGATTACACTTTGAGCATTGTAATCACCATTACTAAAAAGTGTTTCAGATTGCGCAAAAGAAATAGGTAGGAAATAGAGTTCGGGCAATTTTTGAACATAATGAACTTCAACTACCATCAAGTAGTGAGTGTCTTCGTCCGTTTTAAGTGGGATGAATTTATCTATTGAAATTTTGCTAATCGCTCTTGCTTTGCCACCAAACCACCTGCACTTACGCATAAAAGGCTGAAGTACTTTCCGTTCGATGAATCGAATATTTTCGTAATCAGAAAAAGTACGTTCCCAGGAAAGATCAGACTGAAAAAGAGGCAATTCACTTGAAGAAAAACCTGCATCTTTTTTCTCTGAACTATCGATTTGAAACCAATAATATCCGTAAGGGCCAAGTGTGATTGGGTAATCACGACCGGTAATTCCAAAAAAACGATTTTGGCTGAATGCCTCGGTAACATCACAATCATTAAACTTCGAAAAATCAAGCGTAGTCGCTTGTGAGAACTGCGATAAGTTGGCAACTACAACTACTCTCTGATTCTTGTGACTACGAACAAAGCACAACACTTTTGCATTCGAACTCTCTATAAAACTCAAATCTCCTCGTCCAAAAACTTGTAGCCGTTTGCGCATCGCAAGAACATTCTTGATCCACCACATCAATGAAGATGGGTTTTCTTCTTGCATCGTTACGTTTACGGATTCATAGCGGTAAACTGGATCTGTAATAATCGGAAGGAAAAGTTTCTGAGGATTGGCTGTTGAAAAACCTGCGTTGAGGTTCATGTTCCACTGCATTGGTGTGCGGACACCAAATCGATCTCCTAAATAAATATTATCTCCCATCCCAATTTCATCGCCATAATAAAGTACTGGAGTTCCTGGTAACGAGAATAAAAGAGCGTACAACAACTCTATTTTTCTTCGATCATTGTTGAGCATCGGTGCAAGCCGTCTTCGAATACCCAAGTTATGTTTCATGTGTGGATCGGTAGCATAAGCTTTGAAGAGATAATCTTTCTCTTCATCTGTTACCATTTCCAAACCAACTTCATCATGGTTGCGCAAGAACAATGCCCACTGACAGTTTTCTGGCGTCTGTGGTGTCTGTTCTAAAATATCAATAATGGGATAACTATCTTCAGTTCGTAGTCCAAGAAACAAACGCGGCATCAATGGATAATTGAAACACATGTTGCACTCTTGGCCATTTCCAAAATATTCAGCGGCATCTTCAGGCCATAGGTTTGCCTCGGCAATCAACACACGATCATCGTAGTGCTTGTCAATATGAGAACGAATCTTTTTTAGAAAGTCATGTGTCTGTGGAAGATTTTCACAGTTGGTTCCTTCTTGCTCAAAGAGAAATGGAACAGATGGCAATCTGAATCCATCGACTCCCAACTTCATCCAGAAATCAATCGCTTTAATTATTTCTAATTGAACTTCTGGATTGTCATAATTGAGCTCCGGCTGATGACGATAAAACCTATGCCAGTAATATGACTTCGATAAATTATCCCAAGCCCAGTTGTCGTGGTTAGCTCCGAGCATTACTCGAGCTTCTTTATACTTATCCGTTGAATTGCTCCAAACGTAATAGTCGCGGAAGCGTGAGCCTGATTTTGCTTTACGCGATTTTTGAAACCAGGGATGTTCGTCAGAGGTGTGATTCAAAATCAATTCCGTCACCACCTTCATTCCACGGCTGTGCGTTTCTTTCAAAAATTGCTTGAAGTCTGAAAGTGTTCCGTAATCCGGATGAATGTCGCAATAGTCAGTGACATCGTAGCCATCATCCTTTAGAGGTGAAGGAAAAAAAGGCAATAACCAAATGGTGTTTACGCCCAAATCTTCCAGGTAATCCAATTTTGAAATTAGGCCCTGAAAATCTCCAATGCCATCGCCATTGCTATCACAGAATGAACGCACACTCAATTCATAGATGACAGCATCTTTATACCAAATCGGATCGCCTTTCTTTTGTGTCGCCATCACATATTGGATTCTTGAATACTTAATTTAAATAAATGGAATGGCATTTTGCTGGGATTGAGTTCAACAAAATTCCATTCTTGTGTCCATGTAAAATGCTCGTTAGTGATTAAGTCATGAAGTTTCACGTTAATCTTGTCTCCCAATTTCAGTTTTACTTTTGGCAATTGAACGAAGCCAGATTGAGTTCCTTGTGCATCTAAATTCACAACAACTAAAATGATGTTTGAAAGATCATCTGTGCATTTGATGAATGAAATGAGATTGTCATTTTGAATTGTACAAAACTCAATATTCCATGTTGACTGAAGCGCTTTATTTTCTTTTCTGGCTTTGTTCACCAAAGTCATGATGTCAGTCATGCGATTGGTGCGTTTCCAATCATAATTTTTTACTTCATACTTCTCTGAGTCAGTGTACTCCTCTTTCCCATTGAATGGCTTGTTGTCGTAAAATTCGTAGGCTGGTCCGTAAACTCCATAGTTAGAACTTAGTGTTGCAGCCAGTGCATACCGAAGAATGAAACTGTTTTCTCCTTTATCGTGCAAGTGATATGGAAGAATATCAGGAGTATTTGGCCAAAAATTTGGTCTGAAATAATTTCGAGATGGAGAGCTGGTCAGCTCTGTCATGTATTCTATGATCTCAGATTTTGCTACTCGCCACGTGAAGTATGTATATGATTGCGTGAATCCTACTTTAGCCAACGAAGCCATGATCTTAGGACGAGTAAATGCCTCCGACAAAAAAATGATACTTGGGTCCTTTCTTTTCACTTCAGCTATAACCCATTGCCAAAACGGAATTGGCTTTGTATGCGGATTATCTACCCGGAAAATTTTTACGCCTTGCTCAATCCAATAAATGAAAACTGATTTTAGCTCTTCCCACAACTCTTTCCATTGGGATGACTCAAAATTGAACGGATAAATATCTTGATATTTTTTTGGCGGGTTTTCAGCGTATTGAATAGAACCATCTGGACGAAGAACAAACCATTCGGGATGTTCTTTCACATAAGGATGATCAGGGGCACACTGAAATGCAATATCCATAGCGATATCAATACCCAATTTCTTTGCTTCACTAATCAGCGTTTTAAAATCATCAAGTGTACCGAGGGCAGGCAAAATAGATTTGTGGCCGCCTTCATCACTTCCAACAGCCCAAGGTGAGCCCGGTTCTCCCGCAGTGGATCTTACATTATTATTTTTTCCTTTTCGATTTATCTTTCCAATGGGATGAATTGGTGGAAAATAGATCACATCAAAACCCATCGAAGCAATTCGCGGCAATAGTTTTTGACAGTCTTTGAAAGTACCGTGCTTATCTTTTTCTAGTGATGATGAGCGCGGAAAAAATTCATACCATGAGCTGAAGTTTGATTTGTATGACTCAACAACAACAGTGAATTCCTCAGACTTGGAAATAATTTCTTTTAAGGGATTATTTTCAACTACACTTGCAAACTCTTCACTCAATACAAGGTCTAAAGATTCTGCATATTTTTTCTTGTCTTCAAGCTTCGAAACAAATTTTGAAAGATCAGGTTTTTGCTTGCTTAGTTTTCCGAGCATGATTGCTCCTTCCATCAATTCAACTTTGAGATCGAGTTTCGCGTCAGCTTTTTTCTTGAAGCCATCGTACCAAGTTTCAAAATGATCAATCCAAGCGTGAACGGTGAAAACGTAATTCCCTTCCTCTCGAACAACGAAAGAAGCAATCCACTCATCATTGTACAATAATTTTAAAGGGAGCTCAGTCCAGTTTTTAGATTCTGCTTTTTTGTATAGAACACTAGCGCGGATGTGGTCATGGCCATCGGCAAAAATGTGAGCCGTTACATCAACCCGCTCACCAACTGTTCTTTTCGCTGCGTATTTTCCAAAATCAACAACAGGTTGAACGTTTTCAATTATAACGCGAGCATCGCCACTTAAATCTGAGATAGATTGAGCCATATACTGCAATATAAAAAGCTATTTCGCAGTATTAGCACGCGTTATGGAACGTTTTGATCGAAAACGATTGCGAATTAGAAATAAAATTGAAAATAATTAAGGCTAGCTCGCTTTTCTTCGAAGCTGCTTCTTCTCTTCTGGCTTGGCAGCACCTTTTGCCTTCTCCATGGGTTTCTTTTTGGCAGCATCAATGCTTGCCTTCAGGGCGGTCATGATGTCGATTACTTTAGGTTCTTCTTCTGTAACGGTCACAATTTCTTTGCCCGCTATTTTTGCATCAATGATTGCTTTAAGTGCATCATAGTAATGATCTTTCATCTCAATCTTGCTGAACTTGGTGGTCATTGAGTCAACCAAAGTTTTAGCAAGTTTCACCTGTTCTTTGTCAGCTTTTACCTCAAGAAGTTGTGGCACTTCTTTCATGCTTCTCACTTCTTCAGGATAACGCAGACGGTACATCATCATACCATTTTCGTGAGGCGCAATCAACACAGGAGTTTCCCGATCGCGTAACACAACTTTTCCCACGCCAATCTTTCCACTTTCTTTCAATACTTGCATGAGCAGACCGTAAGTCTTTGCGGCCACATCGCCATCGGGGCCGATAAAATAAGGAGTTTCAAAAAGTGTGTGATGAACTTCTTCCGACTTGACAAAACCATCAAGCACAACCACTTTCTCGCTTTTCAACTTGACTTTATCCAAATCCTCTTGTTCGATGATTACAAATTGTCCTGGCTCATATTGATACCCTTTCACAATGTCTTCGTTGCGAAGTGGTTTACCTGTGACTTTATCCTTTTTCTCATAACTGACAGGATTATGGTCTTCCTTCGTAAGCAAATTGAAGCTGATTGTTTTGCCAGTATCAATTGCATTGTAAACTCTGACAGGGATCGTTACCAACGAAAACTGGATATGTCCTTTCCAAATTGCTCTCATGGCTAAAAATTAATTAGTTAGTCTAAAAAATTAACTTGATAGTGCTAAGTTACTGATTGTGAATTAGATTTTCAAAATTAGACCAGCCGTTCAAACCTTATTCTGAAAAATTATAAGAACCCAACTTAAGTTTCTAAACCCATTGATTAGTATTGCCAAAATTTCTATTGATTATGCCCCATTGGTCTAGGAATTCAATTATCGTTTCATTGCTCTTTCTTTCCTTCTCATTGACTGCCCAAAAGCCTAGGATTGTCTGGTCAACTTATTTTAGCGGGGCAAATGGTGTCACCAGCATAGGAAACGACTTGGCGCTTGACAAAAAGGGAAATGTTTACATGGCCGCGACCACCGATAGTAAAGATTTAGGTTATAATGGATTCAATGGCCCAAACCCAGGGCTCACAGATCCTATTCTTGTCAAATTTGATTCATTGGGTAATCGCGTCTGGGCAACTTATTTTGGCTTTAGCGTTTATGATGACACAGGTGAATCCGTTGCCATTGATGATTCTGGAAACGTGTATTTTGCTGGAGTATTTAATGGAACAACATCATTTCTTGCTAAGATAAGTCCCTCGTGCAAACTGATTTGGTCCAAAAGCTTTTCAGGTGATTTTAAGACCCAAGTGAAAGCAATTACTGTTGACGCTTACGGCAATATTTTTTTAACAGGCAGCACTTGGAGCGCAAGTGGGATTGCCCAAGATGGCCACGACAATACATATGGAACGGACGGAACCTTTACCGGTAATTCTGATGCTTTTTTGCTTAAGTTCAATTCAGCGGGCGATTTGAAATGGGGAACCTATTGCGGAGGTTTTTTTCAAGATGATGGAAAAGATGTAATCACAGACTCTTATGGCAATGTGTACATTATAGGTACAACTTATAGTGACTCTGGCATCGCGGCTAATGGTTTCGATAATGTAGGTGACCCCCAATATGGAGATGCATTCATTGTTAAATACGATTCTGAGGGCGCGTTGATCTGGGGCACTTACTTCGGTGGTGCTGGAGAAGATCAAGGCTTATCTATCGCTTTAGACACTCAGGGGGATTTCTTTTACGCTGGTGGACGAACACTTGGTTCACCCAATCTTGCTTATCACGGATATGATAGTACAATAGGAAACTATGATGCATGGCTCGCGAAGTTTACTTTAGATGGAAATCGAGTGTGGTCAACTTATTACGGAAGTTCAGAGTCTCCGGTTATTTATGATCAATGTAATAGTCTGGCCGTAGATGAATCAGGAAACATCTATATGGCTGGCCTCACACTCAGTACAACAGAAATTGCTTTTGGAGGATTTGATACGACTTATAACGGTAGGTTCGATGCATTCATGGTAAAGTTTTCAGGTGGAGGGAAACCCGTTTGGGGTTCTTATTTTGGAGGGCCAGGAGATGATGTCAGCAATGCTGTAGTGGCTGGTAATGGAAAAGTATTTATGACTGGCTCCGCTATGAGTGATACTTTAAGCTATCAAGGATTCGATAACACATATAATGGCTCTATCGATGCATATCTTATTGATGTTACAGAAAAGCCGATTATTACGAACATTACTGAAGAACTTCAGTTACAAATTTTCCCTAATCCAAGTTCAGGTAATTTTTCAATTCAGTTTAACTCTCAGTGTGAAAACACAAATGTTCAACTGATCAATGAACTTGGGCAGAACATTCCGATAACGGAGAGAAAATTTGTATACAAAATCGAGATTTCCTCTGATGGAAATTCTCCAGGGATTTATTTCGCAAAGATCAATACGCAGAAAGGTCCCATCTTCCGAAAAGTAGTCATCAAATAATTATTTCACGCGCTAAATCGATCACTGCCTCAAGTATTACTTCAACTTCTCAGAAAGAATTGCATAAAAAAAGCAGCCATCAGCTGCTTTTGTAGCGAGGAGCAGATTTGAACTGCCGACCTTCGGGTTATGAATCCGATGCTCTAACCAACTGAGCTACCTCGCCTTTTGAAAAGGAGCGCAAACATACAAACTTTTGCTTGATTCAACTACTCTCGAAATGCCTCGGGAAAAACTTTATTTGTTGTTAAAGAAAAATCGTTTTAAATTAAATTCCGTTAGGGTAGTTATGGCAACGGCAGCACCAAAGACGAAAAATCTCTTCACCACAGACTATGAAGTTCACGCGTCAATTAAAATGCTGTACCCTTACATTCAAACTGCTGGTGGCCTTTCAGAGTGGTTTGCGGAAAATGTGACCATCAGCCCAGAAAAAGTTTTCACTTTCACTTGGGATAATGAACAGCATAAAGCAATAATGGCAGCGCATCGCACAAATCATTTCGTGCGTTTCGAATATCTGCCCGAATCAAAAACAGATGAAAAAGATCCATCCTACTTCGAACTTCGACTGGAAGTAAATGAACTCACACAAACTACTTTTCTAAAAGTAAACGACTACTCCGACTTCGATGATATGGATGAATTACAAGACCTATGGGACGGTCTTGTTGAGAATTTACGCAAAGTGGTAGGCGGATAATTTGCACTAGCTCTTCTCCTCTCTTAATTTTCGGGCTTAATTTTTAATCATGATCAATTCTATTGACCCAACTGAAACACGTGCTTGGAGCAAACTCGGGCTTCTATTTCTAAACATGCAGGCAGTTCACCTCCGTGAACTTTTTGAAGAAGATCCCGAACGATTTAAAAAGTTCAGCACAACATTTGAAGATATTCTTATAGACTATTCTAAAAATATAGTCAATAAAGAAGTGATGGATGTGTTGATTGAACTCGCCAACGAAACCGAATTGGCCGAAGCTATTCATGCCATGTTTGAGGGCGTCAAAATAAATCAAACAGAAAACAGGTCAGTATTACACGTTGCCCTTCGTAACAGAAGCAACACACCCATCAAAGCAGATGGAGTCGACATAATGCCTGAGGTGAATAAAGTACTCGATCAAATGAAGGTCTTCTCCAACAAACTTATCTCTGGAGAGTGGAAAGGATACACAGGCAAAACAATTACTGATATTGTCAACATAGGAATTGGAGGCTCTGATCTTGGACCTCTCATGGTGACTGAGGCATTGAAGCCATATCATAAAAGCATTAGACCACACTTTGTTTCTAATGTTGATGGAACACACTTGGCAGAAACGGTGAAGCATCTCAATCCTGAAACAACTCTTTTCATTGTTGCTTCAAAAACTTTCACTACGCAAGAAACAATGACGAACGCTGAGTCAGCTAAGAAATGGTTTCTAGATCAGACTAAAAATAATGGAGACGTCTCTAAACATTTTGTAGCTGTTTCCACGAACACAAAAGCAGTAACAGATTTTGGTATTGCGTCCGAAAATATGTTTGTGTTTTGGGATTGGGTCGGAGGTAGATATTCATTGTGGTCATCCATCGGGCTTTCAATCGCGTGTACCATTGGTTTTGAGAATTTTGTTCAGTTGCTGGAAGGTGCTCACGCGATGGACAATCATTTTAAGAATGAACCTTTCGAAAAAAACATACCCGTTATTCTTGCACTTATCGGGATTTGGTATGTTGATTTCTATGATGTGTCTAGCGAAGCAATTCTTCCTTACGATCAATACATGCATCGCTTTGCCGCTTATTTCCAACAAGGCAACATGGAGAGCAATGGCAAGTCTGTGGATCGTTCAGGAAATCACATTCATTATCAAACAGGCCCAGTGATTTGGGGTGAACCTGGAACCAATGGCCAACATGCTTTTTATCAATTGCTTCACCAAGGAACAAAAATGATTCCTTGCGATTTTATTGCACCTGCAGTCAGTCACAACGCCATCAGCGATCACCATGAAAAATTGCTTTCTAATTTCTTTGCTCAAACAGAAGCATTGATGATGGGTAAAACTCTGGAAGAAGTTACTCAAGAACTAAAGAAGAGTTTTTCAGAAGAAGAAATAAAGTTCCAAGCTCCGTTCAGAGTGTTTAACGGAAACCGACCAACCAATTCTATTTTATTCAAACAACTTACACCTCGAACTCTAGGCAGCTTAATTGCCATGTACGAGCACAAAATCTTTGTTCAAGGAATCATTTGGAACATTTTCAGTTTCGATCAGTGGGGAGTTGAATTAGGCAAGGTTTTAGCTAAGAAGATATTGCCTGAACTTTCATCTTCAGAGGAAATAGCATCGCACGATTCATCAACTAACGGCCTTATCAATTATTTCAAACGATTGAAATAACCTAAGCGACCAAATAAAAGTAGTAAGCCTTGCCAAGAAGTTGGGAAAAACTATTTTTGGTGCTCAATTTTTATAATGGAATCTAAAATTTCTAAGATTGGTGTGTTTACTTCTGGTGGCGATGCCCCTGGAATGAACGCAGCCATTCGCGCTGTTGTTCGTACTTCTATTTTTTATAAGAAGGAAGTTTTCGGAATCATGCAAGGTTATGATGGTATGATATCCGGTGATATCGTAAAACTAGGCGCTCGCTCTGTCGGCAATATTATTCAACGTGGTGGCACCATTTTGAAATCAGCGAGAAGCCAGGAGTTTCGAACCAAGGAAGGAAGAAAAAAAGCATTTGATAACCTTAAGAAGAACGGCATCGATGCTCTAGTAGCCATCGGTGGCGATGGAACTTTCACGGGGCTTAATGTCTTCTTTGAAGAGTTTGGAGTTCCTTCCGTTTGTATCCCAGGAACAATTGATAATGATTTAGCTGGAACAGATTATACAATTGGATTTGACACTGCTACAAACACTGCAGTGGAAGCTATCGATAAAATTCGCGACACAGCTATTTCACACAATAGACTTTTCTTCATCGAAGTGATGGGAAGAAATTCAGGTTACATAGCAATTAACTGCGGAATTGCAGGAGGAGCTGTCGCAACGATCATCCCAGAAGAAACAATGACGATGGATGAACTATTCGCCAAATTAGATGAAGGCGGAAAGACGAATAAAAAGTCGAGTCTGGTTGTTGTCGCTGAAGGATCGAAGATTGGGGGAGCAATGGATCTGGCCAAAAAATTTGCAGAACGCAATAATTATTTTGACATCAAAGTGACAATCCTTGGTCACTTACAGCGAGGAGGTACTCCTACTTATTTTGATCGTGTGCTAGCCAGCAAAATGGGTGTCGCGTCAGTGGAAGGTTTAATTCAAGGAAAGAACAATGCGATGATAGGTATTCGAAACGGACAAATTGTTTACAATAGTTTCAATACAATCATCGGAAGCAAGCATGATATTGATCAAGAGTCGTTAAGAATTTCAAAAATCCTTTCAATATAATGAAGGAACTAACTGTAGGTATTGACATCGGTGGAACTAACACGAAATATGGAGTAGTAGATCGTGAGGGAAAAGTTCTGCATCAAGGTAACATTCCAACAACAGGCCACGAAGAGTTTCAGGATTATTTCAAAGCCATGGCTCTTGCTTTGAAAGAATGCACTTCTTCTCTTCCATCCGATTCAAAAGTAATTGGGATTGGTGTTGGTGCAGCAAATGGAAACTATTACACTGGAAACATCGAACATGCCACGAACCTTAAATGGAAAGGGATTCTTCCTCTGGCAAAAATGTTTCAAGACGAATTCAATGTTCCATGCATTCTTACAAATGATGCGAACGCAGCTGCTGTAGGCGAAATGATTTATGGAAATGCACAAGGCATGAAAGATTTCATTGTCGTAACCTTAGGTACAGGACTTGGTAGCGGTTTTGTTTGTGGAGGCGTTCTATTGAATGGACATCATGGCATTGCTGGTGAACTCGGTCATACATCCGTAAACCCAACGGGCCGTTATTGTAATTGTGGAAAACGCGGTTGCCTCGAAACTTATGTTTCCGCAACTGGAATCAAAAGACGAGTATCGAGCCAACCGAACGCAACAAGTGCAAGAAACATCATCACTGTTGTCCAGTCGATTGTACCCGATAAGTCATCGTCTCGTCTCATCTCAATCTAAAAACTTTCCGATCAGCACATAGTCTTCCACGTACTGTCTTCGTGTTTGTTTAAATAAATACTTTTCGATCATCAAGCTCGCAATACTTGCGCCAGCTCTTGCACCTTGTCCAGCATTTTCAACATAAACAGAAATAGCAATTTTTGGATTGTTACGCGGAGCAAACGCAATGAAAACCGAGTGATCTGGTCGTGGCTCATTTTGCACTGTACCAGTTTTTCCGCAGACAATAACATCTGGAAGTTTTGCAAACCCTTGACCCGTACCTGACTCAACAACTTTTTGCATTGCATCAACTGCGACTCTGAAGTAAGATGAATCAACCGTTGTATAGTGTCTTTCTGTAAATTGATGCAAAGGTCTTCCTTCCTTTCCTATGCCTTTTATTAAATGTGGTGTGTAATAAAAACCTCGATTAGCCACTGTTGCTGCAAAATTTGCCATCTGCAAGGGCACCACTAGGTTTTCGCCTTCACCAATTGCGATTGAGTAAATATTTGAAAACTTCCACGGTTTGTGATGATACGCTATATCATAGATTGCAGGAGAAGGCACAAGTCCGCTTTTCTCGTTTGGCAAATCAATTCCAAGCCTGCTTCCAAAACCAAAACTTGTAATGTGCTTATCCCATTCGGTCAAACCAATGCGCGTGTCTTCAAATGGATCTTTCACTTTGTTTTGGTTCAACATCCTTCTCAGCACACTATGAAAATAAGGGTTGCACGAATTTTCAATTGCACCTCTTAAATCTTCAAATGAATGATCACCATGACAATCGATGATACTCCTATCACATCGAATTCGTGTTTCAGGAACGATCACTTTTTCCTGAAGAGCAGTCAACGCCTGCACTATTTTAAAAATGGAACCAGGTCTGTACTGCGCCATCAGTGGCCGGTTGAACAGCGGTTTCATTGTATCACTACTGATCGTTTTGAAATTGATACTATAGTTTTTCCCAGTCAGATCATTTGGATCATACGATGGGCCAGAGACAATTGCAAGAATCTCTCCGCTCGAAGGTTCAATGGCAACAATACTTCCTGCCTTTCCCTTCATCAGTTTTTCACCATACTGCTGCAAGTCAAGGTCGATGCTCGAAACTAAATCTTGTCCAGGAACAGAGAGTGTATCGTATTCTCCATTTTTAAAAGATCCTTTTTCAATTCCTTTTACATCTCGAAGCTTAAATAGCGTTCCACGTTTCCCACGAAGTTGTTGTTCATAGTAAGATTCAATTCCGCTTTGTCCAATGTAGTCGCCTTGTTTATAAAAACCAGTAGCATCCCTCTTTAAGGTTTCTTTACTGATTTCGCTAACATAACCGAGGGCATTTGCAAGTGATGGTGAAGTATAGGCTCGCGTTGTTCTTGCCTGAATGTAGAAGCCAGGAAATTCATCTAAGCGATCTTGAGTCCGAGCGAAATCCTCATTGGATAAACGCTCAATGAATCGCATCGGCTTCACTGCAGAGTATTCTTTCTTCTTCGCCTTAAGCTCTTTGAATTTTGATCGAAGTTCTTCAATTGTTAAACCAAAGACATTACAGAATTTCGTTGAATCAAAGTTCTTAACATCGTTAACAATTATTTGGAGGTCATATTCGGGTGTGTTATAGACTATGAGTTTCCGATTGCGGTCGTAAATCAATCCGCGAAACGGATATTCCACTTGTCGTAAGATCGAATTGCTGTTGGCAAGTTCGGCATAGCGACTATCAATCACCTGAACAAAAAACAATTTCACGATGAAGACAAATCCCACCACCACAAACGTCAATTGAAATATCTCCTTTCTTCCTTCGTTCATGTACGACTTCGATTTGGAATCAAGTACTGTAGCAACACAATTACAGTCATCGTGAACAACAAACTGTTGATCGATTTCAACATTGAAAACCAAAACAACAATCCTCCAGACTCAATCAAAAACAAAATTAAATGGTGAACAAACACCAAGGGCAATGTGTAGACTAAGAACCATTGAATTCCCTGCGTTGGAATATTCGGAACGGCACCCGCATCATATCCACCCTGAGGCGTAATCACTCCCAGCCAATAATTTCTAATACTTGCAATCAAGACCATCGTAAACGCATGCATCCCTAAACTATCATAGAAAATATCGATAGCGAAACCCATAGCAAAAGCCAAAAACATCAATAGCAGATTATTGGTTTCAATCGGCATCAACAGAATAAATGCAACGTATAAAAAACAAAAACTAGTGTTGAAGATCACAAGGTTTTTGAAGAAAGCCTGTGCGATCACGTAGACAAAGAATGAAACAAAATAAAAGATGCCTGATCGTGTCATTTTGGTTCGCCTATTGTTTTCATCTCAAGAGAATCACGCTCAACTCTATAAAGTGTCTTTACGACTTCAACAAAATTCAGTCTGCCAAAATCCTGACCTAACTGAACTTTTATATCATAAAACAAAGCCTCATCTCTCAAATTATACTCCTTAATGGTTCCGATAAAAATCCCTTGTGGAAAAATGGCATTGTATCCTGAAGTAACGATTGAGTCGCCTACTTTTAAACTAACATGACGTGGAATATATTTTAAATCGACAACTGACGGGTCAGTACCAGACCATTGTACTGTACCAAAGTGTCCGGTGCGTTTATTTAAACTCGAAACTTGGTCATCAATGTTCAACAAAGAAATTACAACAGAATAATTCTCTGAAACTGACTTCACCTTACCAACTACTCCTAAAGAATTTATAACCGCCATTTCGGGCTTAATACCAGAATTATATCCTTGATCGATCGTAATAAAATTCTTATAAAACCGAGTGGTATTGTTTACCACTTTCGCATTTACATACGAGAATTTTTTAAGAGCAACTGAATCGGTCAGTTGACGCATACGCATCAAATAGATTTGTTGGCTTTGCTCTTCAAGTCTATTTAAAAGCTGCGTATTAGTTCTGGAAAGTCTTGCGTTAATGTCGGTCAGCGCAAAATATTCTCTGATGTCTTGTGCGGTAGAATTTATGCGCGCCACAAAACGATTTGATGTATTAAAATATTTTGTGCTCTGGTATTGATTGTTGGCAACAATTAACCAAGCGCAAAAAAGTTCAAGCAATAAAAATGTAAAGAAGGCCCTGTAGCGGTAAAGAAATTTAAATAGGCGTTCCATCCATTAGGTCATGAGCACCTTGCGATAATGTTGAATGTTTTTCAATGCAGCACCGGTGCCACGCACCACAGCGCGAAGTGGATCTTCGGCAACGTGAATTGGCAATTTCGTTTTCAAAGCCAAACGTTTGTCAAGACCACGAAGCAAAGCGCCTCCACCAGTCAAGTAAATTCCACGTTCATAGATGTCGGCTGAAAGTTCAGGAGGCGAAAGCTCCAATGCTTTTAATACTGCCTCTTCTAATTTCGAAACTGATTTGTCTAAAGCGAAAGCTATTTCAGAATAAGATATTTTTATTGTCTTTGGAATTCCAGTCATCAAGTCGCGGCCGCGAATTTCGTAATCATCTGGGCCGTCATCCAATTCAGTCATGGCTGAGCCTGCTTCAATTTTCACGCGCTCGGCTGAACGTTCACCAATCAATAAATTGTGTTGTCTGCGCATGTAGTCGAGAATATCTCTATTGAAAGTATCGCCTGCAATTCTGATTGACTGATCGCAAACAATTCCTGACAATGCAATCACAGCAATGTCGGTTGTTCCGCCACCAATGTCGACAACCATGTTACCAATAGGTTGTTCAATATCTATTCCTGATCCGATGGCTGCTGCAATCGGCTCATAAATCATGTAAACTTCTTTCGCATTTGCGTGTTCAGCTGAATCTCGAACCGCACGTTTTTCAACTTCAGTAATGGCTGAAGGAATACAAATTACCATTCGCAGCGAAGGTGGAAAAAATCTGCGGCCGGTATCAATCATTTTTATCAAACCACGAATCATCATCTCGGCCGCATGGAAGTCGGCAATCACACCTTCCTTCAGAGGACGAATTGTTTTGATGTTGTCATGCGTCTTTTCATGCATCTGCATTGCATCTCTGCCAATGGCAAGAACACGATTTGAATTTTTGTCAATAGCGATGATGCTCGGCTCGTCCACTACGACTTTGTCTTTGTGGATGATGAGCGTGTTGGCAGTCCCTAAATCAATGGCTATATCGCTGGTGAAGAAATCGAAAAGTCCCATGAAAAAAATCCTCCTTTTGAAAATTTAAATTGGCACGAATTTAAATAAATAATCATGGGATTTTTTACCAAATACCGAAGAAACTTGTCTTTGTGATGAATTTTATTCTAGTGCTTAAAATGCCTGAAGCCTGTGAAGACCATTGCCATCTGATGGGCATCGCAAAAGCTGATTGAGTCCTGGTCTTTAATCGAACCTCCGGGTTGAATAACGGCTGTAATGCCTTGTTGACTGGCAATCTCAACGCAATCAGGGAAAGGGAAGAAAGCATCTGAGGCCATCACAGCGCCTTTCAAATCAAAACCGAATGACTTTGCTTTTTCAATGGCCTGCCTTAACGCATCCACACGACTGGTCTGTCCAACTCCACTTGACAACATTTGGCCATCAACGGCCAAAATAATTGTATTTGACTTCGTGTGTTTACAAACTTTGCTGGCAAACAGGAGCGCGTTGACTTCCTGAGATGTTGGCTCGCGCTTGGTCATCGTCTTCAAATCTGATTTCGCATCTGTATGTAAATCCAAATCCTGTTCTATAACTCCGTTGAGTAGGCTCTTATATTGTTTGGTAGCAGTAAGCAGTTGTTTTTGTTTAAGTATAATCCGGTTCTTTTTAGATTTTAAAAGTTCAAGGGCCGCGGGTTCGAAATCTGGCGCTATCAAGATTTCAAAGAAAAGTTTGTTCATCTCTTCGGCTGCTGCCAAATCGATTTTTGTATTGCTCGCTAATACACCTCCGAAAGCAGAAATAGTATCGGCTTGAAAAGCTTTGAGATAGGCTTCTTTAGTAGATGAGCCTGTAGCTACTCCGCATGCATTGGTGTGCTTAATGATGACAAATGCTTTTTCGCTTTCAAATTCTTTCACAAGATTGACAGCCGCATCAACATCAACTAAGTTATTATAAGAAAGTTCTTTTCCGTTCAGCTGATCAAAAAGACCATCGAGATCGCCAAAATAAATTCCCTTTTGATGAGGGTTTTCACCATAGCGAAGTGTCTTTCCATTCAGATAGCTCGACTTAAAGCTTGGAATATTTTGCTCTTGATTAAAATAACCGAAGATCGCTGAATCGTAGTGTGATGTTGTATCAAAAGCGAGCGCAGCAAATTTTTTACGATCTGAAAGATCGGTTGAAGAGTTTTTGCTTTTCAGCAATTCAAGGACTTCTGCATATTGATTCCGCGATGAAACGATGAGCACATCATTAAAATTCTTTGCAGCTCCACGAATCAATGAAATTCCTCCGATGTCAATTTTCTCAATAATATCTTCTTCGCTCCCGCCCTTGGCTACCGTCTCTTCAAAAGGATAAAGATCTACGATCACTAAATCAATGGGCGCTATTTTGAATTCGGTTGCCTGCTTTACATCGCCTGAATAATCCCTTCTATAAAGTATGCCACCAAACACGGCAGGGTGCAGGGTCTTCACGCGACCCCCAAAAATGGAAGGGTAACCAGTGAGTTGCTCGACAGGCGTCACCTTGTATCCAAGCTTTTCAATAAACTCCTGAGTGCCTCCAGTAGAAACGAACTCTACATTGTCTTTGGCCAATTGATGAACGATAGGTTCAAGTCCATCTTTATAAAAAACCGAAATAAGGGCGCGGGTGATTTTTTTGCTGCTCATGGGAAAATTTAGGAGTGCAAATGTAACTGGAATCTGCATACTAGACGCTCGATTCTGGTCACCCTTTATTCGATTTATCAAAGTCTATCTTCAAATGCCAACTTCAGAAATTTAACACCCAACAAGCGTTAGCTTGAAAATAATTTTGTTTAAAGCCTTTGTTTTCATTTGGTCTATAAAAAATTTTCTCCTTTATTTGAAGCCATGAACAATGTACAGCGATTTTATTTTTGGTTTTACTATTATCAATCCCACCGGGACTTGAGGTAAAATCGCTTTGAAAAAACAGGAATAAACAAAACGAAAATATCAAAAGAGTCCCGGCAAAACCGGGACTTTTTATTTTATGACAAATTCAAAACTCAAAGTTGCAATCCAGGGAATCTCCACTTGTTTTCACGAGGTGGCTGCGCGCACTTACTTCCATGATTCGATCGAGCCTGTGGAGTGTCTTACTTTTCACAAACTCTGCGAATCATTAAAGAAAAAAGAAAGTGACTTCGCTATGATGGCCATTGAAAACACCATTGCGGGAAGCATTCTTCCAAATTATTTCTTACTTCAAGAATTCAAGTTCTCCATTGTCGGAGAAATCTATCTGCCTATCCATTTGCACTTGCTTGCATTTCCTGGTGTAAAATTGGATGATATTAAAACCGTGGAGAGTCACCCGATGGCGATTCGTCAATGCTTTGAATACTTACACAAGCTAAACGGTGTTGAACTTCGTGAAAGTGATGACACTGCCGTTTCTGCAAGAAAAGTTTCAGAAAAGAAATTGAAAGCCACAGCAGCCATTGCAAATGAATTGGCTGCTAAAAGATTTGGTCTCGAAATTTTGGGAAGAAGAATTGAGACGCACAAAAAAAATTTCACACGCTTTCTGGTTCTCTCTAGAAATGGTGATCAAAAAAATGAAGCCAATAAAGCTTCGTTGTGCTTTGAGGTTTTGAATGAAGTCGGAAGTCTAGCTGATGTGCTTACCGTTTTCAAAAACAATAAAATCAACTTGAGTAAAATCCAATCTATACCTGTTATTGGGAAACCTCAAGAATATTCTATTCACGTTGATGTTGAATGGAGTGAAAGAAAAAATTATGACGTAGCATTAAAAGAGATAGCTCGGCAAACTGACAATCTGAGTGTACTGGGTGAATACAAGAAAGGGAAAATTGAATACAAATAGATATAAGACACAAGCTGCAAGTACTAAGACGAAAGACGATGATTGAACCAGCAAATAGAATAAAAGGAGTAGAAGAATATTACTTCAGCAAAAAATTGGCGGAAGTGCGTTCTATTGATTCTCCTGAATTGAGAGTGATTAATTTGGGTATTGGCAGCCCCGACCTCGCTCCATCTGAAAATGCAATTGATGCATTGATAGCATCAGCTAAAAATTCCGCAAATCACGGATACCAGAATTACAAAGGAATTCCTCAACTGCGAGAAGCCATCTCTAGTTTTTACAAAAAGATATATTCTGTTTCGCTCAACACAGAAACTGACATTCTTCCTTTGATGGGTTCGAAAGAAGGCATCATGCACATCTGTATGGCATTTGTGAATGAAGGTGATGAGGTTCTAATTCCAGATCCTGGCTACCCAACATATGCTTCTGTCGCAAAGCTCACAGGTGCCAAGATTGTCAATTACCAATTAAGTGAGAAATTGAATTGGGGAATCGATGTTGCAGCACTACGGAAAAAAGATTTGTCGAAAGTAAAAATCATGTGGGTGAATTTTCCGCACATGCCAACAGGAAGAATTGCTTCGAGGGAAGAATTGAAAGAACTGGTTGATCTAGCGCGTGAAAATAATTTCTTGATCGTCAATGACAATCCGTATAGTTTGATTTTGAATGAAAACCCGTTGAGCATTTTATCAATTGAAGGAGCAGAAGATGTTGCTCTTGAATTGAATTCTTTGAGCAAAAGTCACAATATGGCAGGTTGGCGAATTGGTTGGGTGGCAGGAAATAAAAATTACATCGAAGCAGTTCTGCGTGTAAAAAGTAATATGGACTCAGGAATGTTTCTTGGGCTACAGCACGCTGCAGTGGAAGCACTCAAAAGTGGTGATGATTGGTTTCAGAAACAAAATACCATTTATAGAAAAAGACAACAAGCTGCTGGCAAAATCTTAGATGAACTTGGCTGTTCTTACTCACCTAAACAGTCAGGCTTATTTGTATGGGCAAAGGCGCCAGATAAAATTGCTGATGTCGAAAAATGGATTGATGAAATTCTTTACGGAACGAAAGTATTTATCACCCCTGGTTTTATTTTCGGAGAAACAGGAAGAAGGTTCATTCGCATTTCGCTTTGCGCTACAGAGGAAAAATTGAATGAAGCTTTGGAGCGAATCAAAAAATTTAAAGTGAACTCGAAATGAAGACTACAATTATCGGTTTGGGTTTGATTGGCGGTTCAATAGCACTTGACCTTCGCAAGAAAGGTCTTGCAACAACTTTGCTCGGCATTGATCGCAATGAAGAGAACGCATCGAAAGCCCTTGAACTTGGATTAGTGGATAAGATCGTTTCTGAGAATGATTTTCTTGGGCAAAGCGATTTAGTGATTATATCCATCCCCGTGAACGCCACTTGCGCACTACTTCCATTTATGCTTGATGCTATTGGCGAAAAAACAGTAATGATTGATACTGGGTCTACAAAAAATTTAATTTGTAAGTCGATCAATAGTCATCCTAAGAGAAATCAATTTGTAGCCGCACATCCAATTGCTGGAACAGAATTTTCTGGACCCACAGCTGCGTTTCATGGGCTATTTGACGGCAAGACAAATATTATCTGCGAACAAGAAAAATCTTCCGCGCATGCGTTGGCGATAGCCGATAAAGTTTTCAAAACACTTGGCCTGAACACGATTTTTATGGAGCCAGAAGAGCACGATAAACACGTTGCTTACGTTTCACATCTATCGCACGTGAGTTCCTTTTTGCTCGGGCAAACGGTTTTAGATATTGAAAAAGATGAAAAAAATATTTTCGATCTCGCTGGCAGTGGTTTTGCGTCAACAGTTCGTCTTGCCAAAAGTTCGCCGGATATGTGGGCTCCCATTTTTGAGCAAAACGCAGAATATTTAAGTCAAGCGTTGTTAGAATATATTATGCACTTACAAAAGTTTCAATATTATCTGCAGAAGCGCGATGCCAAAGAGCTTCACAAAATCATGATGAAGGCCAATGACATCAAAAGAGTATTAAATCGTAATTAATTAAAATCATTATAAACGGAATTAAATTAGAGTTATGAAAAAGTTAGAGTTGCAGTCAATTACAAAATGGATGAACACTGACAAACCTGTGATCATCAGTGGACCGTGTAGTGCAGAAACTGAAGAGCAAACTGTTGCAACAGCAAAACAAATTGCTGCTACAGGAAAAGTGCATGCGCTTCGTGCCGGAATTTGGAAACCTCGCACACGACCTGGTCAATATGAAGGAGCTGGCGACATTGGACTACAATGGCTGATTTCCGCTAAAAAAGAAACTGGCTTGCCCGTGACTACAGAAGTCGCAAACGCAGCTCACGTTGAAGCTTGTTTGAAGGCTGGAGTTGATATTCTTTGGGTCGGTGCGCGCACCACAGTGAATCCATTCTCAGTGCAAGAATCGCTGATTCATTAAAAGGCGTTGACATTCCTGTGATGGTGAAAAACCCAGTGAATCCTGATCTTGAATTGTGGATTGGTGCTCTTGAGCGTCTGAATAAAGCGGGCATCACTAAGATGGCTGCAATTCATCGTGGATTTTCTTCTTTTGAAAAAGGGCCATTCCGAAATCAGCCGATGTGGGATTTGGCTATTGAATTGAAAACCAGAATCCCTGATTTGGATATCCTTTGTGACCCAAGCCACATTAGTGGTAATCGTGATCTGATTGCTTTTATCTCACAAAAAGCGCTCGACCTTGACATGGCTGGCTTGATGATTGAAAGTCATATCAATCCGGATGCAGCTTGGAGTGATGCGAAGCAACAAGTGACACCAGCTGTACTTGGAAAAATTATAAGCGAACTAGTTGTACGCAAAGTATCAAGCGAGAACAAAACGTTTAAAGACACACTTAGTGTATTGCGTGAACAGATCGATCACATTGACGATGAGATCATGCAAAAACTTGCTCAGCGTATGAAAATCTCCGAGAAGATAGGTCAATACAAAAAAGAAAATAACGTAACGATTCTTCAGGTAAGTCGATGGGAGGAAATCATCAAGACGCGCGTTGCTCTTTGCAAAGCGATGGGGTTGAGTGCTGAGTTTACTACTGACCTTTTGAAACTGATCCACCACGAATCAATCCAAGTACAGACGAGAGTGATGAATGAGAATGAAGTGAAGGTTTAAAAAAATTATTTCTTCAAATATTCTTTACCCAGTTCCATATTTCGTGGATCGCTTTTTAATTTTTCTACGGGCCAAGGAGATGGTGAGTTATTGATGATGATAATCCATTGTTCGTGAGCTTCGAAAGATTTTTTCAAGGCTAAATGAGCCTGCTCTTTTTGGTCTAGAAATGAATAAGCCAAGGCCAAAGAAAAAGGAGAAACATTATTTGTTTTTGAGTACTCTACAAGAGAAGCAAGTTGTTTTTCTGCTTTTTCTTTTTTGCCTTGCTTTAGATAACACAAAACTAGAATTGCAACCGACTGCTGGCTGCCCAGTTTTGCTGATTGTTCGTACAGTTCTGTAGCTTTTGTAATTTGGTTCATTGACAGATAGCAGTGACCCATAAACATATACGCTACATTAATTTGTTTATTCAACTCAACACAAAAAGAAAGGGCCTTAAGAGCATCCTTATACTTGCCCGCAAAAGATAAAGCGATACCACGAAATAAATGAGCCGCTGGTTCAAGGGGCTCCAATTCAACGGCTCGGTTCATTTCTTTAATAGCACTATCGTAGTTCTGTTCTTGAATGGCGAGAAATTGCCCAAACCAGTAATGAATTGGTGCGTACCGAGAATTCAATTCTAACGCCTTCTTAAAATATCTTTTGGCCTCCGCATTATTCCATTCATAATTACATTTTACAAAAGCTAAAGCCAGGTAGGGCATCGCCATCATGCTGTCAAGTTGAATCGCTTTGTTAGCCGCCTCATGAGTCATTTGAATTGCTTGCAATGGGGATGCTAACCCTGACCCAGGAAACAAAGCATAATTTTCCGCAAGACCAGCGTACGCTGCAGCATATCCTGAATCCAATGCTATCGCCTCCTTATAATATTTTTCACTCTCTTTCAATGATCTCTTATTCCAAAAGTATCTTCCCTTTAAAAAAGCATCATATGCTTCTTTATTTTTCGCGAAGACTTCCGCCACATCAAAAATTTCATTTTGAAAAAGAGTGACTTTAAGTTTTGCTGTTACCGTTCGGGCAATTTCCTCCTGAATTGCAAACACATCGTCCAATGTTCTGTCAAATTGCTGTGACCAAATCCTGTATCCATCTTTTACACTCACTAACTCTACCTTAACTCTAACACGATTACCTTGTTTCCTCACACTTCCGTCCAACACATTATTTACCCTCAACTTCTCTCCTATCTCTTGAAGATCCATTGTCTGATGTTTAAAACGAAATGATGAAGCTCGCCCTGGGACCTTCAAATCTTTTATTTGTGTAAGTGCATTTAAAATTTCCTCCGAAATACCATCACTAAAATATTCTTGTGAAGGGTCGCCACTCAAATTTTCAAAAGGCAAAATGGCTACTGATTTTTCCGCTACGGAGTCAGCATTTTTTTGATCAAAAGTATCCTTGTTCATTCCCAAAAGGACATAAACAATAATTGCAGAATTGATCAAGTAGAAAAACAATTGCTTGTACCACCATCCCTTCTGAAACCGAAACCAGGCGAAGAGGATCAACGAAGGGACCAGGCAAAGTCCGCCTACGGAAAAGGCTTTAACCCAAAAGATGTTTATTCCGAATTTTTGAATGAAGAAATCGATAACCTGAAGTGCAACCCAATAGCTTCCCAAATAAATGGTCAAAAACTGGACTATTTTCCTTTCCCTGATTTGGGAAATAAATCGGTTGAGCATGTAGAATCTATCAAGCACAATTTACAAAAAATGCCAATCGACTCACCAGAAAAATGCTTGAGGCCGAGCGTGCGTTAGCAAGGGATCCTAAATAACCTTCTAAAAAAATTTGAAACTTTGTCGATTATTTTCAATTTGGTTGGCAAATCAACCAACCTATGAAAAGACTTTCGATCATTCTTCTGTTTATCTCGAATTTTGTTCTTGGCCAAAAATACGCTGGTGACAGCTGGGCTACAGTGAATAGCAAGGGCAGCGGAACACTCGGGGTCGTCTATTATCCCCAAGCTGGTTTGATCTATGAAGAGGGTGGAAAAATGAAAGGAGTATGTGCTGAGTTGCTCACTGAGTTTACCACGTTCATTCAAACAAAGTATGGAAAGAAAGTGACCGTTCAGTACCTCGGTGCTGAAAACGTATTCAATGATTTTTTGAAAGTCTGTCAAACTACTCCCAATATTCTTGGAGTTACCAATGTGACTGTTACAGAAGAGCGTAAGAAATTGATGAAGTTCACTCCTGCTTTTTTATCAAATCAAGAAACACTCATCACTCATAAAAATGCTCCCAATGTGGAGAGCTTACAAAAAATTGCTTCTTCTTTAAATGGATATTCTGCTAAAGTAATTGCGGGAAGTGTTCACGTGAAATACATGGATCAATTGAAAGCAGACAATTTTCCTTCACTGGAAATTGCGCAGGGTCCATCAGGTCCAGAGATTTTGAAAGAGATTTCTTCAAACCCAAAATTGTTCACGATTTTGGATTTCACGGAATATGTTGATGCCACTCGCAAACAACTTCCCGTCAAAAAGCAAAATGTACAAATCGGAACGCCACAAGAATTGGCTTTCGCTATGTCGAAACAAACCGACTGGGATAAAGTATGGGCAGAGTTCTTAACTCCTGAATTCCGCAAGAGCGAAAAATACCGCAAAGTAATTGCAAATAATTTGGGCCAAGTTTACCTGAGCATGCTGAAGTAAATCAGCTGAGAGAATCTAGTTTTCGAAGTTTTACTGCTTTCCATGCGGTGACGCTAACCACTGCCAGTGTCAGTACACCACCAACGATTACAGATCGCACGGTTCCTAATGCTCGAGCGGCAACACCCGACTCAAATGCACCTATTTCGTTTGATGATCCAACGAAAATAGAATTCACAGCGGAGACACGTCCCTTCATGTTTTCTGGCGTGAGTATATGAATCATTGTTCCACGCGCAATCACGCTCACACAATCAAACATTCCACTCAATATCAAAAGTGCCATCGAAAGCCAGAAAGAAGTTGAGAAACCAAAGCCAATCATGCAAAAGCCAAAGCCGGCAACACACCATAACAAAATCTTGCCCATATTTTTCTTGATCGGATTATGGGTCATATAAATCGCCATTAGTATCGCTCCGATGGAAGGTGCTGAACGAAGAGCTCCAAATCCCATCTTGCCTGCGTGCAAAATCTCGTTCGCGAAAATGGGAAGAAGTGCCACGGCTCCACCAAATAAAACTGCGAACAAATCCAATGTAATTGCTCCTAGAATTATTTGATTACTGAAAACAAATTTGATTCCAGTCTTTATTTTGTCCCAAATTTTTTCTTCCGCTGAAACTGGCGGCAGTGGTTTTCTTGGAATCAAAAAATAACAAACCATCGCAATGATTGTCAGAGTTACATCAACAATGTAAGCTTGGGTTAGGCCATATGCATCAATTAGTAATCCACCGATCATGGGGCCTCCAAGAGCAGCTCCTTCCCACACGGTGCTATTCCAGATAATCGCGTTTTGGTACAAGTCGCGCTCAATAAGCTGCGGCATAAAAGAGAAATTGGCCGGTGTTAGAAACCCACGCGCAATTCCGCTCACGAATATCACTGCATAAATAGGAAAAGCCCCATTTGCTAAAATGAAAGCTCCGGTATTTAGCGTGAAAAATAAAAGTGCAACTGAACAAAAATCCAACGTAACAACGCAAAGCATAATAATTTTCTTGCGTTCAACTACATCAGCAAGGTGCCCAGCATAAAGAGATACTCCAATTGCAGGAAGTGCTTCGGCCAAACCAATGAGCCCTAGAGAAAGCGGATCTTTTGTGATCTCATAAATTTGCCAGCCCACAGCAACAGCCTGAATAGTTACTGCAACCGTAATGAACAGTCGAGCTAAAATAAAAAAGCGAAAGTCTCGCACTTGCATTGTCGCATACGGATTGTGCACTGATTCGCTCATTGAATATTAAATGAAGAGTTAATGACTTCGATCGCTTTTTTTCTGCGCACTTCTCGTTCACCAGAAATCTCTATGAATGGAACTCCGGTGTTAGTAATTTCATTTTTATAAATCTGCCAAAAATGTTCGCGCTTATCGGGATGCTCACGCTGTGGATCTTCGGCCCACGGAATATCGATGTTCGTGAGTAAATACAAATCGTACTTTCGTTCAGCTATTTTTTTGAGAATGTCTGGATCACAATTTCCGTATTTATGTTCGCTCCAAACTTTTATGACAATCAGGTTTGTATCGCAAATCAAAATTTTATTGGCTTCATAAAGCCACTCATCTTCCATACGAAGCTGTCCATGAGCTATTTTTAATAAATCGATTTGATCGTAGGCTCGGCCCAGTTTATTTAAGTAAGCGCGAGCGTATTCCTGCACCCAAGGCGTTTTATAATGTTCCGCAAGAAATTGCGACAAATCTGTTTTGCCAGTACACTCAGGTCCGATCACACAAACTTTTTTTATCTCCTGAGCAGTTTCGCGCGTAACAATCATAAAATTCTTTTGAGCAAATTACTTCGTATTCAAGAGAAATAAAATTCCTTAAGCAATATCCAAGCCCCGACAGTAAGTGTAAACCATCCAAATGCTCTTCGCAAGTAAAGAGCTGCAATTCTTCTTGAAATAAAATTCCCAGCTAAAATTCCCACAACGGCAAGAGAAGTAATGGTAATAAGAAATTGCCAGTCAATAGTATGATTAAGTAAATCCCCTAAGAAACCCATTAGCGAATTAATCGCAATGATAAAAAGCGAAGTGCCTACGGCTGTTTTAAACGGAAGGCCTGTGAGGAAAACCAAAGCCGGGATAATCAAAAAACCTCCTCCAGCGCCAACAAGTCCTGTAAGGAAACCAATCAATGTTCCTTCAACGATAACAAGAAATACTCTAAATTTTCTGTTGTCGGATTTGACCTCTCTTTTATTTCTTATCAATTGAAAGGACGCAAGCACCATTAACAATGCGAATGAGCCCTAAAAGCAATTCGCGTTTGGTAAAGATAAAATCACTTGTCTAAAAATTACTGAAGGAATTGCAGGAACAATCCACTTACGTGTTATAAAAATCGCAACGATCGAAGGAATCCCAAAAAGAAAACCAGTTTTAATATTGACAAGGTTCTCACGATACTTTGGAATCGCTCCCACCAAACTTGTAATGCCTACAATAAATAAAGAATACGCTTGAGCAAAAACAGGTTCCACACTAAAAAGATAAACTAAAATCGGAATCGATAAAATAGAACCTCCTCCACCCCAGCAGCCCCAGCACCACTCCAACCATCACCGAGCAGCAATAACCAAGAATTTCTAGCACAGAAGATTATTGTTTAGATAAATCGATAGCGAAAGAATCAAAGGAACCGATCCCAAATTGCGGACAAAATCAGAAGCCTTCTGCTGTGATGAAAACGGTCCAGAATTCAAACTATAATATTTCACACCGGTAATTACTTTCACCTGAATGATTACTTTTTTCTTGTACGTGTTCTTGAGGTGATGAGTAATGCGAAGCAAATTAGCTAGCTCTTGATACGTGCCAAGTTGAGCCCCGAAGCCTTTCATTTTTGTTTTCTAAATGTCCACATCATAAACTTGGGTCGTCAACAGAAACGTGATCAACCATTACAGGCAATTTGCCCTTACCATCGCCTTCGTCAACTACTTCAATTTTCACATCTGCAACACCTTGATAGGTGCTGTTCGGATTCTATCGTGTTTCCCTATTAACCTT
>JASGIR010000079.1:0-51302 GCA_049840975.1 Cyclobacteriaceae bacterium | reverse complement strand
TTATGTGTGACACCTTCTGACCGTTACGTATTGCTTAATTAATAGGGAAACACGATAGAATCCGAACAGCACCTTCTGCATGTGAGACTGGTTTGGGAAAATTTTCAAAAGGCGAAGGAGTTATTGGATTGTCACGCGCACTTACTTATGCCGGAGCTAAAAATATAATTGTCTCCTTTTGGAAAGTGTCCGATGAATCGACATCAGAATTGATGATTGATTTTTACAAGCATCTTATAGAAAATAAAAATCAAGATTTCAGCCTTGCAATTCGCCAAGCTAAACTTGATATTATAAGGCAAGGAAAATATTCTTCACCTTACTATTGGTCTCCTTTTGTTTTAATAGGGAAATGATAGACCGCTTTTCACTGCATCAAAAATGAACGACCATCCCATTACTGCCTGGTTAAAACGAACCGGCAATTTCAATTTTACATTATACGCTTCGGTTGCTTCTTTCTGTCTATACACGTGCATTTTTTCCTTACGCAAAACATTCGGAGCTGCAACTTATGAAGGCATCTCTTACTGGGGTATCGACTACAAAGCATGGATGGTAATTTCGCAGGTGGTTGGTTATCTCATTTCAAAATTCATTGGGATCAAGGTCGCTTCAGAGCTTCAATCAAAACAAAGATCAAAGACGATTTTATTTTTAGTAAGTATAGCGACCATCTCCTGGCTCTTATTTGCGATCACTCCAAGACCCTACAATTTGATCTTCCTGTTCTCGAACGGTTTACCACTTAGGAATGGTTTGGAGTTTAGTATTTGGTTACCTCGAAGGCAGAAAGACAACTGAGGTGATGGGAGCAAGCTTATCTGTCAGCTTCATTTTTGCTGCTGGCTTTGGAAAAACTATTGGTGGCTTGGTGATGCGTGATTGGGGCATCAATGAGTTTTGGATGCCATTTATTTCGGCTTGCCTATTTTTTGTTCCGCTTCTATTATTTCTATGGCTCATCAACAAATTGCCTCCCCCATCTGCTGAGGATGAAGCGCTCCGTACTAAAAGAAAACCGATGACAGGAGAAGAGCGATTAAACTTTGTAAGAACATTCTGGCCCGGCTTGATTTTACTGATTCTGTCTTATGCCCTACTCACTACTTTTCGCGACTTTAGAGATAATTTCTCCGCTGAGTTATGGAAGTCACTAGACTATAACAACCCATCTATATTTACAATTACCGAAACCCCTATTTCAATTATCGTTTTGATTTCAATTGCTTCTTTGATGATTATTAAAGATAACTCAAGGGCTCTAATCGTAAATCACATCATGATAATTGCAGGAATGGTGATCGTTGGGATAAGTACATTTGCTTATCAGGTTCGAATTGTTTCACCAGTGACATGGATGACTCTTGTTGGAATGGGATTGTATTTCGGCTACATTCAATTTAACAGCATTTTCTTCGATAGACTGTTAGCCGCATTTACTTATTCTGGTACTGTTGCTTTCTTGATCAACCTAGCTGACTCGTTCGGCTATTTAGGAAGCGTCAGTGTTTTATTGTATAAATACTTTGGTCAAGGAAACTTGAGCTGGCAAAATTTTTTCATCACCAGTGGCTACCTTCTTTCAACTACGGGTTTTGTTGCCATGACTATTTCTCTGTATTATTTCAAGAAAAAATTGAGTAAAACAAAAGAGGCTCAGCAACGCTGAGCCTCTTCCTCTCCAGTCGAGAAAAGATTATTTATTGTTGGGTTCTACACCCGTAGGATTAAATCTCCAGCAATCATCAAATTTAGTATTCCCGCTTCCTCCAGTCACACAATACCCGAAAGTCCCAATCGATGAAGTCAATGCAAATCCTGAAGCGCTGCTTCTTGCACTACCTGCAATTGGAGAGTTACTTGAGAAGGAAAAATATTGAATCCATGAATCCTTAGTCGGATCATATTGCCAAGTATCACTCAAAGGTCCATTGGTGCTTCCACAAACAAGGTAGCCGAAGTTTCCGATTGCAAAAGTTGAAGCCAATTCGCGGGGACGAGGCTGAGTAATGGCATTTCCATTTGCATCCTTACCAGTTAAACCGTTGAGTGCAGTCCAGGGACTACCATTGCTATCTAATTTATCTATTTCAAACTTATAGAAGTCTTTTACATACTGACTATTATCGGTACCACCACCAACATAAGCGACATCATTAATATTCATCACAAAGCCATTCTGACGCTTAGAACCACCAATACTTGGACGTTGGATCCAAACATTATTTACTTGATCGTACTCCCACAAATCTTTCAAATCACTGAGGTAATGACCACCACCTACAAAAGCTCTATTTTTAACGGTGAATGCTACACAGCCATAGCGCGCTGATATACTAGTATCTTGTTGATCAGTAGAATAGCCAAAGTCAGCTATACGTCTCCACTTTCCCTTTGAACCGATAGTAGGATCATACTCATAAAAGTCACTTAGCGGGTTAGTCCCATCAAAACCAGTCCCCACGTAACCTTTACCGTTCAATGAAAACGCTATCGCATTACTTCTTGCAGTTCCAGGAAATGATGCTACCTGCGTCCAAGTATCGTCCACAGGATCATACTTCCAAAAGTCGTTCAAGCGCCCAGTCGGAGTTGCTACTTGGCCTACAGCTTCATAGTTAAACCCGCCACCAACATAGGCATTGCCATCAATAATAAAAGTAGAAGAACCGCTGCGGGGAATACCTTCAAAATCACCAATCTTATCCCATGAACCTGGAAGCGTGGTAGTCGAGCTTGTATTATTGCACGACATAAATGTTATGCTCATGGCAAAGAGTAAGAGCAAGCTTGAAGCACGAAAAGCATATTTCATAATCAATTAATTAAGTGGGTACGAGTAATAAATTTTGAGTTTTATTTTATTTTCAGAATGAAATCTATCACCAAAATAAAGTCGCTGGACGCTCGTCCCCTGCGTGCCATTGGCATAAGGAGGGGCTAAAATCACTGGCACAACAAAGTTTGCGTTTGATTTTAATTGGCTAAACAAATATGGAAATAGATTAAATCGATAAACTGTATTTACACCAAATTCCTGGTCATATTGAATACCAGCAGTTCCACTTGAAATTGAGGGTGAAAGCAAGGGCAAATTTGAATTATCCGTAGAATAAAGTTGCAAGCTACTTGGTGGCAAATTGTATGGAGGATAAGTACCCCGCAATGGATAAATCTCCAAATACGCAGCATTTATCACCACACCATTATAGATCGAAAAGAAATTCTTCAGTCCTGGGAAATCTAAACGAGCCACTAAGCCCGTTCCTGACTGCACATACGCCTCATGATCTGTATCAAATGTTGATACAGCTTTTAATATTTGAGCATTCTTTAAGGCTGGTTCAGCGCTACCAGTTGATCTATCAAAATCAATATGATTAAACTGGCTTCCAATGTTAACCAGTTTAAAATCGATTGTGGTGTTTGTTAGGTAATCGCCATTATAAGCTTTATAATATAATCTTACTTTAGGACTCGTTTTGAACCCAGCAACCGATGCCCCTGTAGAAGGATCTACATTAATGTGTAGTCCATAAAAATAATTTGCGACAAAATTATTCGGATTAGAAAATAATTGACCAGAGTCAAATTGAGCTAATCTAAAAATATTACCACCAAAAGAATCTGGTAATTTGATTGCTAAAGAATCACGATGTGGAGTGAAATTCACTGTTGCCGTTATTATAGGATTGGGGAAACGGCCGATTGTGCTCGAACTAAAAAAACCATCGGTGGTATTAAATGCCGATAGTTTTAAATCCCCATTGCTTGCAGTACCCGGGAGTTTCCTCATTATCATCTGGTTCCTTAATCTATAGACATTCATCTTTAAAGGAACTGTTGTGTCACCGATGTAGGAGCGATTATAAGGAAGAATCAATACTGCTGAATCGAACAAAAACTGCTTATCTGGCAAAAATGTATTCGAATAACTGATCTGGAAATAAGTCGATGAATTGACATCACCCAGCCTATCGTCATGGTAATTTCCAAGAAGCAGAGTTCCTGAGCCACCGGTAAGAAAAGTATCTAATTGA
Source organism: Cyclobacteriaceae bacterium (assembly GCA_049840975.1). Lineage (GTDB taxonomy): Bacteria > Bacteroidota > Bacteroidia > Cytophagales > Cyclobacteriaceae > ELB16-189. Next base: position 47,259 of record JASGIR010000079.1, on the reverse strand, counting down.
ACAGTGGAAGTAATCACTGAAAATGTATCAATAAAGGCAGTTTGCAATTTATTGCCATTGAAAACCTTACTTACAGGCAATGTGGTTGGGTCCTCGCAAGACCAAATCATCAAGACAACCATCATCAGAAAAAAAATCCTACTTCGCATCCTAAATAATAAACTTGCCCTAATGATGTTTTATTGTCATGAAAAGTTTTAAAAGTGGGCCCGTAGGGATTCAAACCCCAAACCTTCTGATCCGTAGTCAGATGCTCTATTCAGTTGAGCTACGAGCCCATTTAATTTTACAAAGCGGCAAATTTAAGAGAATAAATCCTATCGCCAAATCTTCTTTTTGGCCGCAATCGTTAAAAATGTATTTTTGCCGCGTTAAAAAATTATCATGACCAAGAGAAGTGTGGTTGTATTTATTCTGACCCTAATGGTAGTAGGCTCAGTCAGTGCTCAAGAAAAACAAAAGAAAGTCTATCGTCCTGATATTCCAGGTTCATTTATGATTGACTTTGGCTTTAATACTGGTTTCAGTACGCCTCAGAACTTCAGTTATGGAACATGGGGATCTCGCACTCTCAATTTGTATTATCACTACCCCGTGAGAATTGGGCAATCGAACTTTACTTACAATCCGGGCGCTGGTTTTTCATTTGAGCGATTTAAGCTCACAAACAATTATACTTTAATGCCTCAGCCTTCTTCCACAGATGGTACTTATATCATTGATAATCCCGCAAGTGTAACGAGCCCTATTGGTTTTTTACAAGGCGCATCGATTAAAAAAAGTATGCTTGTCGCTAATTATTTTGATGTTATGCCTATCGAATTCCGATTTGATTCGAATCCAAAGGATCTTGCTAGAAGTTTTAATTTTAGTATCGGTGCGCGTGTAGGGGCACTCATCGAATCACATACGAAAATCAAATACTCTAACACCAATGGGGTGAGCGGAACATTTAAAGATAAGCAGCAGCACGGGCTTAATCCATTCCGTTATGGCCTCTACGGTAGAATTGGCGTGGGCAACTTCAATTGGTTTTGCTTTTACAACTTGTCACCTTATTTCGATACAGGAAAAGGCCCGCACAACTCAACAACAGATCAAAGGAGTTCAAGCATGAATACCATGACTATTGGTATTTCATTGAACGGGTTTTAAAAAATCAATTTCCTTTAAACGCTGGTTTTCTTTTTTCAAGAAAAGCTGTTACGCCTTCTTTGTGATCATTGGTGGCGCCAGCTATCTCTTGACTGTATGCTTCATATTCAAGCATATCTTCAAGAGTTGAAGTGGCTGATTTATTCAACATTTTCTTTATCAATCCAATTGCTTTTGTCGGGGCATTCGCGAAATAGTCTGTGTATGATCTCACGGCTTCATCAAGTTGCTCCGGAGCAGCTACTTTATTTACCAGGCCAAGTTCAAACGCTTCTTTTCCTTTGACACGATTACCCATGCTGCAAAGTTCAAAAGCTTTAGCCATACCAATGAGTCGAGGCAAAAAATAAGCAGATCCTGAATCGGGAACTAATCCAATATTAATAAACACTTCAATCAACGTTGCTTCCTCAGATGCAACTATGATATCGCAAGCCAAAGCAATGGAGCACCCCGCTCCTGCTGCTACCCCGTTAAGTTTACATACGATTGGTTTGGGTAAATTTCGCATCGCCAAAATCAAGGGATTATATCGCTTGTGAAGCGAATCTAAAAAAGAACGCTTCGCTTGTGCTGAACTCGCTTTCAAATCTTGTCCTGAGCAAAATGCTTTTCCTTCTCCAGTCAAAACTACTGCTCGAACATGTTGATCTTTCCCAACAGCTTTGAACGCATCTTGCATCTCAAAAGTAATCTCATCATTCAGTGCATTGTAAACTTCTGGGCGATTAAGAGTGATCGTTGCAACTCCATTGGCAACTTCATATTTCAAAAACTGATATGGCATGGCTTTTAGATTTATCGCCAATATAGAAACGAAAATAATCGGGGAAAAATCAAAATTAATTAGTGCTTTGTGTCTTTATCGATTTTTAATCGTCTGATCATCTCGTCACTGAGAGAGTCGGCATAAGCACCATAGGCATCAAGGAGCAAACCCTTTACACCTGTTGTTGAACTGATTGCATATAGAACCGCGCTGTCATCAGGGTCGGTGGCTCCCTCAAAACGATGAACCTCGTCCACGTGAAACTCATCTGGCTTAAGTCGCAAGCTCATCGGTGTGCATTCAATCCATTCTGGATGAAGATTAAAATCGCTGCTATAGCCGCGTAATTTCAAGTCGGTCACAGCGTCAGAAACTGTTTCAAAAATTTTCATATTGAAAGTTATGAACTTGCAAGTTGAAATAAAAAGCTATTTTAGTAACCGCAAAAGCAATCAATGCGATATCTTCCTTTCGTCCTTCTTTTAATTGCTGTTACCTCGTGCAAGTCTTCGAAAGGCACTAAAGTGGTGAAGCCTAAAACTCACAAAATGTGGGCTAAGGGAAACAAATATTTGATTGATATCCCCGTTGGCGTACGACATATTCATCTATTCGAACGAAGAAGGACTAAAACAGTCAAGATGAATTAATTGACTCTTATTGAAGTCCCTTAAGTGCTGCATCCAAATTCTTCCTGAAGAAAATCTTTAATGGTGAGAGTTGATTAATATGAGCTGTCACAACTGAACCATAAAAAACGGAAAGCAGCAGATTTGTGATATCTCTGGTTGATGTTGTTTTGGTAATCTCCTTTTTGAAAATTGCCTCGAGTGAAAATTTTTCAATCATCTGATCAACCGATTGAATCTCGATGGAAAGAATTTCTTTCTCATCAGGAAAAAGTAATTTTTTTTCTTCTGCCTTAACGGGAAATGGTCTAAGCGTACGTCTCAGATCAGCCAGGTAAGCAAACAAACTCAATATGATACCAGGATGCGTCTCGCTGTCTTCACTGAGTTTATCAAATAGGAAATACATTCCATTGAGACCCTCTTTGGGTTTGTGATGAAGTTCCAAAGCTCTTCTTAAACACCAAATCCGAAAATAATACAATAGGATATCTTCTTTTTTAGGAAAGTATTTAAATAGAGTCACTTTTGAAATCTTTACTAGTGGAACAGATTTCATCCACATGAAGATCGTCAAAAGATTTTTTTCCAAATCAGTTTTAACGTATTGTCTAGTATCGCCAACTTTAACAGAGCTCGCCTTTTCTTTCCGAAGTCCCATTGTTTTATTTAAGTTTCAATTTGAAACAGATACAATTCTTTAAATAAAGCTACTTTTGTTGACTTGTAAATAATATTTTTATCGGGTAAATCAAAAAAATTATTCCATGAAACGTGTCTGCATTCTTTTGTTGGCGGTTCTTGTACTGGCCTGCGAAGCTAAAAAAGCAAACAAAACTGTAGGTCTAATAGCTGATTCTGCGATGGTAGTTTCAGCTCATCCCCTTGCTTCAAAGGTTGGGGTCGCGATCCTGAAGAAGGGAGGAAATGCTGTAGACGCAGCCGTTGCTGTTCACTTCGCTTTGGCGGTGGTTTTTCCTGCCGCGGGTAATATAGGTGGCGGTGGTTTCATGGTAACTCGGATGAACGATGGCTCGATCGCTTCGCTTGACTATCGTGAGAAAGCCGCCTCTCTCGCAACAACAAATATGTATCTTGATAAAAACGGGGATATTGTTCCTAATCTAAGCACAGAGGGTCATCTTTCTTCAGGTGTCCCCGGATCTGTTGACGGAATGATTGAAGCGCACAAGAAGTTTGGGACCTTGCCATGGAAAGATCTTCTACAACCTGCTATTGACCTAGCTCTAAACGGATTTCAACTTACATCGCGCGAAGCAAGGTGGTTCAATGAAATGCGCGAAGACCTCATCAAATACAATTCTGTAAAGCCTGATTTTTTACTGAAGGATAATTGGAAAGAAGGAGATTCAATAAGATTTATTGACCTCGGACATACTTTGGAATTGATTCGCGATAATGGCAGAGCAGGCTTTTATGAAGGCAAAACGGCTGAAAATATTGTCGCTGAAATGAAGCGAGGCAAAGGTTTAATATCGTTGGAAGATTTAAAAAACTACAAATCCGTTTGGCGCGAACCAATTACCGGCAATTACAAAGAATACAAAGTGATTTCCATGCCTCCTTCTTCAAGCGGTGGAATCTGCCTAGTTCAATTGTTAAAATGTGTTGAGCCTTATCCGATCAAAGCTTGGAAATTCAATTCACCAAAAAATGTCCATCTAATGGTTGAAGCAGAACGAAGAGTTTTTGCTGACCGTGCAAAATATTTGGGCGACCCTGATTTTTATAAAGTTCCAGCTAAAGACATGCTTAGTGACCAATACAATGACGAACGCATGACCAATTTTGATGAAGAAAAAGCTACGCCTAGCGACACAATTAGTGCTGGAAAAATTCCTGGATATGAATCGCAGGAAACAACGCACTTCTCGATTGTGGATGCAAAAGGAAATGCTGTATCAATCACTACAACTTTAAACGGATGGTTTGGTTCTCATGTAGTTGTATCTGGTTCTGGTTTTTTTCTTAATAACGAAATGGACGATTTCAGTTCGTAACCTGGCGTGCCAAATCAATTCGGTGTGCTTGGTGCTGAAGCCAATAAAATAGAGCCCAACAAGCGAATGCTCAGCGCAATGACTCCAACCATCGTAGAAAAAAATGGAAAACTATTGATGGTTCTCGGATCGCCTGGTGGATCAACCATAATAACTTCTGTATTTCAAACTATTTTGAATGTGGTTGATCATAAAATGGGAATGCAGGAAGCAGTTAATGCCAAGCGAATACACAGTCAATGGCAGCCCGATGAAATTGCAGAGGAAATTGGCGCAATCACAAAAAAGGATAGTCTTACTTTAGTTCAAATGGGTCATAAAATTTCTTCTCGCAGAGGAATCGGTAGAGTGGATGCTATTCTTGTGCTTCCTAACGGGAAACTGGAAGGCGCTGACCGAACCAGAGGTGATGACAAAGCCGAAGGTTACTGAGCTAGTCTTTCAGGATAACAAACTCGACTCTCCGATTAAGTTTGTGGGCGTCTTCTGAGTTGTCTTTAGAAACAGGTTTAGTATCACCGTAGCCTTTTCCTTTGATACGCTTTGAACTAACACCCTTTGATACTAGATAGTTTTTAATCACATCAACTCGTTGTTGGGAAAGGACTAAATTCTTCTTGGGGTCACCACGATTATCTGTATGGCCCTCTAACTCAATTTCTATTTTAGGGTTATCTTTTAAAAAAGCAACGACACTATTCAACTCAGGATAAGACTCTTCCAGAAGACTTGTGGTCCCAATGTAAAACAAAATGTTTTTCAAACTTACAACCGTTCCAATTTCGATAGGCTGAAGTTTAAAATTCATCTCTAACGTTGTCAATCCAAAATTGAGGAGGTTTACACGCTCAATTAAATTAACAAATCCATGAGATCGAACTTCTATATTATAATCTCGGTTGTTAGGAACCTTAATAAGAAAACTTCCATCAACAGATGAATAGACATAATATGAAGAATCTGTTTTGTAAAGAATTTCAGCTCGAACAGGTTCGCCCGTTTTTGCGTTTATCACTTTGCCAGAAATTTGAACTACTTCTTTTTTGTGCAGAAAATTCTTTCTTACATTTTTTTCTTGAATCGTGTCGACCCAGGCACGTATATCACCATAGCCATCACTGTTTCGAGTTGTTGTAAATAACGCAGAGCCTTTTGATGACATTCGGTAATACAGTTCACGACCCTCTGAATTCGGTGGAGCATCCAGTGGTATAGGAGTTGACCATGACTTCCATGTGCTATCGAGACGAGTTGATGAGAATATATCAAATCCTCCCTCTCCCTTCACTCCATTCGTTGAAAAATAAATGGTCTTACCATCTTCACTTATTGATGGAGTCCATTCTTGAAATTTTGTATTGATTGTGGGGCCGAGATTAATCGGTTCACTCCAACGTTCTCCGTTTTTTAATGATACATAAATATCCTCAGCTCCTTTGGTTGAATAAGAGTCAGCTGAAAAAACGAAAACATCTCCAGCTGGGTCAATCATTCCTGAAAAATGATTTGAACGATTTAAGAAATAAGGAATTGAAATATTTTCCGGAGTTGACCATCCATCATCATTTCTTTTTGAAACGGAAATACCTTGGGTGGTCGCTTGCTCTCCTTTTTTTCCATAGTGCCCTAATAGAAACATTTGATTTCCATCTAGGCTAAAACCTATTACAGCATTATAGCCACCATCATTTAATGTTGGGCCTCCATTAGTAGGCTTAGTCCAGGCTCCGCTTACCCATAGCGAAATCCAAATATCTCCCTGATCTTTTTTACCTCCAATATTCTGAGGATGGTTTGCAACCGTGAAGAATAAAGCACCAGGCCCGATGACAGGATTTTGCTCATCGTATTTTGAGTTAATCAGTTTAAAAGGCTCGCTAACGATTTGTTGCGCCAACAACTGCGTGCCCGTCAAAATAAAAATGAGTACAGCTATCTTTTTCATCATTTGAACAATTGCAAATTACAAACTCGTCAGATATTCATCAGAATTTTTAATAGTAAAACGCCATGGCAGTAATGCGTCTTCACCTGCGTAGTCAATTCCAATCCGTTTGCTTGCTTCAATATCCGCTTTCTTAATTTTAATTCCCTCCTCTAACCAAAGTTTGTTGCTATTCAATTGAATTCCATTGAAAGTTCTATCAATCCCCATTGCCTTCGTTAATTTACCGGGGCCAGACATGATTCTTTTTTCAGATTTAGCTGCCGTTCTCTCTTTCATTAAATCCAAACCTTTCAATGGTTCAAGTGCTCGAACCAAGACAGCATCTGCTTTGCCCTGAACATTGGTAACTACATTGAACATTTCATGTATCCCATAACATAAATAAACATATGCCACACCTCCATCTTCAAACATTACTTCATTTCGCTTTGTTTTTCCTTTAAAAGCATGACATCCTCTTTCTTTGTAGGAATAGGCTTCAGTTTCGATAATAATTCCAGACGCAATTTTATTTTCAATTCTAGTGGTAAGAATTTTTCCGAGTAAATCTTTAGCTATCTGGACTACATTTCGTCTTAAAAAAAATTCTTTTGGCAGTTTGTTCACGGTTGTTAAAGCAATGTTAATTCCAACTTTCAAAGCTAAAGTATTTTAAATTTGCACACTGACTTAAAAACAAACATAATTCTATGAAAACCATTTTATCAATAGTGCTTGTTGCTGCATGTTTCATCGCTGAGGCGCAAGTAAAATCACCTGCGGCTAGTCCAGCGGGTTCGGTATCGACTATTGTAGGTCTTACCGATGTAAAAATTGATTATTCTCGCCCGCGTGTAAAAGGAAGAAAAATCTTTGGCGAAGGTCCTGGGTTTCTTACTCCTTACGGATCAATATGGCGTGCAGGTGCCAATGATGGATCTAAAATTTCGTTTTCTGACACGGTTACTGTTGAAGGAATAAAAGTTCCAGCTGGTAAATATCTGATTTTTGCTTGGCCAGGAGCTACAGAGTGGACCATTTCATTGTATAAAGATTTGGATCTGGGTGGCGATATTGAGAACTACAACAAAGCAAAAGAAGCTGCCAACTTCAAAGTAAAATCTGAAAAGCTTGCTGAGAAAGTTGAAACGTTGACTTACAACATTGGAGACATTTCTGACGACAGCAAAACTGCCAAAGTGCAACTCGCTTGGGAAAACACTTCCGTTAAATTTTCAATTGCTGTGAACTTTGATTCAAAAGTTGTTGAGTCTATCAAAAACAACACAGGCGGTGGTAGCTTCTATCAAGCTGCTACCTATTATTTCGAAACAGGAAAAGATAATAAGCAAGCACTGGACTGGGCAACAATTGCAACTACTGCTAATAAGAATGCTTACTGGGCTTGGTTGTTGAAAGCTAAAATTCAAAAGGCATTGGGCGACAAGAAGGGCGCAATGGAATCCTCAACTGCTAGCCGCGCTGCAGCTGAAAAAGCAGGCAACAAGGATTATGTAAAGATGAATGATGAACTTCAAAAATCATTGAAGTAATTCTAATCTAGAATTTCAGACAGGAGCCGTCAAAATAAAATTGACGGCTCCTTTTATTTTCGGTTGGTGAATAAGTGAAATACCACTGAAAGTATAAGAACAACGACACATCCGATGATATTGTAATAGAGAAAAGCTATTTCTTGATACTTATAGAAGTAACAAGCAAGAACCACTCCTTCTGCAATTAGTGCTGCCCAAAAGACCGCATTGCTTTTAATGTTCTTCAAATAAAAGGCAACTAGAAAAATCCCAAGAATCGTTCCATAAAAAAGAGAGCCAACAATATTGACGTACTGAATTAAGTTTTCAGAAAAATTGGCAAGCAAAGCAAATGTCATAGCTATCAAAGCCCACAACACTGTAATTGCTTTTGACGAAAATAAATAGTGCTGGGCTGACGCTTCCGGTTTGAAAATGCGTTTGTATATATCTACAGTTGTAGTCGAAGCCAGCGCATTCAATTCAGAGGCCATTGAGGACATCGCTGCAGAAAAAATCACAGCAAGCAAAAGTCCAATTACTCCGTGAGGCAAACTTGATAAAACAAAATTCAGAAAAATATAATCCGTGTCTTTGACATTTTTTATTTCAGTATTCTTATGTACAGCAATTATTTTTCGAGTCTCATTCCGAAGGCTATCTTCTTTCAACTTGGATTGCTGATATATAATTTTCGCATCCTTAATTTTAATTTCGTCCTTGTCGTGAATCCCCTTCGACAACAATCTTACCGACTGCTCTTTTGATTTAAAATTTTGATTGAACTCATTTTCAATTGAAGTCAGCCTATCGTGATTTGAGACTCTGGCTTCTTCCAACAAAACTCGATTATGAAAAATAGGTGGTTGATTGAATTGATAAAAAACAAAAACAAGTACACCAATAAAAAGAATTAAGAATTGCATCGGGATTTTGAGCAGTCCGTTAAAGATCAGTCCCATTCTACTTTCGCTTAATGATTTGCCACCCAAATAACGTGCTACTTGAGATTGGTCAGTTCCGAAGTATGAAAGAAAAAGAAAAGTAGACGCGAAAAGGCCTGACCAAATATTAAACCGATCGCTCCAACTGAAATTGGTGGTCACAATGTTTAATCGTCCAAGTTCACCAGCAACCTTCACTGAGTTCGAGAAAGAAATATCTTTCGGAAGAAGTGTAATGGCCATTACGCCAGCTAGTACCATTCCACCCATAATCAATGTCATCTGAAAGCGTTGGGTCAGACTCACTGCTTCATTTCCACCGGAAACGGAATAGATGATCACCAGTCCTCCAATCAATAACGTTGTGAAATAAATATTCCAACCTAAAATAGTTGACAACACAAGTGAAGGAGCAAAAAGTGTAATACCTACAGAAAGTCCTCTGAGCATCAAAAACAAAATTGCGGCCAGCGTTCTTGTCTTTAAATCAAAGCGCGTCTCCAAGTACTCGTAAGCGGTGTAAACTTTTAGTTTATAATAAATTGGAAGCATCGTCACCGAAATGATGATCATCGCAAGCGGGAGTCCAAAGTAAAATTGGATGAACCTCATTCCATCTTCAAAAGCCTGTCCCGGAGTAGAGAGAAAAGTAATGGCGCTGGCTTGAGTCGCCATGATAGAAATTCCGATCATCCACCATTTTTGTTGCTGACCACCTTTCAAGAAAGACTCAACGTTTTTCGCTCCGCGTGTCTTTAAGGTTCCATACAGAACTATAAAAACAAGCATCCCACCGAGCACAAGCCAATCGATAGTATTCATGAAAAAGTTTTAGTAATGAAAATGAAGACAATAAGTTGTGTTACCATAAAGGCCATCACTAACCAATACCAGGTTGCCCAGGAATTAAACACGGGTGGTTTATCTTCCATCATTTCGATTTTGGTTTCACTTTTATATCCGATGGCTTTTTGGTTTTTCCAGCAGAAACAATGTTTGCAAAGAGCTTGTAGGCACCAGCAACGCCCTCTGGCAACTCTCTAAAAAATGAAAGAGAAGTGTAGATGTATTGACCATTGCCATATTTTGCAACGAGTAAACTTCCGTCTTTCGCTGACTCACCTGCATCGTTCATTGAAAGTAAAGCATCATACTCGGGCGCCCAAGCTGAAGGAAAATAAAGCCCACGCTCCTGAACCCATCCCTCAAAATCTTTGGAAGTTATTTTATTTGGATAATTCAACAACGGGTGATCAGGTTTCAAAATTCGCACTTCACTATTTTCTTGCGTTACTCTGTCGCGAGACATCGTAATCGGAAACGGTGAAAATTTATCGGCATCAATTTCCAAATCAAAATTGTTATTGTACTGTGTTATCACAGTACCGCCATATTTTACAAAATTCAAAAGTGAGGGCATAAAATGACGGATGCGTTCATTGGTGTTAAGAGTGCGGATTCCTAACACAACAGCATCTACTTTTTTTAGATTTGCAGTGGTTACCTCTTCATCTTTCATTTCCCAAACTTCATAGCCCATATTTCTAAGGCTCTCTGGGATTTCATCGCCAGCACCCTTGATATAGCCGATAACACTTCCCTCCTTTTTCAGGTCAATACGAAGTGCTTCGGATGATGCCTTCGGTAAAAGTGTTTGAATTGGAATGTGATCGTATTGAATGTTTTGAAGCGAATAGTTATAGACTTTATTCTCAACAGTAGCGAAAGCCTCAACAGACGAGGTTGTCTCCACTTTCGAAGGAAGTACCTGAAATGAAAAAAACTGCTCCTCACCTCGTTTTTTTAATTCGAAAGGAAAAAAAGCTGGGTCTGACTTCCACCCAGATGGAAGTTTTAATTCAAGCTTACCAATACAATTATCTTTTGAGGATTTAACTGTGACTTTTACTTCCCTTGCTGTAGCGTCATTGAACAGATAAACCGACTTGTCTAAATTCACGAAAACTGGAGGAACAATTTCAAAAGGTCTGATCAACTCGCCCTTAACTGGATCTGTCCATTTGTTTATAAGCGGACACTTAACTACCAATTCCTCTCCAAGCAATTCAAAGAAAAAATCAAAAGAAATGGCCGGTTGATTTTCTGGTGTTCCTATTAATGATTTGTCCGGCACCGTGAACAACCCCTGAGAATGTGGCAATCTCAACCAATAGGGATCAGAATAATTTAAGTCATCGTTTAATTTTTTATCTGACTTAAAGGCTAAAGGAATATTTTTTGCAAGAGTTGATGTAAATGAACTATCGAACGACAAGTTCGCTGATACAATTCTTTTCAATGAGATGGATGACCCTTCTCTACTAATTATCTCGAAGCTCGTTTTTATTTTTTCAGAAGGGGAAGTCCAAAATGCATTGGATGTCACCTCAACAAAAAGTCCAAAACAATCTTGAATGAGAATATTCGCCTCCTTCAATTTTCTAGTCTTCCAAACCGATTGGGGTAATGAAGCGATCAAGTTCCTGATTTTAAGAAGCTGAGGTACAGTTGCAGCAGGATCATCGTCTTTGAAATCTCTAATAGCCTGCTCAATCATTGGCTGAACTTTTTCGGCACCAGCAATTCTAGCCCATGTGGTATTAACACCTTCAAAAATATTTTTCTCTGATTTTTCACCCTTGGTAAACTCTAAAAATTCCAGCGCATCGCCCCGTCTTCCCGGTGAACCAAAACCCTGGCTTTTATGCTGAGTTCTACTTTCTGCCGCAATCTCAGAATAGGATTTTCCTAACAAGCTATTATACGTTCCAACGTTGACTGAGACTATTCCAGGAGTTTTCTCATTGATGGTTTGATTCCACCACCTTCCCGTATTGATGAATAGCCTTTTGGGCTGCCATAATCCAAAGTCTTTTATTTGTTCAGAATAAACACTCGCATCATTACTTTTATCAAAGGCTTCGATCGCAAGCATCGCAGACGCGGTGTGATGTCCATGACCAGCACGTTCGTCCGGAGGAAAGCGGGTAAGAATTACATCTGGCTGAAATTGTCTGTAAACCCGAACTACATCTGAAAGAACTTCATCTTTGTTCCAGATTTCAAAAGTCTCTTTTGCGTTCTTCGAAAAGCCAAAATCATTAGCCCTTGTAAAATACTGCTGACCACCATCGATCTTTCGAGCTGCCAAAAGTTCTTGGGTCCGTATGAGTCCCAGTTGATCCCGAATCTCAGGACCAATCAGATTTTGCCCGCCATCACCACGAGTCATCGACAGATACGCTGTGGCTGCTAGCTGATCACTTACAAAATAGGAAATGGCTCTTGTGTTTTCATCATCTGGATGAGCAGCAACATACAATACTGATCCAAGAAAATTCAGTTTCTTTAGTTTAAGTCTTATTTCTGATGCGCTCGGCTGTCGATGGATTTGAGCGAAAGAGAGGAACGATGAAATCAGCGCGATAAATGAAAATAAAAATCTCATCTGTAATTATTTTCAGCGAAGTAAAAGAAAAAAGCGGCTAAGTCTTAGCCGCTCACAACATTCACTAGTTAAATTAACAAATCTTTAAAATTTGCCATGCCATTTCCCATTCACAAGGAACTCGCCATCTGGATTAATTGTCAATACGATCTTGCTAAGGTTTTCTTTTTTGCTTGATTGAAAATAAATCGTCACTTCACTTGTAGCAGTCTTCGATTTCAAATCATCAACAAAGCCTAACTCGAGATGAATATCCTCAGATGATGTTTTTTTCCTTTGCAAAGTTTTCTTCTGCGAGTCGACTATTTGAACTTTTACTTCTTCAGGCAGAGTTTTTATGTTGACAATATTTACTTCTAGAAATGAACCTTGTTCTGTCTTCGGCTTTTCAATTGGAACACCTCCGGGAGCATATAAATCACGGTTATATTCATTGGACTTAGCCTTGAACTTTAGCTCAACATTAACCTGAAATTGATCATCAGGTTTGAATGGGGCTTCGCTTTGCAGGAAGATGGCAATAAGGCAAATAACCAACTGCTTCATAGTTGAAAGCCAAACGGCTTATCTAGTTCTTGGAATCGCGCTTAGCACGTTTTTCAGCGCGTTTCTCTTTAAGAGTTTTCGTTGGCTTCTTTTTGTCTTCCTTTTTTTTATCCATTCCTTTTGACATAACTATTTGGTTTAAGTTTATCAAATGTATAAGAAAGCAGCTTCGCTTACAACCCCACGTTCTTCGGTAAAAACATTTGATTATTTTTGCCGCAATTAATACACCTCCATGGGACGCATATTTGAAAAAAGGAAACACAAGATGTTTGCTCGCTTCGATAAGATGGCGAAGGCATTCACTAGAATCGGAAAAGATATTGCCATTGCTGTAAAACAAGGTGGGCCCAACCCTGACAACAACCCGAAGTTAAGGATGGCCATTCAGAATGCGAAGGGTGTGAATATGCCCAAAGACAGAGTTGAGTCAGCCATCAAACGCGCGTCTTCTAAAGAAGAAAAAGATTTTCAAGAAGTTGTTTACGAAGGTTATGCTCCCCATGGAGTACCTGTAATTGTAGAATGCGCCACCGATAACCCGACACGTACAGTTGCCAATGTCCGAGTTCATTTTTCTAAGAATGGCGGCAGCATGGGTAACTCAGGATCTGTCGCATTTATGTTCGAGCGTAGAGGAGTTTTCAAATTCGACCCTACTAAATTAAATCTCAACGAACTTGAATTGGATTTGATCGATGCAGGCGCTGAAGATATTCAGTCCGATGAAGATGAAATCACTGTACTCACGAAATTTCCAGACTTCGGACAATTCCAGAAATTTGTTGAAAGCAGAAAATTAGAAGCTAAAAGTTCTACTCTTCAATACATACCAAACACGACTAAAGAGTTAAGCGAAGCGGAACAAGATGAAGTTTTGAAATGTATCGAAGCGATCGAGGAAGATGATGATGTTCAGAACGTCTATCATAATTTAGCATAGATCTTGGTTTAAACGAAAAAAGCCGCTCAATGAGCGGCTTTTGTTTTAGATCAATTAAGACTATTTTCCTCCGAAAACGTAAGCTGCTCTCAAGGCAATATAGTTAGCATCACTAGGAAGGTTATATCTTAAAGAAAAGTCAAAACTATTGATGCGATACCCAGCACCTATTCCAAGTCCAAATTTGGTTGAACTGCTTGAAGGAGTGCCAAGGTCAGAGTTCGCTGCTGTGTTCAACAGAAAAAATCCAAGATCAGCAGCACCATAGAAACCGCTGCCTGATTCTTGAAAATAGTATTTTACTCCACCTGTAATTGGAATAACAGAAGTGCTAAATGTTGTCGACTGGCCACTATCAGAAACTTTGGTGCTAAAAGATAAGTAACCGGCTGACGCAACCCAGCTTAATTTATCTACACCTGATATCGCAGCTTCATATTTCACTGATACGCCAGGCGCAACTCCTGTTGAAACACTTGCTCCACCAAATGACGGATTAGACCAAGTTGGTATGCCCAATTCTAATCCAGCTGAGAATTGAGAGAACGCAGGTGTGACAGCCATAATAAACAGCACTGCGAACACCAATTTGTAGAAGTTTGTTGTTTTCATAAATGTGTTTTTGGTTAAAAATGTATTTGCAATTAAACCAAAAAAACCGCTGCAAACAATACACCTTTAGTATGATTTTTTGGCTCTAATCCACTCTAAAGCATTGACGAAAGCTTCCATCCAAGGGCCAACTTCGTCCCTCTTTTTATCCCTTGTATAGTGCGGCCAGTTCCATGGAAATAGGCTCCGCTCAATGTGAGGCATGATAGCCAAATGTCGGCCGTCCTTCGAATAGAGAGCTGCCACTGACAAATCAGATCCGTTCGGTGTGCCAGGGTATTCTTGGTAAGAATAAGTTGCTGCCACTTTATATTTTGAAGCATCTGCTGGTAGCTTAAACTGCCCCTCTCCATGCGCTAACCACACACCAAGTTTTGCACCAGAATAACTTGAGAGCATCACCGAATTGTTTTCAGGAATGGTGACAGAAATAAATCCGCATTCAAATTTTCCCGATTCGTTGTGGTGCATTTTTTCCTGCCATTCAGGATACAACAATCCCAACTCCATCATCAACTGACAACCATTGCAAACACCCAAGCTCAATGTATCCTCGCGTTTGTAAAAATTATCTAATGCTGCTTTTGCTTTGGGGTTATACAAAAATGCTCCGGCCCAACCTTTCGCTGCACCCAACACATCGCTATTCGAAAATCCTCCAACAAAAACGATCAAATTAACTTCACTCAAATCCTCGCGACCTGAAACCAGGTCCGTCATATGAACATCTTTCACATCAAATCCTGCCAAATAAAGTGCGTAAGCCATCTCACGATCACTGTTCACTCCTTTCTCACGAATAATTGCTGCCTTGACACCGGATTTTGTTTTTCTATTCGGATCAAGTTTTAATGTCGATAGCTTTCCGTCAAATCTTTTTTGAAATTGATATTCAAGCGGCTGCTTAAAGATATTCTCTTTACGTTTTTCGGCATGTCCTTTCTGTCTTTGAATTTTATCAAACTGATAGGAAGTCGAAAACCATGTTTCCCTCAATTGGTCAATAGTCAATGGTCGATTGTCAATTGAGAATGGACTACCGACAATGGACAGTAGACCTTTCATATTTACTTCACCAAGGGTTTTAAATTCAATCTCGTTTTTGTGAAAATAATCCGTCACTTTCGAATTATTTTCAACTTGAATTACAACAGCCGGATTTTCACTAAACAAAACTTTGATCAAGTCATTTCCGAGTGCTGAAACATTCAGATCCATTCCAATACTCCGATTCGGGAAACACATTTCGAGTAAAGTCGTAATCAATCCGCCTGACGAAACATCATGACCAGATAAGATCAAATCATTCTTGACCAAATGCTGAATCGCATCAAAACATTTAATGAAATATTTTTCATCGCGAATAGTTGGTGAGTTTTGTCCAAGTGAGTTAACGATTTGCCCAAATGAACTTCCTCCCAGTTTAAATTCATCCTTAGAGAAATCAACATAAATGATTTTCGATCCTGAAACATTTTTCAAATCAGGAGAAATCGTCTTTCTAACATCTTCTACTTCGCCAACCGCTGAAATGATCACTGTTCCCGGTGATAATATTTTTGTTCCATCAGGATATTTTTGAGCCATGGAAAGAGAGTCTTTTCCTGTTGGAATATTAATTCCGAGACTACAGGCAAAATCACTCACAGCCTCAACAGCCTCGTAAAGCTTCGCATTCTCCCCTTCGTTTTTAGCTGGCCACATCCAATTCGCACTTAGTGAAACGCCCTTCAGCCCATGTGTAAGTTGGGCCCAAACAATGTTGGTCAGTGCTTTGGCAATAGCAATTTTGCTTCCAGCAACAGGATCAACCAAAGCAACGGCTGGCGCGTGACCGATTGAAGTTGCCACCCCTTTAAGGCTAGAAAAGTCGAGGGCCATCACGCCCACATTATTCAATGGAAGTTGAATCTCCCCACAAGTCTGCTGAGTTGCAACTTTACCAGAAACGCAGCGGTCAACTTTGTTGGTAAGCCAATCTTTGCACGCCACTGCTTCCAATTGCAAAACTTGCTCAAGATATTCTCGAAGGCTTTTCTGATCGTATTTTAATTCCTCAAAATTGCTCTTAGATGTTTTATCTGTCAGAATTGTTTTTGGTGATGAGCCGAAAAGATTTTCCAGTTTTAAATCAACTGGCTTTAGTCCGTCCTTCGCATCGGCAAAAACTAATTTCTTATCGCCAGTCGCGCCACCTACGACATAAATCGGTGCGCGCTCGCGATCAGCAATCCTCTTCAACAATTCAACATCCTTCTCTCCTATTGCCAATCCCATTCGCTCTTGCGATTCATTGCTAATGATTTCTTTATCAGACAATGTAGGATCGCCAACTGGAAGCTTATCGATATTTATTGTTCCGCCAGTTTCTTCTAATAATTCCGAAAGACAATTTAAATGACCACCTGCACCATGATCGTGAATTGAAACAATCGGATTTTGTTCTGCTTCCACCATCGCGCGAATGGCATTCATCACTCGCTTTTGCATTTCAGGATTCGAACGCTGAATTGCGTTAAGTTCAATGGCGTTGCTCATCTCACCTGTTGCCACAGAAGAAACTGCTCCACCGCCCATTCCGATTCTGTAATTATCACCACCGAGCATTACAATTTTGTCGCCCGGTTTCAAATGCTCTTTCTTACTGTCTTTCTCTTTGCCGAAACCAATTCCACCGGCAAGCATGATCACTTTATCAAAACCAAATTTATTCTCACCTTCGAAATGTTCGAAAGTAAGGACACTTCCACAGATGAGCGGTTGACCGAATTTATTGCCAAAGTCGCTCGCGCCATCAGAAGCTTTGATCAAGATTTCAAGAGGAGTTTGATAAAGCCATTTTCTTTCAGCAAATTTTTTCTCCCAAGGTCTTCCGTTTTCCAAACGCGGATAAGAAGTCATATACACTGCCGTTCCAGCTAACGGCAAAGAACCTTTCCCTCCGGCAAGACGATCGCGGATTTCTCCGCCCGAACCTGTTGCTGCTCCATTGAATGGTTCAACTGTTGTTGGGAAATTATGTGTTTCTGCTTTTAGCGAAATAACAGAATCAATTTCTTTGGTCTCGAAGTAATCAGGAACGTCTTGACGTGCTGGAGCAAACTGCTCGATCTTGGGGCCTTTGATGAAAGCAACGTTGTCTTTATAAGCTGAAACCAAAAAATTTGGATTCTCTTTCGATGTTTTTTTGATCATCTGAAAAAGAGTTGACTCTTTCTCTTTTCCATCGATGATGAAAGTGCCGTTAAAATTTTATGACGACAGTGTTCACTGTTCACTTGTGAGAAGCTAAACACTTCGCTGTCGGAAGTTTTCATCCGGTTTCCAATTACCACTTTCAGACAGTCAACTTCTCTGGGCTGAGTGCCAGGCCTTCTTTCTTATTATATGCCGATATGTCTTCAACTTCTACAATTGGTTCGGGCGCATGGTGAATAGTGAATAAATCCTGATCCAACAAAGAATAAACTCGTTGAAGCATCTTATCATGATCAGCGGCTCAATTGTGGATCTCAAAGAATTCTTCCATTCGCTCGATGCCTGAAATGCCCATCGTCTGGGGTTATTTCCACTGCGTTGGTGCTCCATGGGGTAACCATTTCTTTTCTGGGGCCAATGAAAAAGCCCTTTACCTCCTTTTGCTTAGCGGTTTTTGCAGCACCGCCAAAAAGCCAGGTCAGTTTTTGATAATCTTGAGTTTCAAGGGGTTTGCTTGTGCCAACTGCGTAGGTAATTGAGTTGTTGGCTCGAAAGAAAACAATCATGGGTGAAGACGTAAGCCCAAAATTAAGATGATTTTTAAGGATTAGGAATTATTGTGGATAAATAAAATCAGTCCATTCTATACGTCCCAAAAATATTTTTCAGCAAAATGAAACTTATTCTTAACAGAACTGTTTATCAATTTTGTTAAACATTATAGATAACGTGTCAGAAGTAGCTCAAACCGAGGAACACATTAAAGAAACGGCCAAAAAGGTCTTTTTTCAAAAGGGGATTTTAAATGCCACTACCCAGCAAATCGCAGACGAAGCTGGGGTAAATCGTGCCCTAATCCATTATTATTTCAGAAGCAGAGACCTACTTTTCAAAAAAGTGCTTGAAGAAGCGGTCAATGAAACCCGCACCAAAATCGACTCCATTTTTGAATCAGACGAGCCGTTTAAAACCAAGATCAGTAAATATTTGGATGTTTTTATCGATCGAAACGCCCAATTCCCGTACATCCAAAATTTCATTTTCACAGAGATCATGCAAGATCCTGAAAAAATGAAGGAGCACTTTTCACGCAAGCGCAATCATCTCATGAAGCACATTGTCCCCCCTCTTAAAAACGAAATTGAAAATGGAGGGATGCAACCTGTGGACCCTGAGCATTTTATCGTGAACATGATGTCAATGTGCAGTTATCCACTAATCGCAAAACCATTTATCCAAAATATGTTTTCATATGATGACAAAGCCTACAAGAAGTTTTTAAAAGAAAGAAAGCAAGTGATTTACAAAGTTCTTTTCAACGAAGAACTCCCCGAAGAATCACAAACATCAAAATAAAAATTTAACCCAACCCAAAATAAAATCTGAATGAACAATTATTTTAGACTAGCTCTGATTCTGTTTTTGTTAGCTACCTCTCTCTCCTCCTACTCACAAAGTCAAGACAGTGTTTTGAACAATGCAACGCTTGAAAATGTAGTGGGTTACGCAATGAAACATCAGCCATTGATTCAGCAATCAGTGATTGATCAGGAAACAACAAATACAACTATTAAAAGTAAACTTGCGGATTGGTATCCTCAGGTAAATTTCAATTACAACTACCTCCACAATTTTCAACTGCAGCCGAGTTTTGCAAGTCAACTTGGGGGTGTATTTAGATTAGGCGTAACCAATACCTCACTGGGTCAGTTTGCCGTCACACAAAATATTTTTAATCGCGATGTGATGCTTGCTTCGACAACGGCCACCAACGTGAGGTTGAATGCGCAACAAACTACTTCTAGCCGCAAAATCGATTTGGCAGTGAGTGTAACAAAAGCATTTTACGATGTGCTTGCTACACAACAACAAATTAAAATCGGACAAGGAGATATAATACGTTTAAGACAAAGCCTTAAAACTGCATACGATCAATACGCAGGAGGTTTAGTTGATAAGATTGACTACAAGCGTGCAACGATCACATTGAGTAACACACAAGCAGTCCTCAAAAGCAATCAAGAAGCTTTAAAATACAAAATAGAATACCTGAAATCATTGATGGGTTATCCTGTAGGCAGCCAGCTCAACATTAATTATGATACGCTGCAAATGGAGAATGAAATTCAGTTAGATATCTTTAATCTGTTGATTATAGAAAATCGTATCGATTATAAGTTGCTTTCAACACAAAGGAAATTGCAAGAAGCAAATTTGAAATATAACCAGTGGAGCTTTCTGCCAACAGTTGCACTGAATGGATCTTACAATCTTTATTATTTAGGAATAGCACCAGGTACCGTCCCTGCTACAACTTCAAATCCTACGGGCGTAGGCGCTTCCAATAAATTGGGTGACGTTTACAAAAACAATTATCCTTATTCCCTTGCCATGCTCACCATCAGCCTTCCAATTTTTCAAGGCGGTAAACGCATTGCAAACATTAAGCAACAGCGTTGGACTCTTGAGCGACTAGATTGGGATGTAAAAAATTTGAAGAACAATGTCAATTCTCAGTATGCTCAAACAATGGCTGCATATAAAGCTAACCTTATCACTTATCAAACTTTAAAACAAAATGTAGAACTAGCCAAAGAAGTTTATGACATCGTGCAGCTTCAATATAAAAACGGTGTAAAAAGTTATCTGGAAGTAATCACTGCCGAAACGGATTATCGCACGGCTCGAATTAATTACTTCAATGCTTTGTACGCTGTGCTTGCCAGCAAGATCGATGTGCAAAAAGCGTTAGGCCAAATCAATTATTAAATCAACCCAAAAAATTCTATAACTAATGTTTACCATGAAAAAAATCGCATTACTCAGCTTTATTTTGATCGCTGCGGCCTGCAGTAAACCAAAACAAGGAATGCAGGGATTTCCTCCGGCTAAAGTGGCCACAATGAAAATAGAAACTAAAAGCGCTGCTTACTATGATGAATACCCTGCGACCATCACAGCACTTAATCAAGTAGAACTTCGTCCACAAGTGAATGGATATATAACCGAAGTTTTATTTAATGAAGGTGATCATGTTAAAAAAGGAACAAAACTTTATTCCATTGATCAACAACTATACGAAGCTGCTTATCAACAAGCGCAGGCTAACGTGGCTGTTCAAGAAGCCAACTTAGTGAAAGCACAAAAAGATGTTGATCGCTACCGCGAACTAAGCAAGCACGATGCCATTGCAAAACAACAAGTGGACAATGCAGAAGCAAATTATGAAGCGGCTAAAAAACAAGTTGAAGCTGCAAAAGCATCAGTACGCAGCGTACAAACCAATGTTCGCTATACAAACATCTATGCGCCATTTGATGGAACAATCGGTATCTCAATGGTGAAATTGGGTGCTGCTGTTTCCGCAGGCCAAACTTTATTAAACACAATTTCTTCTGACAATCCTGTGGCTGCTGACTTTGTAATAGATCAAAAGGAGATCTTCCGCTTCGCTCAATTATTGAAGAAGGGTTCGTCTAAAAATGATTCTACTTTTTCGCTTTCATTCAGCGGAGAAAAGTACAAACAGTTTGGCGAGTTGCGTGTCATCGATCGCGCTGTAAATCCTCAAACAGGGACTATGACTGTGCGCGTTACTTTTCCCAATCCTGACAATCTTCTTCGTGTGGGAATGGCTGGAACAGTGCGAGTTCTCAATCATTCGCAAAAATCAGTTGTGATTCCTTTCAAAGCGGTGACCGAACAACTTGGAGAATATTTTGTCTATAAGGTCAGAACTGATAGCGCTAAAGTAACACAACAAAGAGTTGCTCTAGGTAAGCAGATCGATCGCAATGTTATTATTAAAAGTGGATTGCAAGACGGTGAAACGATCGTGACCGAAGGCGTGCAAAGCTTACGCGAAGGGTCCATGGTCAACACCGGAGAAAATCCAGAACCAAAAAAAGAAACTAAGAAAAATTAATCTGTCGAACTCATGATTGCAGATGTATTTATAAAAAGACCAGTAACAGCTATTGTTACTTCTATCGTAATTGTTTTAGTGGGATTGATCGCGATGACCGCGTTGCCCATTGCTCAATATCCTGACATCACTCCTCCTACCGTAAACGTAACGGGGACATTTACTGGAGCTGATGCGCAAACTGTGGAACAAACAACAACCACTGCCATCGAAACACAAATCAATGGATCTCCTGGCATGTCATACATGACAGGTAACAGCACCAGTAGCGGACAAAGCGCTATTACAGTGACTTTTGATGTTGGAACCGATGTAAATCTGGCTACAGTTGACGTTCAAAATCGCGTGAGCATTGCTACACCTCCTCTACCCGATGTGGTTAAGCGTTTAGGCATAGTTACTCGCAAGCGTAGCCCAAGCATCATGGTTGCTGTTGCCGTGTATTCTCCTAATCAAACTCATGATGCGCGCTTCATTGGTAACTACACCAATATTTATTTAAAAGATGCGTTGCAGCGTGTAAAAGGAGTTGGTGATATTGTAACTCGCGGAGCTGATTTTGGTATGCGCATTTGGCTCAATCCAGAAAAACTTGCGAGTCTTAGCATGTCAACAAGTGAAGTTGTCAATGCGTTGGCAGAGCAAAATCTACAAGTATCTGCAGGAACTGTTGGTGGGACACCGCAGCCTGGAGTTCAGAGCTTTGAATACAGTGTACTTACGAATAGCCGTATCAATAATAAAAATCAATTTGAAAATATTATCGTCCGAAGCATTCCATCTACAGGAAGTATCGTCTATTTAAAAGATGTGGCTCGAGTTGAGTTAGGTGTTTTTGATTATGGCGCTACCACTGCTTTTGTTAATGGTAAACCAGCGGCATTTTTGTTGATCTATCAGGCACCCGGTGCCAACGCGCTTGAAACTTATGATGCTGTAATGAGCACGCTCGCGGAATTGAAAAAATCTTTTCCAAAAGATATCGACTTCGCTATTCCGTTAGAAACAGCAACAGTGGTAAAAGCTTCGATCAATGAAGTTGCTCATACACTTGTTGAAGCGCTTATACTTGTTGTAATTGTTGTTTTCTTGTTTTTGCAAAACTGGAGAGCTACACTAATTCCTGTATTAGCTATTCCTGTTTCGCTCATCGGTACATTTATTTTCTTTATCCTATTTGGATTCACCATCAACACACTTACACTTTTTGCATTTGTGTTGGCTATCGGTATTGTGGTTGATGATGCGATCGTGGTTGTTGAGGCCGTTCAGCATAACATGGACCACGAAAAACTTTCAGCAAAAGAGGCTACAGTAAAAGCCATGGGTGAAATCTCTGGGCCAGTAATTGCAATTGCGTTAATTCTTGCTGCTGTGTTTGTGCCTGTCGGATTTGTTCCAGGTATTGTTGGAAGATTATATCAGCAGTTTGCTATCACAATCGCTGTGTCTGTTGTAATCTCCGCTTTCGTTGCATTGTCACTGACTCCAGCACTTTGTTCAATCATGTTGAAGCCAACTGACCCAAATGCAAAGAAGAATTTCTTGGATAAATTTTTTGATGGTTTCAACAATTGGTTTGGCAAAGTAACCAACGGTTACACACATGGAGTTTCCAAATGGATTAAAGGAACCAAGCTTGTGGTTGTAATGATGATCTGTCTTTTTGTTGGATTATATTTCTTGTTTGCAGCAAAACCTTCTGGTTTCATTCCTACAGAAGACGAAGGCCGTTTCTATATTACATATGAAATGCCAGAAGCCGCATCGACTACTCGTAGTATCGACATGATGAAAAAAATCATGAAGCGCTTAGAAGGCATTCCTCAACTAAAAACAGCTGGTGGAATTGCCGGCTTAAACGTAATCAACTTCTCTTTCAAATCTAATGTTGGAACGCTCTTCATCTCATTAAATCCTTGGGATACCCGTAAAGGAAAAGCAGGGCACGTGCAAAGTGTGATCGCGAATATTCAACAACGGCTTGCGGATATTAAAGAAGCTCGTGTATTGGTAATTGCTCCACCCGCTATTCCCGGACTGGGGCAAACCGCAGGGTTTACTTTTGAACTTCAACAAACGACAAGTACTGATAACATTCAAGAATTTGAACGTGTAGCGAGAAGATTTTTGGCAGAAGTAAATAAAAGACCAGAGATTGGAATGGCTTACACTTTCTTCACTACACGGACGCCAAGTTATCAAGTAGATGTTGATCGCGAGAAAGCTAAAAAACTTGGAATCAATATCGCTGATGTTTACACTACACTCTCAACTATGTTGGGCAGTAGTTATGTGAACGACTTTAATATTTATGGACGGAATTTCCGTGTAATGGCTCAAGCCGATACTACTTCACGCGTTTCGCTTGATGATTTGAGTAAATATTTTGTACGCAACAGTCAAGGCAACATGGTTCCAATTTCATCTCTTGTCAATACCAAATTGATTGAAGCGCCATCACTGGTTTCTCACTTCAATATTTTCCGTTCCATTGAAATCAACGGTGCTCCTAAGCCGGGTTTCAGTAGTGGTCAAGCAATTGAAGCATTGAAAGATGTAGCAGACAAAACTCTGCCGGCTGGTTATGGATACGAATTTGCTGGCATGAGCAGGGAAGAAATCAAAGCAGGTAATTTGATCGTTGTCATCTTCACTATTTCAATTGTGTTTGTGTTCTTGTTCTTAGCTGCACTTTATGAAAGCTGGTCAGTACCATTCTCTGTCTTATTTGCTGTACCTATCGGTGCATTTGGATCGATTCTTACGCTCACATTTATTCCTGCACTTAATAACAATGTGTATGCTCAGATTGGTTTGATCACATTGATTGGTCTCGCTGCGAAGAATGCCATTTTGATTGTGGAGTTCGCTAAAGAAAGGGTTGATCGTGGAATGGAAATTATTGAGGCAACTCTCGAAGCAGTGAAACTTCGTCTTCGTCCAATTGTAATGACATCACTCGCATTCATCTTTGGTGTATTACCGCTTGCATTTTCAAGCGGAGCTGGAGCTGAAGCTAGGAAGACCATTGGTTGGACTGTGTTTGGCGGGATGCTCGCAGCTACAACACTCGCGATCTTTGTCGTGCCAGTATTGTATGTGATGATTACCAAAATAGCTAACAGAAAGAAATTGGCAGCCGCCAACTAATATAAGGGTTGATTCAAAAAAGAAAGGGGCGCTCGAAAGGGTGCCTCTTTTTATTTCCTTTTATTCGAAAACATCCAACTCAAAAAATCAGGTTCAGCGAATGCATTATCCCAACTGTTGTGATTTACTCCAGGATATTCGGAATATTTTACAACGGCATTAAGCTGCTTTAGTTTTTCAACCATCTCACGGGAAAGCTTCACGTTGACAGCTCCATCATCCGTACCATGAAAAACCCAAAATGGAATTTTGCTGACTCGCTTATCATATTTCTTCGCATCTCCTCCTCCACAAATCGGAAGTGCTGCAGCAAATAATTTCGGATAACGATAAACCGCTTCGAAAGTCCCCATTCCTCCCATCGATAATCCTGTGACGTAAATTCTCTTCGCGTCAACGCTCTCTTCCTTTTTTATTCTTTTAACAAGTTCAATAGCTGATTTCAATGAAGTCGTAATTGGATTTGAGTAATCAAAGCTAAGTGAGATTGGTGAGGTAGATCGATCTACTTTAACACTTCCCCAATAATCTTCCTCTGGGCATTGCGGAAAAACAATAATGGCTGGAAAATTCTTCCTCGCGCTTT
Organism: Cyclobacteriaceae bacterium; assembly: GCA_049840975.1. Taxonomy (GTDB): domain Bacteria; phylum Bacteroidota; class Bacteroidia; order Cytophagales; family Cyclobacteriaceae; genus ELB16-189. The sequence continues at coordinate 21,868 of JASGIR010000079.1, read as the reverse complement.
CTGAAAGAAAAAGTTTAGAGCCATGAATCAGTTGCTTTTCGTTGTCAGTGCCACATTCACCGCGTCCATGAAGGAATAACACCAGAGGGTACTTTTTACTCCGATCATAATTTTCCGGAAAAAGAATTCGGTAAGGAAGAGTCTTACCTTCTTTGTTTTTGTATTCCCTTTTTAGGTACAAGCTCAGATCTTGCGCATGCAAGCTCGACAAAACGAAAATAAACAGTAGTGAAGCAATTATTTTCATAAGAATTGAATTGACTTTATAATTAAATCGTTGTGACCAGTTTCTAAAACATGAATCTGTTTGTCTTTGACTCCGTCTGCCAAGGGCTTCATCATCTTTAGAGGAACTACTTTATCAAATTTTCCTACAATGACTACAAGTTCACTGCTAACCACATTAAATATCGAAGCAATCTTTTGAATGTCAAACTGTAAATGCCGAAAATAGACCCAAGAGTTGAAAACGCGTTTACGCTTTTCTTCGGTATCCATTTGTGATTGAGCAAATCGAAGTAAACTTTTGTCGACAATACCAAAAGATTTAAGGAAACTTACCAGACCAAAAAAGAAGTCTGGTTTTGTGACGATTCTTTTAAAGAGCTTTCGAACAATCCAAGGATAGGTCGCCACCTTATACCAAAAATTAATTTTGACTCCATCGGCAGCCACCAAAGTCATCTTGTTAATTCGTTCTGGAAACAATTCATAAGTAGCTAACGCGAATTTCCCGCCAAGGCTAAAAGCGCCAACATCAAATTTTTCAATGTTCTCTTTTTGGAAAATCAATTGAAGGATTTCTTTCCAGTCGCTTTTTTCTAAGGTTCTTTCTTCAATCCAATCACTTAAACCATGAAAAAATAAATCAACAGAGATAAGTGTGTATTCTTCCTTAAGTCTTTCCACCCAGGGTTCAAAAGAGCGATGATCTTGGCCAAAACCGTGAAACAGGAAAATAAACTTCTTACCTTCTCCATATTTATAATAGAACAATCGGTTGTTTGAATACACGACACAATTTTCTGTCATTCCCTTTGCTGGCTAAGAAGTATTTCCAACTTTACAGAAATTTTAAATCTTTTTAAAATAAATAATTAGTCCGCCCGTCTTTACAACTAAATGATGCGGACGATGGATTTGGCCATGTCTCAGATACAACAAAACACATTCCTGAAAGAAAAGGACAAACTGCTCGGATTTATCCGTAGCCGCGTGTCAACGTTGGAAGAGGCCGAGGATATTCTTCAGGATGTGTTTTACCAGTTTGTTTCTGGTTTCGAAGCGATTGAATCGATTGATAGGGCTACTTCCTGGCTGTACAGCGTAGCGCGAAACAAAATCATCGATCGCTATCGCAGGGATGCCGTTCGCCCGCAGCGTACTGATTTTGAATTGCTTTCAGGTAAGGACGATGAAACGCCTCTTACGCTTCAGGAAATTTTGCCTGACCTAGACAGCAGCCCAGAGTCAACTTTACTTCGGGAAGCCATTTGGGATGAAATCACGGATGCATTGGCGGAGCTTCCAGCTGATCAGCGTGAGATATTCATTCAAAATGAAATTGAAGAAAAAGGTTTTCGGGAGATAGCAGAGGAAACCGGAGTGTCGATCAACACTTTGCTCTCAAGAAAACGATACGCAATTATGTCATTGCGAAAACGGTTGCAAAAGTTTTACGATGACGTTACAGGAAATTAGAATTTGAGATTGTGAATTAAAAAATTGAAACTATTAAAAGTAAAAATATGAAACGTAGAAATTGGATAATGAAGGTGGTGATGTTTGTGCCGTTGATATTGCTCTGCGTTGCAGCATTCGTGTTCGCCACCATGTGGCTGTGGAATTGGCTTGTGCCTGATTTATTTCATGGCCCTGTAATTACATTCTGGCAGGCTTTCGGTCTACTTATACTGAGCAAAATTATTTTCAGCGGATTTGGTAAAAAACATGGTGGTCCTCGCGGCCACTGGAGACCCTACTGGAAAGATAAGTGGAACGCGATGAGTTCTGAAGATCGTGAACGCTTCAAACAGAAGATGAAAGACAAGTGGTGTGGTTGGAATGAAGGCAATTCAGGTCCTGAACAAGAGAAGCCTAACGTCTGATAGGCGTCAATAGAAAAAATTAACGACTTTTTTCTGAGAAAAACCTAACCAAATCAGCAAAAACGCGTTGAAGGAAACTATGGAAACTTTGGATTTAAAATAAGTTTCCATAGTTTTGCGTCCATAATGGAGCAACCCAAACGTCATATGGAAGAAATCGACATTAAGGATAAAATTTTGAAAGGAGCCGAAATGCTCTTCATGAAATACGGCATCAGAAGCATTTCTATGGATGACATTGCAAGGCATTTAGGTGTTTCTAAAAAAACCTTGTATCAGCATTTTGTCGACAAGGATGAACTTGTCACCATGGTCACTGAATCGCACATGGCCAGCAACAAAAAGCTGTATGAAAGCATCCGCAAGCAATCAGAAAATTCAATTGATGAGCTGCATAAAATAGGAATGCATGTGCGCAGGCATATTGAAGAACAAAACCCATCTCTCCTATTCGATATCCAAAAATTTCACCCCAAAGCCTGGAGTGTTTGGACTGAATACAAAAACAACTATATCCATAGCTCTGTTGTGCGAAATATCAAACAAGGAATAAAAGACGGACTTATTCGCTCTGAAATAAACCCAGATATCTTCGCTCAATTCCGGTTGGCTACAATTCAAGTTTGTTGTGATGACCAATATTTCCCTCACGACAAATTCAACATGGCAGAAGTACAGAGTCAAGTCTTCGAACAATTTGTTTATGGACTATGCACCGAAAAAGGCAAAAAACTTTATCAGAAATACAAAGAGAACTACAAACCACAACTAACTACAGCTTTATGAAGCACCCTTACAAATTATTTTTTCTCATCCCCTTTTCTCGCTGCTTTTGGTGAATTAGCTGCGCAAGAAAAGCCAGCAGAAAGGTTTACACTAGAACAATGCATTGATTACGCAGTTAAGAATTCAATCAATATGCAGAACTATTTAATTGATGAACAAATTGCTAGTTCAAAGGTTAAGGAAACGATTGGGATTGGTCTTCCACAAATCAGCGGAAGCGTCAACGCTACCACTAACCCTCAGCTTCCACGTTTCTTTGGTACTAAGCAAAGAATGTTCGGATTCTCTGGGCTTGACCAATCTCAATATCCTAACTTTTTTCCGCAACTAGGTGACAACGATGTGCTCGCTGCGCAAAACTTCTTTCAATTGAAAAACAGTTTAAACGCAAGCGTAACTGTGAGCCAACTCATTTTTAATGGATCCTATTTAGTTGGTTTAAAAGCATCAACAACTTATAAGGAGTTTGCTGCGAAAAGCACTCAGGTTACAAAGGAACAAACCATTGAACTTGTCACGAAATCGTTTTACGCTGTCTTAATAAATGGAGAGCGTATGCATCTATTTGAGAATAATATAAATCGTGTAGATTCTTTGCTCAGAAATACTACTGCTCTGAACCAAAATGGCTTTGCTGAAAGTATCGATGTTGATCGTGTTCAGGTTTCCCTAAATAACCTGACTACTGAAAAATCTAAGTTTGAACGCCTTCAGTCTTTGAGCATTGAGTCATTAAAATCAGCAATGAATTATCCAATGAATCAACCCTTGGAAGTTTCTGGTGAAATTTCCTCAATTACTATTGACATTCTACTTGATGATTACCTTAAAGATTGGGATTACAAGAATCGTCCTGACTACCAGGTTTTGGAGGTAAATAGAACCTTGCAGAATCTGAATGTTAGAAATAAATACGCATCGGCATTACCTATTTTAAGCGCTAGCGCCAACCTAGGTTATAGCAAGCAATCAACAACATTCGGAGATTTATTTTCTTCTGCTAAAAGTTTCTCTGAACAATACGGAATTGGTCCAGCCAAATTATATCCTTATAGTTCTGTCGGGCTCACACTTAGCGTACCCATTTTTAGCGGCCTTCAAAAAAGCTATCAGCTTCAGCAAGAAAAATTACGTTTGCAAAAAATCGACAATAGCTTCAAACAATTAAAAACAGGTATCGATTTACAAATAAAGCTTGCGGTAACGAACTACCTCAACAGCATGCAGTCACTTGATTCACAAAAGAAGAATATGGGGCTGGCGGATCGCGTTGCAAGGGTTACGAAAGTAAAATATCAACAAGGCGTTGGTTCTAACTTGGAGGTGGTAGACGCAGAGTCAAGCTTGAAAGAGTCACAGATCAACTATTATAATGCGTTGTATGATGCACTCATTGCAAAAACAGATCTAGATAAAGCATTCGGGAAACTGCTTCCCGCTAATTCAACTAAAAACTAAACTCACAACTTAACCAGATATGAAATCTTTACTCAACATCCGAAATACAAGCGCTGTAGTTTTGCTTGCCTTACTTGCTGCGTGCAGCAGTAAACCAGAAAGCAAACTGGAGCAACTCGATTCTTTGAAGAAGCAACAAACTGAGCTCGCTCAAAAAATTGATGCTCTTGAAAAAGAAATAAGCAAGGAAAATCCTGAAGCTATCAAAGTAAAAATGAAGGACGTGAGCGTGACTGAGATAACTCCTCGTTCATTCGATCACTATGTGCAAACGCAAGGAAATGTTGTTGCTATCGACAATATCCAGATGAGCGCTAAATCAGCAGGCATCGTGACTTACGTTTACACTCGCGAAGGGGATTATGTAAACCAAGGTCAGGTAATGGCTCAAATTGATAATACGATTATCCTTCGAAGCATTGAAGAATTGAAAGCCAACCTAGAGCTTGCCAACACAGTTTACAATCGTCAGAAAAATCTTTGGGATCAAAAAATTGGCACTGAAGTTCAATTTTTACAAGCAAAGACAAATAAAGAAAGTCTAGAACGCAGACAAGCAACACTGAATGAGCAAAACGAGATGACTAAGATCAAAGCTCCAATTAGCGGTACTGTGGACGAAGTGAAAATCAAAGTGGGTGAAAACGTAGCACCAGGTGTACCTGTGTTTAGAATTGTAAATACAAACGATCTGAAAGCTGCTGCTAAAATCTCTGAATCATATATCACTACTATTCAAAAAGGAAATAAGGCAACTGTTTCATTCCCTGATCTTGATAAAAATATAACTGCAAACGTATCATTTGTAGGTCGCAACATTGATGGATTGACTCGCTCCTTCCCTATCGAAGTGAAACTTCCTTCAGCTGCTTACTTAAGACCGAACATGACTGCAGTGATGAAAATCATTTTCCACACTGAACCAAATGCACTTTGCGTTCCTGTAAATGTGGTTCAAGATATCAACGGAAAGAAAATTGTTTATACAGCAGAAAGTGATGGAAATAAGTTAGTAGCTCGCAAAAAAGTTGTTGAAGTTGATGGTGTTTACGGTACACTTGCTCAAATCAAATCTGGTTTGAAAGCTGGCGACAAAGTAATTACTGTTGGCTATCAAGGTTTAAGTGACGGTGAACTCATTAAGATATAAGACACAGAATCAAGACGTAAGACAAACAATGTCTTACGTCTTACATCTAACTACTAACGTCTAAATAATTATGAAAGACCTTGAAAAAGAATTTAAGCCCACCAGTTGGGCCATCGATAATAAAGTAGCCATTTATGTTGCCACTGTGATCATCACTCTTGCTGGGATTATCACGTACAACAGTCTGCCAAAGGAAAGTTTTCCAGAGGTAGTTTTCCCTCAGATTTATGTTTCCACACTTTACCCTGGCGCTTCGCCAAAAGACGTAGAAAACCTAATTACAAAGCATCTTGAAAAACAGATGAAATCGCTCACGGGTGTAAAGAAAATCACAAGTAACTCGGTGCAGGATTTCTCAAATGTGATTATTGAGTTCCGAACCGATGTAACCATTGCCGATGCAAAACGAGATGTAAAGGATGCGGTAGATCGTGCAAAGCCTGATCTGCCAACTGACTTAAAAGATGACCCAGAAGTTATTGATATTGATATTTCGGCATTCCCGATCATGTTTGTCAATCTTTCTGGAGATTACGATTTGCAAACGTTGAAGCGTTATGCTGAACTGATGCAAGACCGCATTGAAGCGGTAAAACAGATTCGCAAAGCTGACATTGCCGGTGCACTAGATCGTGAAATCCAAATCAACGTTGATTTATACAAAGCCGCACAAGCAGGTGTTGGGCTTAATGATGTCTTCACGGCAATTGCGAGTGAAAACGTGATTGTGCCAGGTGGTCAGCTTGCTGTTGGCGGAATGAAACGTTCACTTAGTGTGAGCGGTGAGTACAAAACTGCAGAAGAGATTGGTAACACCGTAGTCGGTTCAATTAGAGGCGGAAAGATTTATCTACATGACATTGCTGAAGTAGAAGATACTCATAAAGAACAAGAAAGTTTTGCTCGTTTGGATAAGAAGAACGTTGTCACTCTTCAAATCGTAAAACGAAGTGGCGAAAACCTTATCCTTGCCTCTGATGCTATCAACGAGATCATCAAAGACTATAAAGAGAATATTTTACCTCAAGGATTGGATGTTACAGTTACAGCTGATCAGTCGGAGAATACAAGAACGACTTTGCACGACCTAATAAATACCATCATCATTGGTTTTATTTTGGTGACAATTATTCTGATGTTCTTCATGGGAGCGACTAACGCGATATTCGTGGGATTGTCGGTGCCTCTGTCAAGCTTTATAGCATTCCTTGTTTTCCCCGCGATTGATTTCACGCTCAACATGATGACACTATTCTCATTCTTGTTGGCGTTGGGTATCGTTGTTGATGATGCGATCGTGGTAATTGAAAACACTCACCGTGTATTCGACAATGGTAAAGTGCCAATTCGCAAAGCAGCAAAGATTGCAGCTGGTGAAGTGTTCCTACCTGTGTTCTCAGGAACAATGGTGGTGTTAGCTCCATTCGTGCCGCTTGCCTTCTGGCCCGGTGTAATTGGTAAGTTCATGATGTATCTACCTATTACTTTGATTATAGCATTATTGGCATCATTGATCGTTGCTTATATCATTAACCCTGTGTTCGCTGCTGATTTCATGCAACCACATGATCACGATCATGACAATCCAGACAAACCAAAATTCACTCGTGGATTCAAGATTACCGCAGTTGTCTTCGCTGCATTTGCTTTGGTTTCTTACATAATAAAAGCATTTGGTTTGGGCAACCTAGCTGTATTCCTTTTCATCCTCTATGCGCTACATCATTTCTTCATTCAAAAAGTGATTAGCAAATTCCAGACGAGTGCATGGCCTGCAGTTCAGAGCAGCTATAAGAATTTCATCCAATGGTGCTTACAAAGACGTAGACCAATTTGGATTGGGTTAAGCGTAATCTTCCTTTTCTTTTTCTCAATTTGGTTCACGAAAGAACGCAACCCTCCAGTTGTATTCTTCCCTAAAGGTGAACCTAACTTTGTGTATGCTTATGTTCGCATGCCAATTGGAACAGATCAAATAGTTACAGATTCAATCACAGGTATAGTAGAAGATAGAATCATTAAAGTATTAACCAAAGACGGAAAGGTTGATCCGATTGTAGAATCAATCATATCAAACGTTGCGGTTGGTGCTGCTGAGGATCAGACACAAGGCGGTGTAAGCCCTCACCTTGGAAAAGTAGGTGTTGGGTTTGTAAAGTATGCTGAGCGCCATGGACAATCAACGGCTGCTTACATGGATCAGATACGTGAAGCGGTTAAAGGTGTAAAAGGTGCCGAGATTTCTGTTGACCAAGAACAAGGTGGCCCGCCAACAGGCAAGCCAGTCAATATTGAAATTGCAGCTGATGATTTTGAACAACTCGTAAGTACTTCTACAAGATTGAAGCGATATCTTGATTCATTGCAAGTTCCAGGTGTTGAAGAATTGAAATCTGATTTCCAAAGCGATAAACCTGAAATCAAAATCTCTATCGATCGTGAGAAAGCGAATCGTGAAGGAATTTCAACAGCTGATATCGGAAACGCTCTTAACATCTCCGTATTTGGAAGAGAAGTTTCACGCTTCCGTGATGAGAACGATGACTATCCGATTGAATTGAGAATTCTTCGCAGTCAACGCAATGATGTAAATGCATTAATGAGTTTACCAATTACTTATCGCGATATGGCGATGGGCGGACAAGTTCGTCAAGTGCCTCTCTCCTCTTTTGCCACAGTGTCTTACACAAACAGCTACGCAGGCATCAAGCGCATCAATCAAAAGCGAGTAGTAAGTTTGTCATCAAATGTGTTGGGTGGCTACAACGACAATGAAGTAGTTGCAGATATCAAAGCAAAAATGGAATCGTTCTCGTATCCTGATGGCGTTACTATCAAGATGACAGGTGCACAAGAAGATCAAGCTGAGACATCTTCATTCTTGGTCCTAGCATTTGCCCTTGCTTTTGGAATGATCACGATGATTCTAGTACTTCAATTTAACTCCATCAGCAAGCCAACCATCATCCTTTCTGAAATTTTGTTCAGTATCATTGGTGTACTTATCGGCTTCTCAATTTTCAAACTTGAGATATCGATTGTAATGACAGGTATTGGTATTATGGCCTTGGCGGGATTGGTTGTTCGTAATGGTATTTTGTTGGTTGAGTTTACTGACCTTCTTCGCTCACAAGGCATTGAGTTGAGAGAGGCGATTGCTGAAGCAGCCAAGACAAGGATGACACCTGTGATCTTGACCACCACTGCCGCAACTATTGGTTTGATTCCACTAGGGGTAGGTCTTAACATCGATTTCGTGAAGCTGTTTACAGAACTAAACCCTCATATTTTCTTGGGTGGAGATAATGTTGCCTTCTGGGGTCCTCTTGCTTGGACAATGATCTTTGGCTTGTTGTTTGGTACTTTCTTGACACTTGTGCTAGTGCCTGTAATGTATCTTCTATTCACTAAGCTTAGAGAAAAGGTTTTCAAAATCAAGGTAAAACCCGTAGAGGAACACACTGAAGGCATTGCAGCATTGAATTAAAATAAATTTCATGAATGATCGTCTTGTTAACTCAAGGCGATCATTTTATTTTATGAACCGAATCATGAACATTTTCATAGTCATCGCAATCCTTTTCTTGATTGACCTGTATGTCTTTCAAGCAGTGCTCACAGTAAGCAAGAATTGGTCACCACTTTGGCAAAATGTTTTTCGCTATAGTTATTGGTTGCCTACATCTGTAGCTCTCCTCGGTTTGTTATGGTGGAATTTCAGTGATCCATATCGAGGCACAGACTATTTGCGCATTTACATCTTAGCTGGGTCTGCCATTATTTATATTTCAAAAATATTCGGTGTTTTATTTTTATTGATAGACGATTTGCAACGAGGTGCACGATGGGTTGTACAATTCTTTAGTAAAAACAAAGAAAATCTTCCAGGAGCCCCAATAAACCGGGCTGAATTCCTTTCACAAGCTGCGCTCGTGGCAACTGCTGTTCCTCTTGGGCTTTCCGCTTATGGAGTAATTACGGGGGCTCATGATTATCGCGTGAAGCGAGTTACATTAAAACTTCCCAATCTTCCGAAGTCGTTTGATGGAATTCGAATTGGTCAGGTTTCAGATATACACTCAGGAAGTTTCTGGAATAAGACTGCTGTGAAGGGTGGAGTTGAAATGATGATGAAAGAAAAACCAGATCTAATTTTTTTTACAGGCGATTTGGTCAACAACGAAACATCAGAAGTTAAAGACTACATTCCCATTTTCGAAAAATTAAAAGCTCCGCTTGGCGTTTTTTCAACCACAGGAAATCATGACTACGGAGACTATCGTCCATGGCAAACAAAAGAAGCAAAGCAAAATAATTTTAATGATCTAGTAGAAGCACACAAACTGCTTGGTTACGATTTGCTGATGAATGAAAACCGAATCATCAAATTAAATGGCGATCAACTCGCAATCATGGGAATTGAAAACTGGGGCGCTGGAAGATTTTCGAAGTATGGAAAATTGGAACAAGCTTATCGCGGGGTTGATGAGGCTGCCACCAAGATTTTGCTTTCTCATGATCCTACAAGCTGGGATGCCATCGTAAGACCAAATCACAAGGACATTGATCTTACACTTTCAGGACACACGCACGGTTTCCAATTTGGAGTTGAGATTGCAAACATTAAATGGAGTCCGTGTCAATACGTTTACAAACAATGGGCAGGGCTTTATCAAGAAGGTGAACAATATCTCTATGTAAATCGGGGCTTCGGCTATTTGGGCTACCCTGGAAGAATTGGAATGCCTCCCGAACTTACTATAATCGAATTGAAGAGAAGTTAAAATCTTGTGCTTCAAAATCGTCTATCTTTGACTATGCCATCAAAGGAGATCACCACAAAAATTGATATTTCAACCGATTTATTTATCAGTAATCTAAGGAAGAAAATTCAGTCTTCTAAGGAGGATGCTTGGGGTCTTGATTATTTTCAATGGAAGAACATTGAATTGAAGAATGATAAGCTTATAATAGAAAAATCAATGAAGCCACTTAGCAAGGATATGGGCAAAATTGAATCAAATATTGTCTATGGAACGGATAAAACTATTTTAAAATCTAAAATTTATATTGACACGTTCTTTCAGGATTTTATAAAATATTTCCTCGGAATCGGAATAGGGTTAAACGGCTTTCTCTATTTAATACTATTAGACTTCAACTTCTTCGCCCTTGGAGGACTCGTTTTTTTTGAGCTGATTATTTTTCTCTTCATCCCTATTCGACAAGAAGAATCTCTAAACAATCTGGTTGATTACTACAATAAAATCATAAAAGCTATAGCCACAGAGTAGCTATAGCCTAAAGTCTACTTCACAGTCCTATTCTTTTTTTCTTCAATAAGATAAGCCAATCCTAAACCGATTCCACCGAAGATGAAAATCATTGAGAAATACCCTACCTCTTCCGTATTCCAGGAATAGTCAAGAAAGTACCCTGTAAGCAACCCAATACCAGAGCCAATTAATAGAAGTGCCCATCGCAAAGTTGGTGCATTCGAACTTTCTTTATTAAAAAGAGCTGGATCCATCCCTTTGTCAATAATAGCCATCCTTTCAAGGTTTTGAAATTTGCGGATATAAATGACTGTGATAAAAACTCCAATCGAAATGATGATCGGAATTAGAGTACCTATTACTGCGACTTCCATAATCTTTTAAGTTTAATTTTTGCCCTATGACGCCATCCAGAGATTTCCGGTTACAGGTCATTTCATTCTTTTTTCTTTGATTAAAGGTGTAACTTAAAAATCAAACTTCGCGTCAAAGGGCCGTGATCACTGTTCAAGAAGAATATTCTTTGATTGACCGCATCATTGCTGGCGAGGAAGCTTTGTATTCCACCCTTGTGGACAAATACAAAAGCTATGCTTTTACCATCGCATTGAAAGTGGTTGAAAACCGTGCAGAAGCTGAAGAAATCGCTCAAGATGGATTTATAAAAGCTTTTCATTATCTAAAAAAATTCAACCGAGAAGCAAAATTCAGCACCTGGCTTTATCGAATTGTATTCAATACAGCGATTAGTTATAAAAGAAAAAACAAAGCGCAGTTTCAGAGTATAGAAAATAGCATTATTGAATATCACGAGAGGTCAGATGATGAAATTGAGAAGGAAGAAAAGAGAGTTTTTATAGCCAAAGCCATTTCAAAACTTTCCGAAGCAGATCGATTGGCTGTGCAATTGTATTATATAAAAGAATTCTCACTTGAAGAGACGGCCGCCATGCTTAGTCAAAACATTAACACAGTAAAGGTGCGAGTTCATCGAGCACGTCAAAGGCTGGCGGATGAACTTAAGAAAATATTGAAAGAAGAAGCTTTAACTTTATAGTTATGGATACAAAAAATATATCAGATGAGCCGTTACTCAATTTCCTTGATGGAACTGTGAATGATGCTGAGAGAAAATATCTAATCGATATTTTATCCAAAAATCCGTCAGTAAAAAATCGTCTTCGCGAGCTTGAATCGATTCACCATTTCCTTCAAAATCAAAAAGGAATTGAGAGCCCCTCCAAGAATTTTACAGAGAAAGTAATGTCAGGTCTTCACACCTCGACATCTTTTAATTTCCTATCTCCAAAAAATGGTTTGATCCTGTTGATCGGACTAATGGTTGCATCTGTTATTGCAATGGCCTTGTTATCTGTAGGTGCATTTGACAACTGGCATACACTGATTGGGGTAAATCAAATTCCGTTGAAGACGGATTTATTGAAAATGCCGTCCTCAGTTCCTTTTGACACAAAGCTTGTTGTTAAGATTTTTGTGATGCTCAATTTGATTCTCGGCTTAATTTTGCTTGATCGAACAATCCTTCGACCAATCTTCCAAAAAAGAGCAGAACGTTTTGGGCTTTAAAAAAAAGCGTGCAACTTTCCCATAAATCTGAAAATAATGGGAAAGATTAAAATTATTTTGGCGTTGTTGGTAATGACTTCTTGCGGCAATAGAGTCATCTATTTTGGGCGTTCATACTCTCCTTCCACTCAAGTCGATATTTTCTTTCGTGAAAGCGATATTAAAAATCCGCATGAAGTAATGGGTAAATTAGTTTACGAAGTTTCAGCAAAAAAGAGGTCAGAAAAAGTTCAGAACAAGTTGATGAATGTGGGCAAGAAGAAAGGTGCTGACGCGATTATCTTTGACGATATTGAACTCACCAGAACTGGCTCCAAAACAGGTGGTGCTGCTGCGGGAGCTGCTGGCAAAAGAGGTTTCCTAGGAATCTTTGGAACCAAGACGAAATACGAAAAGGGCCAACAAGTAAAAGGAACGCTGTTGAAATACAACAACTGAGCTTACCAACTTCTGCGCCTTCGGGTTGTAGTTGAGCCAAACAACATTCCGAAAACGCCTCGAACAATCTCCTTACCTACTTGCTTCGTAATAGGCGAACTTAATACTTGCTCAAAAGTACTTTTCTCTGACGCTGTTTTTCTTGATTTAGGGGCTTGAGTAGTTTCTTCTTGCTCCTGATTTGATTGGATTCTTTCGTTCAAGATTTCGAAAGCACTGCGCGGATCTACCGTGTCCTTATATTTTTTGTAGAATTCTGAATTTTCAAGCTGTGATTTATACTCAGAATCCGTTAGCGGCCCCATATAAGAAGAAGGCGGGGCCAAATGTGTAACCACTGTTTCTGTCGGCACTCCTTTTTCATCAAGTACAGTTACAAACGCTTGCCCTATTCCCAATTGAGTAAACTGCTTTTCCAGATCATAAAATTCTGACTTAGGAAAAGTCTTAATCGTCTCTTTCAAATCTTTTACATCATTTGGCGTAAAAGCTCTGATTACGTGATGCACTCTATTCCCAAGCTGACCGAGTACAGTCGAGGGAACATCTTGCGTCATTTGTGTGCAGAAGAAAATGCCAACACCTTTTGAGCGTATCAATCGAATCACTTGTTCGATTTGATCCATAAACGCTTTCGGTGCATCATTGAATAGCAAGTGCGCCTCGTCCAAAAAGAAAACGAGTTTAGGCTTATCTAGGTCTCCTGCTTCAGGAAGTTTTTGATAAATCTCCGCCAACAACGATAACATGAATGTTGAAAAAATCATCGGCTGACTTTGCACATCAGAAACATTCAGCAAACTGATTAGACCGCGGCCATCTACTTTTTCAAACAAATCTTGAATATCGAATGAAGTCTCGCCAAAAATCTGACTCACTCCTTGTTGTTCAAGCGCAACAATCTTTCGAAGAATAGTGCTGGCGGTGGCGCTGGAGATTTTTCCATACGAATCTTTAATCTCAACCGCCCCCGCTCCGTCACTCAAATAATTCAATGCTTTTTTTAAATCGTTAAGATCAACGATCGGCAGTTTTTTATCATCGGCATACTTGAACAGAATCATCAGCACACCGCTCTGAACTTCATTCAACTCCAAAATTTTGCTTAGAAGAACTGGGCCGAATTCTGTTACAGTCGCCCGCATTTGAGCTCCGAGTTTTCCACTAAGCGAATAAATCTCAACTGGAAAACCTGATGGAGAATATTTGACTCCAAGCGCCTTTGCTCGCTCTTCAATCTTATCGTTGGAAGCTCCTTCTTTAGCAAATCCGCTTAAATCGCCTTTCATATCGGGCATAAATACGGATACACCAGCAGAAGAAAGTTGTTCTGCAATAAGCTGAAGCGTTCTTGTCTTACCGGATCCTGTTGCGCCAGTTACCAGACCATGACGATTCATCATTCGAAGCGGAAGGTTGACTTTTGCGTCACTGATGATTTCTCCATCTAAAACGCCTGCACCCAAATAAATTGAAGAGCCTTTTGGTGAATAAGACTTTTGAATGGAAGCAATAAATGTTTCTTTAGACATCTAATTCTTAAAATAAAATTCGATTATAATTTTCTCTTCAATAACCAATCGGTCTGTGGATCATCTCCCATTTGAAAGATGTGCTCACTAAATCTTTCAAAGCCCCACTTAATATAAAATTTTTGCGCTCGGAAGTTTTTCTCCCACACTCCAAGCCAAATCCATTCGTGCTTTTTTGACTTTGCATATTTGAGCGCTTCTTCCATAAACATTTTTGAAACAGAGCTCCCTTGATAATCACGATGGATGTATAGCCTGTGCAATTCAATGTGATTATTTCCTAAATACTTGTCAGCCTCATTGCTGATGCGAAGCCTCAAGAAGCCTACAATTTTCAGATCTTCAAGTGCGATATAAAGAATTGAATTTGGCTCATGAAACTCATTCGTGAACCTTTCGAGATTGTAGGAATCATTAAAGAATGCCTGCAGATTTTCTGGCGTATTGTGTTCAGCAAATGTGTCGGTGTAAACCTCAATAGCTAATTCAAGCACTGCAGGTACTTCTTCGATTTTGGCTTTGCGTATTCGGATCATAAAAAACGAAAATAAAGAAAAAACCACTGTTTATTTTGGCATATCATCCAAAAAAAATGCCCCGAACATTCGAGGCATTTTCTAAATAAAATCTTTAAAACTTATTTCTTCTTTACAGCAGTAGAATCAGATTTTGATCCTTGCTTATCTGTTTTATAAGCATCGTTCAAACCTTTGATAACGTCTTGAGAAATGTCGATTCCAGGTCCACCGAAAAGAACATCACTTGACTGATCATATTTCATTACAACTTGGAGCTCGCTTCCTTCCGCATATTTTTTCAAGAATGAAGTGATCCTTCCATATAAGTCATTTTGCAATTTTGCTTGATCGTTCACAACTTCTTGCTCCACGCTTTGTTGGAACAAACGGAAGTTCTGTTGCTTTTTTGTCAAATCTTCTTCAACTGCTTTTGCTTGTCCAATGGTCAAGTTTCCAAGATTTTTTTGATACGCATCAATATCATTTTGTAAGCTCTGTGCCCGTGTTTGCAAATCTTTGTCTAGTCTTTTGTTTTTTGCTTCGTAGATCGTCCTCATCTCTTTAACATATTCATAATACTTGAGAACTGTATCAGAATTGAGGTAAGCAATTTTAAGATTAGCTGGAGCTGTTACCGAGCTAGCTGAACTGCCTTGTTTGCCGGAGAAATGAAGGTAATAAAGCACGCCAACAGCAACGATGAGTACTCCATTCAGGATAAGAGAAATGTTTTTCATTACTAAGTGATTTAAGGCCGCAAATATAATTGGATTCTTGATACTTGATACTTGCTTCCGAATAGTAGTTATCGAAAAAACGCAAGTGTTTAGGATCAAGTATCAAGCTTAAACCATTCCGCATACATGGGATAGTTCCTTGCTGTCCTTGCTATAACCTCAGTCATTTCTGGCCCCACTGGCTTCACCTTCTTTGCGGGAGTGCCAGCATAAATGCTCCCAGGCTCGATAATTGTTCCTGGCAAAACAACTGCTCCAGCAGCAATTACAGATCCTGTTCCAACTACCGCATCATCCATAACGATAGCGCCCATTCCGATGAGCACATCATCTTCTATAGTGCAGCCGTGAACAATCGCGCTGTGTGCAATTGAGACATTGTTGCCAATAACCACTTTAGCTTTTTGATAGGTACAATGAATAATCGCGCCATCTTGAATGTTCGTGTTATTGCCAATCGTTATGGAATGTACATCACCACGAACAACTGCGTTAAACCAAACTGTACAATTATCTCCCATCTTCACTTCACCAACTACGGTTGCATTGTCAGCCAAAAAACAATTTTTGCCGAACTGAGGTGTAAGTCCACGAACAGATTTTATAAGCGCCATTTTATATCAAATTTGAGATGATGCGAAGTTACAGTTTTAAGACATTCATCTTAAGAACTTTATTCTCTTTGCTAGGATTTCAATTTTCATTGGAAGCCAACCCATTAATTCACCTTCAGCCTCTACCAAGCAAGGATCAGGTGAAGTGATTTCTACCGAAGAACATTCACTGTAAATAATCTGATGATCATTAATTTTTTTCGCGCTTTTAATCTTTTGCAGATAAAACAAAAATTTCAGCAATGGCAATTCACCAGCGACAAATGTTGACAATACTCCATCATCGGGCTTAGCATCCGGAGCAATGTACATCGAGTTCCCAAACGACTTTCCGTTAGCAATAGCTACTACCCTAGCCTTTCCATTCCATTTCCAATTAGGTGATTCAATAGAAATAGGTTGCGGCTGATGAGTGAAAAAAGTTTGAGTGATTGATTTAAGATAAGTAAGCAACGGGCCAAGCGAGCGATCACTGTTCATCAGTCTCTTCACAACTTCCGGTCCCATTCCCATGCTGCAAACATTAATGAAATATCTTTCGTGCTTGTTTCCATTTTCATCGCAGCAAAGAATCTTTCCAACATCAGTCGGCTTAGGGTCATTTTGTTCAATCAATCTTGCAATTTGATTTCCATCCGGTTTGATATCGCATGTTTTGGAAAAATCATTTCCTGTTCCAAGTGGGATTATTCCAATCGTAGGTAAATTTTTATATTGATTGGCGAGCAAGCCATTCAATACTTGATTAAGCGTTCCATCTCCCCCAGCTGCAATAACGTAGTCAAACTTTTCTTTGATTGAATTCGAAGCTAATTCAATAGCATGTTGCGCATATTGAGTCTCTAAAACAGTAACATCAAATTTTTGTTTAAGGGGCGGTAAAATATCACGGTAGAAGAATTTCTTCTTGCGAGAAATTCCATTGAGAATGATGGCTATTTTCATTATTAGATCAAGTTTAAGCTTCTGCCAATCTGTCACTAAAGATCAGTTTTTTCCTTAAATTTGCAGTCCGAAATAAGAAAAGTAATGCAGAATCTGATCGAAGACATTGATATTATCGACCGAAACAAGGAATTAACTGAAGAAGTCAAAACTACACAAGACCATAACTCAGGTAACAAGAGGAAGCTCTATATCGAAAGTTATGGATGCCAAATGAATTTTTCTGATAGCGAGATTGTGGCTTCTATTTTACATAAAGAAGGTTTTGACACCACATCAGACATCGATCAGGCTGATTTGATTTTCCTGAACACATGCTCAATCCGTGAAAAAGCAGAGCAGACTGTTCGCAACCGCCTTAATCATATCAATGGTTTGAAAAAGAAAAAGCCTGAGATGATGGTAGGCGTTCTAGGTTGCATGGCTGAACGTTTGAAAACCAAATTGCTTGAAGAAGAAAAAATTGTAGACCTCGTTGCTGGCCCCGATGCTTATCGCGATTTGCCGCAACTGATTTCACAAGTAGATGATGGAGCCAAAGCCGTGAACACGTTTTTGTCGCGCGAGGAAACGTATGCAGACATCAGTCCAGTAAGATTAAACTCAAATGGAGTCACAGCGTTTATTTCCATCATGCGCGGTTGCGATAACATGTGTTCATTCTGTGTGGTGCCTTTCACCCGCGGACGCGAGCGCAGTCGCGATCCTCATTCCATTGTAGCTGAAGCTAAAGATTTGTTTGACCGTGGATATCGCGAAGTAACATTGTTGGGTCAAAATGTTGATTCCTACAAGTGGAGTGAAGAAGAAAACAACAAGGCCAGACTTGAAAAGAAAGAAGTAAATCAGATCGTAAACTTTGCTAACCTTCTTGAAATGGTTGCGTTGGTTCACCCTGATTTGCGTGTGCGTTTTTCTACTTCCCATCCGAAAGACATCACAGATGAAGTCCTTCATACGATGGCGAAGCATGAAAACATTTGCAAAAACATTCACTTGCCGGTGCAAAGCGGAAACAGCCGCGTACTTGAGCTAATGAATCGAGGCTATTCACGCGAATGGTATTTGAATCGTGTGAAAAGTATTCGAAATATTTTAGGTGAAAAGTGTGGAATCACATCCGATATGATTGCTGGCTTCTGTACTGAAACAGATCAAGAGCATAAAGAAACGATTTCCTTAATGGATGAAGTGAAATATGACTTCTCATTCATGTTTTTCTATTCCGAGCGCCCCGGAACATTGGCTGCAAAGAAATATGCGGATGATATTCCTGTGGATGTTAAAAAGCAACGATTGGATGAGATTATCCAAAAGCAATCACAGCTTTCATTAGAACGCAATCAACTTGATGTGAATAAAGTGCACAAGGTTTTGATTGAAGGCGTCTCCAGAAGATCGGAAGAATTTTTACAAGGAAGGAACAGCGCCAACAAAGTAATTGTTTTCCCGAAAGGAAATAAAAAGAAGGGCGAATACGTCAATATTTTGGTAGAGAACTGCACCACAGCAACACTGTCGGGCAGAATTGTTGATTAATTATGGCAAGCACAGAAGCAGAAATTCAAAGTATAAAACAACGGTTTGGAATCATTGGTAATGCGCCATTGCTAAACCATGCAGTACATGTTGCTATTCAGGTGGCTCCTACGGATATGTCGGTGCTTATCACCGGAGAAAGTGGTAGCGGTAAAGAATCATTTTCAAAAATCATCCATAGTCTTAGCCATCGCAAGCACGGACAATTCATAGCGATCAACTGCGGTTCAATTCCAGAAGGCACAATTGATTCGGAATTGTTTGGTCATGAGAAAGGCTCATTCACGGGCGCGCACGAAGCACGCAAGGGCTATTTTGAAGTGACTAATGGTGGAACAATTTTTTTGGATGAAATCGGTGAAATGCCATTGGGAACGCAGGCTAGATTACTTCGCGTTTTGGAATATGGTGAATTCATAAAAGTAGGATCATCAAAAGTTCAGAAAACAGATGTACGTGTTGTGGCTGCAACCAATGTGAATCTGTTAAACAAAGTTGCTGAAGGTCGCTTCCGCGAGGATTTATATTACAGACTTAATTCTGTCCCAATTTTCGTTCCTCCTCTTCGGGAACGCGAAAAGGATGTTGAACTTCTATTTAGAAAATTTGCAACTGACTTTGCAGAGAAATACAAAGTCAAGCCAATCTCTCTTACCGAGGACGCGAAAGCTATTTTGCTGAAGTATCGATTCCCAGGAAACATCCGTCAACTAAAAAATCTTGTTGAACAGATTTCAGTTCTTTCATCAGATCAAAAGGAAATTGATGGAGCTACTCTTTCCAGTTTCTTACCGAAAGATCAAACGCTTCCCGCATTGGTAAATGTGAATGGAAAAAATGGTAGTGATAATATTTCCGAAAGAGAGATTCTGTACAAAGTTCTTTTCGACTTGAAAAAAGATGTAACAGAAGTCAAAAAGATGGTGCTTGAAATGTTGGCAGACCCAGCTCAAGCACATCAGATTTTGAAAAACAACACGCATCTTTTTGAAGGGATACAAGAGACAAAATTACCAAATGACCAGCCTGTCGTTCTTTCTCAAAATACAGTTCCAGTTGAAGCAGCGGAAGAAATTCAGGACATCGCTCATGAAGCTGAGGACGATTCACTTTCTATTCAAAAGAAAGAAAAAGAACTTATCGTACGCGCTTTGACAAAGAACAAAAACAGAAGGAAAAATGCGGCACGCGATTTGGGTATATCTGAAAGGACACTTTATAGAAAAATAAAAGAATACGATTTAGAGAAATGATAATGAGACAGTTATCACTTATTACTAAAATATTGATTCTGGTGCTTTTGCCAGCTCTAACTGGTTGTATTAAGTATTCATTGTCGGGTGCATCTACTAATGCTAAGTCGATTCAGGTAGACCAGTTTTATAATAACACGGAACTTGGTCCGGCTAACTTAGGCCAGAATTTTACCAACAGGGTAAAAGACTATTACCAACAAAACTCAAGTTTAAGAGTGGTTCCTACCGGTGGTGAACTTCAGATCGAGGGAACAATTACGACCTACGGTACAGCGCCAATGTCCCCATCTGCGAGTACGGGTAGTGGAGCTAACGCTACGCCTACTTACGGATCGCAAACGCGCCTCACCATCTCAATGAAAGTCAGCTATACGGACAACCTTGAACCTAAGAATAGTTTCAAGGACAAGACGTTTACTTTCTATGCAGATTTTGACAACTCTCAGGATTTCTTTTCTGTACAAGAGACTCTCGAGAAGAAGATCTTCGATCAGATTTTGATCGACATCTTTAATGCCACTATCGCCAACTGGTGATTTTGCTTCTCCCCCGTTTTTAAGTTACATTTACTTTGCATCCAATTCACTACTGCGTGGACAAAGAATCGTTCAACAATCTGGTAATCAACTTTGCTGCATTGAATGAAGCAGAAGCAAACGACCTTGCTTTGTTGGCGCACGATTTTCCGTACAGTCAGGTAATTCACAACTTGGCAGCACGATCTGCGCAGGACAATAACTTGTCATCCAAAGAAAGTTTACTTCATATTAGCGCGATTTACAGCAGCGACAGAACTGCTTTGAAGTCGATGATGGTCGCCCCTAAAAAAGCAAGGATTGAATTTGTTAAGCCTACTAGTGAGCAAGTAGTTGTTCCTCATGACGAACAAGCTAACGAAGATCTGCGTCAGCAATTGATGAACGACATGGCTGCGCTGAAGGAATCAAAACGGCTTTTTGAACAGATCATTGAAAATATGGAGGCTCACAAGGCTACTCCCTTGGCCGAAGTAAAAAATGAGAAAACAGAAATTGTCAAAGAAAAACCAGCAGCAAAAGAGCCGAAAGGCACTGACGGTTTAATTGAGGAAATCAAGACAACAAAAAAAAAAATAAAACCTGAGGGCGCTAAGCAAATTGAGCAGATCGAAATTATTGATCAGTTCATAAAGACTCAACCTTCCATTACCCGAACCAAAAGCAGTACACCTCCACCTGCTACTCCATCAAACGACTTATCCGAGCCCAGCAGTCAATTTGGAGAAAACATCGTCTCCGAGACCCTTGTTGAGATTTTATTGAAACAGGGCAAGAAGGAAAAGGCCATTGAGGCTTTAAAAAAACTGATTTGGAAGTTTCCACAGAAAAAGGCTTACTTTGCAGCCCAAATCGAAGAACTAAGAAAATAATCATTCATGTACACTTTATTTATCAGCCTGGCGATTGTCAGCTCAATTTTGTTGGTTTTAGTTGTATTAGCACAAAATTCTAAGGGCGGAGGGCTAACCAGCCAGTTTGGAGGCTCAGGAGCCAGCAATTTGATCGGTGTTAAGAAAACAGGAGATCTATTAGAGCGTCTTACCTGGGGCTTTGCAATCGCTATTATGGCTTTTTCTTTGGCTACCAATTTCACTGCACCTACTTCCTTTTCTAACGCTCCTGATGAAATCATGGAGAAGGCTAATCAACAAAGTGCTCCGGTTACAACCAAGCCTTTGACACAGCCTAAGGACAGCACTGGAAAATAATCAGGCCGCTTTTGAGGCTTCTTTCACCAATAGTCGCTTGGCTATTGGCATAAGTGTTTGTGCGTAAGGAAATCTAATTTTCGAAAGTACAAGGTAAGAGGTGCTGTTCGGATTCTATCGTGTTTCCCTATTAACCTTAGCAATACGTAGTGAACTGAACCAAGCACAACATAACAA
>JASGIR010000078.1:0-37494 GCA_049840975.1 Cyclobacteriaceae bacterium | reverse complement strand
TTTGATTTCAAAGAAAATTTCTTGGCTTCATTTTTTCGATTGATAATCGTGATTTTGTTCGTGTCTAGACTGAACCCTGCACCATTATCATTAAGCGAGTTCAATACAATCAAATCAAAATTCTTTGAAGCTATTTTCTTTTCAGCGTTTGCTTGTTCATTTTCTGTTTCCAATGCAAAGCCGACTGTAAACTGATTCGCTTTTTTCAATTTCCCAAGCTCGGCAGCGATGTCATGTGTTTTTACAAGTTCAACTGAGAGGTTGGCATTATTCTTTTTAATTTTTTGGTCAGCTCGGTTTGCAGGTTTAAAATCTGCGACAGCTGCGGAGAGAACAGCAATGTCTACAGAAGGAAAGAGAGTAGAGCACGCGTTGTACATTTCTTCCGCAGAAGTAACTCTACTTAACTTATTTTTGGATGCGCAATAGAAAGGTAAGTCGGACCAGAAACAAGATTCACTTCCGCGCCTTGATTTGCTAATTCCTCTGCAATCGCGAATCCCATTTTACCTGATGAATTGTTTCCTATAAAACGAACAGGGTCTAGTGCTTCGTGCGTTGGGCCAGCAGTTACTAAAGCTTTCTTTCCCTTCAGTTTCTGATTGTTGGAAAAATAGGATTCAATCCGCGACACAATTTCCTCTGGCTCCGACATCCTGCCGGTTCCGATAAGGCCACTTGCCAACTCACCGTACTCAGGGCTAATCAATTCGTTTCCAAACCCAATTAGTTTTTGAATATTGGACTGTGTAGAAGTATGCTGCAACATATCTAAGTCCATGGCCGGTGCAAAAAAGACTTTGCATCGCGCGCTCAGATAAACAGCTTGTAAAAGATTATCACAAATGCCATTCGCCATTTTTGCTATCGTATTTGCTGATGCTGGTGCTACAATCATGACATCAGCCCACAGTCCTAGTTCAACGTGATTGTGCCATCTCCTGTTTCATTTTTTGCAAATGAAAAAAGTACCGGATTCTTTGAAAGCGTGGACAGTGTTAGTGGAGTAATGAACTCCGTTGCCGCAGGCGTCATAACAATTTTGACTTCTGCTCCTGATTTAATTAGCAAACGTGTGAGCAAGGCGGATTTGTATGCAGCGATGCTGCCACTTACTCCGATCAGTATCCGCTTGCCGGATAGCATAAAATTATTCTGCTTTTGCTTCTTCTGAAGTAACAGCTTCGCGCATGCGGTAGTTCAACTTGCCTTCCAAAAATTCTTCAGTGGCAGTTGTTGTAGGCTTAGGCATACGCTCGTAGAATCTTGAAATTTCGATCTGCTCGCGGTTTTCAAAAACCTCTTCAAGATTATCAACTGTAGTTGCAAACTCAGCAAGTTTGTTATTCAGCTCTTCTTTAAGATTAACTGCAATTTGCCTTGCTCTTTTTGAAATCACGACTACAGATCTATAGATATTGCCCGTAGGTGCAGCGATTTTTTCTACATCGCGGGTAATGATTGACGGTTGCGTTGCCATAATTATTAACTGTTTTTGTTTTTACCTTTTAAAAAATTGTATTTGTTAAGACTTGTTGTGTACATCGGTTCAGCAAGTTTTAAATAAGTGCTCGATGGATAACTGTCTATTAGTTCACGATAAAATTCTATCGTTGAAGCATATCGCTCAAGTTGTTTCGACATAATGCTTTGCTCTGCGAGCCTAAACTGAGCTTGAACTTTTAAGTACGCCACTTCTTCCAAATATTTTGAATCGGGGAAGCTTTTGCGAAAATCATTGAATGCCACTACCGCAGCTTGATAATATCTCAATCGAAGATACTGACGTGCATTTAAGTATTGTTTTTCCTCTAGCTTTTGCTGACTCATACTCACCACCTCTGCTGCCTTGTCAGCAAATTGGCTACCCGGAAACTGATTCAAGAAATTCTGCATAGCGCCCATAGCCTCGATGCCACTTTTCTGATCGAGTTGTGAATCCGGAGATGAAATAAACAAAGAATAGGCATACATGAAGTAAGCCTCCTCAGCAAAGCTGCTGCGTCCATAAGTTTCGTAAAAGACTTTGAACTGATTAGATGCAAGCAGGTATGTTTTCTGATAGTATTGGCAATACGCTAAATAGAATTCCACTTTTTCACCTTCAGGCAAACCGCGTACAATCGGCAATATCTGTTCAAACAAAATGGATGTGTGATAGTAATCCTTCTTAGCGAAATAGGTTTGGCCAGCTTCATATTTCAAGCGCCAATCTTCACTCCGCTCAATCCTGCGAAAATGACTGCAAGACACAATCGCAAGAGCCAGAATTAAAATGATGTAATTGATTATTTTCAAATGCTTCACAAAATCACTTCAAAAAGTCAAATAAATAGGAATTTCGGCTGATTTAAGCCTGCAAATATACAATGCACGGAGGAATTAACAAGATTGAATTTTGGGCTATTTACGCACCATGATTTTGCGAGTGAGTACCCCGCTATTATTGACGTAAAGCGTATAAAAATAAACACCTGGAGCAAAATCATCAACCAAGAACTTAATTCGAGTGTCGTTTGCCGGGAGTTCATACTCGCCCATGCTTCTTCCTAACACATTGTGAACCACTATTTTAGCTTTAGCATTATCCCCATGAATTTTATATTCGATTACAGCCTGATCCTGTACTGGATTTGGGTATAAATCGTTGATGGTGATTTCTCGGCTTTGGTATATCGATTTCTGAAGTCTATCGTCAATGGTGACAGTTATGCTTTGCTCAATGACTTCTGTGGGTTTTTCTTTCTGAAAAATTTCAAATTTTATGTTGTTAAGGGTCTGCTGAAGTCCCGTCTCAATTGTGAAACTCAGGTTAGCCACTTCGCCTGGCTCGATTTTCTTAGAAAATTCTGTAATCGAGGGCTCTAAACATTTGTTATCTGAGCAGAAATAGCCTTTCTGTGATTCGCCCAAGTCACTTCGGGTTTTCCTAATAGTGTAAAATTGGGCCTTGTCGGTATTGTTTTTGATTTTTAGAGGAATGCGAACCAATTGATTCAGTCCAGATTGATAGTTGTCGAGACGGTCGATCAACTCAAAATTTTGAGCATTGCTGCTTAGTGTCAGTAAAAAGCACCCCAGCAAAAAAACCCAAATTCTCATCAAAACAGATTTTTACAAGGGAAATATAACCGAAAAAGCGGGCACAGCAAACTGTTTTGATAAAAAACTTGTGTAGGAAAATAATACTGGCTGGCTTTACTCGTTATCGCATGCCTTCTTTAGGAGGTTTTTCGGCCCTCTCCTTGACAACATCTTGTTTCCTAGGCCGCTGTTCTGCTCTCCAAGTGAACCCCTTAAGCCTTCGATCGCCTTCTACAATCTTATGAGGTGGGAAAAAAGAAGCATCAGGTTTCACTAGAAAATTGATACTATTAACCTTGCCTTCTTTGAATTTGATGCGAATGTTGCTGCAAATAATCTTGTTCATCCCAACCAAGAAAGTGATCTTGAGTAACAACGAGTCTTTTTTTAGCTCTTTCTCTTCAAGTGCATGGTAAATACTTTCTCCATTGCCTTCCACATTCACATAATCAATACTCTTGTTTTTGAAATAAGTGGTCATCTTCCGCCCCTTGATCTGATTAAAATTCTTAAGTGAATCGATCGAGACTACAAAAGAATTATTGACCATGTAAATGCGATCGATTTGTTTGTTTTTGAGCAACATGCTAATCGAATCTGCCGTCATTTGATTTTCGCCATTCCATAAAACAGGATCTCGATAAAAATATAGTATTGAGTCGGCTGAAACATAGGCAAGGGAATCTGCTTTGCCTTGCATATCCTTTTTATAAATTTTTACCGAATGATAGGCTAGCAATCTTTTCTTTTTTGGATTCACATTCTCCAATGAAACCAAAGTATCTGCCGAAAGAAAAAGCGTATCTCCTTCGTCACTTACTTTTGCTGCGTAAGCGTTGTTCCAAACTTTTGAAATCCCATTCTTCTTATCATAATAACCGTCATCACCAAAGACAGTCATGTTTTCATTTTTGGAAGTCATTGCTACATGACCTTTCACACGGTAATATTTCTTCTTATCGTCAAGTGCGTAATCATCTGCTTTGATTTTGTATGATGGAGTTTCCATCACCCCCGTTGAAAGATTAGACATTTTATGACGGGTGTCATACGTTCCACTTTCGTAAACTGCTGTCTTACCGTCTTTGTCCTTCAACTGCGTATAGTCTCGGAAATAAACGATTCGCGTTTTGGAATTGTATTGAAGCGTATCTGAAGTAAGAGTATAGTCGGGATTTGTTCCAACAACATTTTTTTTGAATGAAGCTAGATTAGTCTTCACATCATAATACCCCTTCTTGCTGGTAAGAACGTTAGCTGTATCCACCAGTTTACCACCGTTGAAATATCTTGCCTCGTTTTGAACTCTGTAATAGTCGAGATAGTCGGTGTATAGTTTCGCAATTTTCGTTTTCTCAAAGACAACATTTTGGCGCAGGTGTGCGATTTTTTTTGTTCCGTCATATTGTAATCGCAGCGATGTAATATCAACTGAGTCGTCCACGATATGCACATGACCAAATGCCTCCAACTGATTTTCTGATCTATAGAAATATGCAGAGTCACAATATATCGTTGTTGTATTTTGTTTGAACTCTACGTTACCGATTGCTCGCTCCACGCGAACACCCTTTACAACTCGCCCCTTGGTTACATCGGCATGAATAAAATCAATCTTCTTTTGCGAAAAGGCAATTAGTGGAAAGAAAACGAATATAAATGCGAACCTTTTAAACATGAGTTTTGAAAGCGAATTCCTTCACAAGACCTATGCCAATTATTAAAAAGTAACAGATACTGAAATTATCTCTCCGCCCCTTTTCACTTTCACAGGCACAGTTTGGCCTTTCTCGAATTTACCAAGAGTTGTCATATATGCCTGAATATCTTTGATCGGAAAATCACCGATTTGAACAATCAAATCTCCCGCCTGGATGCCTGCTTTTTGTGCAGGTTTTCCATCGGTTACGCCATCTACTTTCAAACCCTCCTCATTCGAAGTGTAACTAGGCATCACCCCCATCGTCACCTTGAAGGAGCGCGATGAACTCATCGATTTGTTTTTCGTTGTGAGGAAAGAAAGTTTAGGTGATGCATCTAAATCTTCAACAAGTTTGATAATCAACTCAAGCACTTGTTTTTCTCCAGCATAATTTATTTTGTCCCAATCGTCACTTGGTTTGTGGTAATCACTGTGAGCACCGGTAAAGAAATGGAGCACAGGAACGTTTTTCAAATAAAATGAGGTGTGATCAGAAGGGCCAACTCCAGCTGAATCCGTTTTTACCTTCAAATCACCCGAAAGTTTTTTTAATTCTGTTTCCCAAACATTACTTGTTCCTGTTCCGCTCACGGCTAAAGATTTAGTTACCGGGTCCAACCGGCCAACCATGTCGAGGTTGATCATGTAATTAGCTTTCGCTAAATCAATTGTTGGATGTTCGGTGAAATATTTTGAGCCGAACAATCCAAGTTCTTCACCGCTGAAAGCGATGAAAATAAAATTGTTCTTCTCTTTTATTTTGTTCTTTTCAAAATACCGAGCGAGTTCAATTAGGCCAGCAACACCTGAAGCATTGTCATCCGCACCGTTGTGAACTTTTCCTTGCGGGTTAGCATCGAGAGAGCTTCCGTTTTCTCCGAGGCCGAGATGATCATAATGAGCCCCAATAATAATTGTGTTTGTTGAGCCGTTATCAATGAAGGCTATAATATTATTTGCTTTCCCTTCTGCTCCTGTGCCATGTACACCACCATTGAATGGAAAAGATTGTCGATAGCCTTTCCGGTCTCCAAGTGGTTTTAATTTTATTTTTTTGAATTGACTTTCAATGTAGGAAGCTGCCATCCGTTCGCCTTCACTACCTGCGCCACGCCCCTGAAGAGAATCGGCAGATAGAGTTTTGATGTGTTGTTTTATTTTGGCCTCATCGATTTGTGCGAAAGACGAAATCGAAACAATCGATGCTATAAATACTAATTTAGTTTTCATAAAATATCAAAAGAGCTTTAGTGAGATAAATCAATCAACGCAATATTAATTCAAACGGCATAGTAACGCTGTGTTTAGTCTTTTCACCATTCTTTTTTCTTGCAGGTATCCACTTTGGCATTTTTTCAAAAAGTTTTCGCACTTCACGATAGACCATTTCAGCTGCTTCCCTTTGAGACTTGTAAAACTTTGCGTCAATTTTGTCATTCAATATTTTAACATTGGTAATGCTTCCATCGGTCTCAACTATAAAGTTGACAAAAAGTTTTCCTTGCATTCCAAATCGTCTCGCTGCATAAGGGTAGTAAAATTTATCATTGATATACTCTTGCATTTTTTTAGGACCGCCTGGAAATTCCGCTCTTAGATAAGGCGCTTCAATTGATGATTTGCCTTCACCTTCTCTTGGAAACGTAATTATCCAAAATAGAAATTTGGAATCGGTTGGGATGTTTGTTGGGACGGTTTTGAGAATCTTTTTTCCATTTTCAATTACCCATTTCGTCTTATAGTTAAGAGACATTGAATCGGCTCTAAAATCAATGCCTAAAGCAAATTTGGATGGATATTTCTTTCCCCCTAAAACAGCGGGCATCCAAAGCCAATTAACTTCTGAAAGGCCCTTCAAAGCCGCAGAGTCACAATAATGGTCAAGGCCTTGGACTACTTCAAAATTATCAACTTTACCCAGCGTGTCTACTTCAAAGGTTACAACAACCTTTCCGGAAATATTTTTAGAAACATCTTGTAGGGGAAATCGAATTTTTTCTTTGAGAGTATTTTTCAAATTATATGAGCCTTCTGTTGGCAGTGGTACAGCATCTAATGTTGTTTTCACCCATTCTCCTTCTTTAAGAATTGAGTACTTTAAAGTATCTCTTTTTTGGAACGATACTTCTTTAGTGGTGTGATTGATAACAAGCTCTTTTTCTTTTCTCTCATTATAGTATTCCCAAATACCAACCTTAGCCCCATCTTTTAAGTAGCCCTTTTCAAAATCATTTTGAACTAGCTCTTGAGCAAAGAGAGATTGGCTTAATAAAAAGAATAATAAAACGTTTCTCATTTTAAAACTCGGCATTACCAGGAAAACATCGGAAAGGAATCACATCTCTAATGTAGCCGTCATGCCTGTAACGAATTGGATTAAGCGCTCAAAGCCAAGACCAAAACCACTATAGAGGTGCAGAGCCAAACCTGCGCAAGTCAAGATACCACCACAATTCTTTTTCAGGAAGAATAAGCTCTTCGCACTCTCGCTAATAAATTTTCCAAAAAACGCTCTTCGCGCTGTGAACCTCCAATGATTTCGCCAATGCCTGGAAACAGAACATCCATTGCGGCCACTGTTTTGCCGTCTTCGTTTTGAGACACATGTAAAATGTTTTAATTCCTTTTCGATAGTTGTACAAAATCACTGGCTTTGAAATGCTTTTCAACCAAATATCGCTCGTGCTCACTTTGCAAATCTGCGCCCCACTCTTCAATCAAGTATTGGAATTTCTTTTTCTTACTTGGATTTGAGTTTTTCAAAACATCAATTGCTTCGGATATAGCATGAGATTTGAAAATCATTTTCAACTACAAATTTCAAGCGGTCAATCAAGCTAAGTTCATTGCGTTGCTCTTGTGGTTTGCTTGCTTCCTCCTCTTGAGATCGTTTGTTCAAAAACTCTAAATCATCTTTGCAGTTATCTAGAGCATACTTTGCCAAGTATTGTAGTAAATCTTGAGCTAGCTGCATGTTATCCTGAATGTCGTAGAAAGCCATTTCAGGTTCTATCATCCAAATTTGTCAAGGTGACGTGTAGTGTTAGAGTTCTCCGCACGGAAAGTTGGACCAAAAGTATAGATCTCGCTCAGCGCAAGCGCATGAGTTTACCTTCCAACTGGCCAGAAACGGTAAGGTTGATTTCCTTTCCAAAAAAATCCTGCTTATGATCAATATTTCCATTCTCATCGCGAGGCGGCTTGTTAATGTCGAGTGTTGGACTCTAAACATTCGCCTGCTCCCTCAGCATCAGAACCTGTGATCACTGGTGTATGGACATAAAAAACCACGGTCATTAAAGAACTTATGAACCAAAGCCATTGCAGTGGCAGACACACATACCACACCAAACGTATTTGTACGTGCACGTAAATGAACAATATCCCTCAAAAACTCAAGTGAATGTTTTTTTGGTTGTAACGGAAATTTCTCCACATCGCTATAGCCCAAAATCTCAGAGTTATTTTTATCTTACCTCGACAGGTTAACCTGGCAGGTAATGGAGATTAATTCTCCGATAATAGAAAGACAAGCACCTGTTGTTATTGTTTTCGAGGTAGTTTCACATCCAAACTATTAAGTTCGGCAACAGCCTGAATATTATTAATAGTCGAACCATCGTTAATGGCAATGAACTGGTTGTTTCTAAAAGTCCTCACCCAGCCCTGCACTTTTACGGTTTGGCTTGACGGCTGGGTTGATAACAAATCTTTAATCTTAGTTCGCTTCATAAATATAAATGAGGTGCAAATCTATCTCGAAATTCTAAATTATTGTCGGCAAAATTCAAATTATCAAATGACCAAATGGACTGAAATGATAAATTTGTATCTGAAATCGTATGCAGAAGCTCAGTCTTAGTCAATCGCTCCAACAAAAGCTGTCACCACAGCAGATTCAAGTTCATTAAACTGCTGCAAGTGCCAACGGCTGAACTCGAAAGCCGAATTGAGGAAGAACTTGAGCTGAACCCAACTCTGGAAGAAGGTACTGAAGATGATCACGAACCTGCCAATGAATCAGAATCATCGGAGGATGAAAATCATTCTGAAAGCGAAAACACGGAAGACGAACTCCCCAACGCCAATGATGGAAATCGACATCAAAGACTATTTACGCGATGACGATTACACCAGTTACAAAACCTACTCTGACGATGACGAAGAAGAAGACCGTGAGATGCCTATGGCAACCTCAATTCTTCTCCATGAAACATTAATGACTCAACTCGGTTTCCTTGGTTTGAATGAAAAGCAATCAGCTATCGGTCGGCAACTAGTTGGAAGCATTGAAGGTGATGGATATATCCGAAGAGAATTGGAGTCAATCGTAAATGATTTGGCTTTCTCTCAAGGCATCGATACAAATCTTGATGAAGTTGAAAGTATCTTGAAAAAAATCCAATCGTTTGATCCTTCAGGAATAGCAGCAAGAAACCTACAAGAGTGTTTGATGCTACAATTGGATCGAATGGATGATGGTCAGGATGTAGATGTGATTGTTGGTAAGCGAATCATTGGCGAATGCTATGAGGAGTTCACAAAGAAGCATTACGCCAAAATAATGAAGAAGCTCGATCTTGATGATGAAGATTACATCAAAGATGCGATTGAGTTGATCGTGAAATTAAATCCCAAACCAGGCGGTGAGACTTCCACTGGACTTGTAAAGAATCAATATGTAATACCAGATTTTCTCCTCACGAATAACAATGGCAAAATCGAAGTCGCACTAAATTCACGCAACGCACCCGAACTTCGCGTAAGCAGAAGTTACAACGAAATGTTTCAAGCGTACGATAAGAGCGACAAGAAAAATAAAAAATTAAAAGAGGCAGTTTCTTTTGTAAAGCAAAAGCTAGATGCAGCACGTTGGTTCATTGATGCGATCAAACAAAGACAACGAACTTTTGTTGCGAACGATTCGCGCAATTGTCGAGTTTCAATACGACTATTTCCTTGATGGCGATGAGACCAAACTCAAACCAATGATTTTGAAAGACATTGCTGGCATAATCAACATGGACATCTCAACCGTTAGTCGTGTAGCTAGCAGCAAGACAGTGCAAACTGATTTGAGAAACATACCTTTTAAAATACTTTTTCTCTGAAGGCATTGCAACAAATTCAGGTGAAGAGGCAAGTAGTCGAGAAGTGAAGCAAATCATTAGAGATATTATCAGCTCTGAAGATAAAAGCAAACCTTATGTGACAATAAGTTGGAAGAGTTACTCAATGAAAAAGGTTACAACATCGCGAGACGAACTGTTGTAAGTATCGCGAACAATTAAATATACCGGTTGCCCAATTGAGAGGAAAGAGAAATCTAGTGAAGACAGCAGCCAAAGTCATTTCGTTTATTTTTCATCCATTGTTGTTAGCAACTTATCTGGTGCTAATGATTGGGATTTTTGTTTTCCAGCGATGCTGATGGTTCATGCCGCCAACCTGTTGCCGCTAAGCATTTATATTTTCGGTTTCAGCTTTTCTTTTGCCTTCCATCAACTTATGGATCATGCGTTTTGTTGGAAATATCAGTTCACTTCAGTTAGAATCTAGAAAAGAGCGTAAGCGACCTTTTATTTTCATCTCTGTGATGTACATCATTATCGCTTATTTCTTTAATGCAAAATTTACGTTCAATGGGAAATCTGAATAAATTGATGATCATTATAGCTGCTCTCGTGGTTTTTGCCAAACTGTACTAACTTTTTTCATCAAAGTGAAGTATGTGCATGGTTTGGCTATGGGTGGATGGATCGGCATTTTACTTCCTTTAATTCGGTTTTCGCCTTCTCTCCTTTGGCCAACTGCAGTGATCATTGCATTGACAGGTGTCGTAATCTCGTCACGTCTTATTTTAAACTCGCACTCACTTCGCGAGGCCATGATTGGCTGTCTTTCTGGAATATTAGTCGGTTATGGAGGCATGCTATTGCTGTTCTCGCAGTCATTTCCTGAGTTGACCAAATTCAATTAATTTCTTGATTTTTATTCTAGAACCTAGGCTCTTAACCCTTACGTTCCATCTAATTATTTAGTACTATGAACATTTTTGTTGCCCGACTGAATTTTAAGACCAGGCGTGAAGACCTGGAGGCTGCGTTCGCCAAATTTGGCCAAGTTACCTCTGCTAAAATTGTGAAAGACCGTGATACAGGCCGCTCAAAAGGTTTTGGCTTTGTTGAAATGGCTAATGATGAAGAAGGACACAAAGCCATTGCTGCCCTGAATGAAACTGAACTCGATGGCCGTGTTATTGTAGTAAAACCTGCCAACCCAAAAGCTCCTGGAGAAGGAAGGGGTCAGGAATAAGATCAAAAACAATCTTGACTTAAGGTTTTATTTTCAAAAACAAAGGCTGACCAGTGTAGCCTTTTCTATCCTGTTGTGTTTTTATGGCTGATTGCTATGCCGGCTTGTGCATCAAAGCTTCTTTTTCCCTTCTGCGTTTTTCATCTATCGAAAATTTGCCAGCACCAAAAATGATGAACGTAACCAATCCTATGAGAACCGCAATCGAAATTTCTAATTCCATGTGACTACCGAGCGACATGAAACCTCTAGGTGCGTTAATCCAAACCACAGCCCCGATCAGAATTGGTAGTTGAACAAGACACATGATTCGTGTCAACAGTCCTAACACAATCAATGGACCACAGAGCACGTGAGCAAACACAACGTAGTGCGCAATGGAAGCTCCTGTGTAAGCCATGTTCGTTCCCTGAATTGACATTTCTAAATTTTCAATGTTGTTCAGAAACGCGAAACCTTTGTACGTTATGTAGAATCCAAGCAGGACACAAAAAAGTCCAAGAAACCAGGACGATGTGCATTGCCCCAGTCCTCTATCTTAGAGATCATATTCATAGCGAATGGGATTAAAGTTGTTATACAAAGTTTAAGAAATTTTCAGGAGAAAGGCAATCAAAAAAGCAGTTCAGATTTGCCTAGTTTTTCTCCTTCATCATTCTTACGGTGAAAAAACCAAGCACCGCAATAACAACTCCCATTAAGATCCAAAGCCAGATTTTATTTTCAATCCAAGATGCAGCAGTTGCTTCTTCATGAATAAGCTCTTCTTCTTTGTCAAGATTTAACGCGGATGTACTCGCAGGAATTTTGTCTTTAAAGTTTACTAAATCGTAATTCGGGGCAACACTATTTTTATTTCCATAGTAAAGGAAATACTCGGCCTTATCATATTTGCTATCACCTCAACCTTAGGGCTAAAAAGTGAAATTGATTTCACACTGAGAGGAGAATCATCTCCATTGTCAATCACAAGTCGCAGTTTCTTGGCTAGCGAATAATTGAAGGCAAATTGGTTAGTATCAAGAGAAGTCAAGAAGCCTTGAAAGATAGTCTCGTAAAAATACTGCCAACCTTTCGGTGTACTTGAACTGTCGCTAAGTTTCTCTAATCTAAATGTGCGGTAATAGTCTCTTCTCTCGTCTGCTTCGAAAAGCAATTTCACTACCGGCTGATCATATTTTAATTCAATCTTGATTATCGACTGCTTTTCTTTCTTATTTAAATCAACAGCAAAAGAGAGTTCAGCCAGGGTTTGAATAGCAGGTTTAACCGATCTTCTTATTAACGAAACCTCTTTTAAACTTAATTGTTTATCGACTTCAATTTTCGTTCTAATAAACTTAAAGGACTGCTCACTAAAATAAATCTTCGTAGAAGAGAAATCGATATTATGATTCACAATGGAAATAATCCGTTCACGTTTTGCAATTTCAAACCATTCATTCTGATCATTACCGCCTTCAATCGTTACATAACCATCAAAATTGTTTTCATTAAATGAGAGATCAATAAAATTCACTCGAGCACCATTGGGTAATTCGAAAGTAAAATATTGGTTTTCATTTTTTTTCGTCTGATTGATTACTTGAGGATGAAAAACTTCTTCTGTTATTTCCTGTTCATGTATTTTCAAAACGTAAGGAGATTCTACTGTATCCTTTTCATTGAATTGATAAATCCGTAAATCAGAAAAATCTTTATTTATGCGTTTGAAGATTTCTGGCTGCAAAGCGATTGAATACCATCCTGCCGAATCAGTTTTATCAATCGCCTTTCTAAAACGAAAATCCTTCGTTTGCGAAAAACAGAATTGGCTGCAAGCTACCGCTGATATCAACAGGATTAATTTCTTCATGAAGGGTTTGATTTTTTGACTTTGTTGTAAAGGAATGAAGCCGTTAGCATAAGAACACCTAAAATGATCATCACAATAGTTTTTGCAATCGTGCTCATCTCCGACATGTCATACAAAAATAGTTTTGCTATAGTAACTGAAAAAAGTACAATGGCCATCACACGAAGTGTTTTGGATTGGTTCTTCAAGCCAATAACGATAAGCATCAGCGCATATCCTCCCCATAAAATACTGAGACCTAGCTTAAAACTTTCATGGACTCTCGCCAGTTCCAGCCAGCTGACAAGTTCACTACTTATCACGGCAAGAATGAAAACGTGCAGTAAAACCAATTCCGCTTTCTTGATATTCGGTTTGAACAATTCATTTTTAAAATGCTCTCGGTTAACAATTAGTAAAGGAATTATTGCGAGGTAACTCAAATACCTTATTCCAATATGCATCACATCTCTAAAATAAAAACGCACATTCACTTGAGATAAATAATTCGCCCTTAAATGGGAAAGGCTAAGTAGACCATCTACTACAAACAAGAACAAAATCAAAGCATTGAATGCAGTGCAGACTATTACTAGTTTATCATTTTTAATAAATCTCTTATTGGCTAAACTCAGCACGATTCCGAAAATGGCCGAATAGATCAAGAGAAGTATTTTTCTGAAATCTAAAATGCTGCTATCCCAAATAGGGTAAGGTTCATAACCGTGACCTGAATAAATCATCACTTCAGAATCAATGTAACGTTGATGCCAAAAAGTAAATATCTCTTCGTAAAACGCTAAGTATAAAACCAAAAGGAACAGCCCGCCAAATGCCCAACTAAATGCAACAAATTCATTTTCAGATTTTGCTTTATGATTTTTGTTAAGGTTCAATCTTAAAATCCAGCCAAAAGAGGCAATCACAAAAATTGAAGCTAGGAATTGTGTGTTGAGAAAGATCCTTACAAAATATTCAGGCTGATCTGGATTATATCTTCCGTAATTTTTCCAATCATCAAACAAGCTTGCAACGGTCGTGAAGATTAATACATATGACAATCGTTCGAAAACAGGAAAAGATTTTGTCCTGCCAATCCAAAATAGCAAGGCACTTTCTGCAGCCCATATTATTGTCACCCAATTTCCATCCAACTGTATCGGCACAGCAAGTGTTAGGAAAACGAGAACCATTCCCGCCACGAGATAAAATGTTTCACGTGTTGCTTCTCTTTGTTTGAAAACAACAAGACAACCAATGAAATGTAAGACAGCATTGAACAACGTAAAGAGACCCAAAAACATTTGGCCATTCTCATGGTTATCGATTGCTCCATAACCAAATCCGAAGTAGATAAATGAATTCGACAGAATCATTCCGATATCAGTGATTTTAAATGGTTCGGATTGAATCAATTTGTAAGCAAGGAACACTACATAAAATGTGGCAAAGAATATAGTTGAAAAACCAAGGCTCATCCACAAGTGATCAGTGACATTGAATTGATCAAAATACCAAACCGCAAAAATCAGCCAAGTCAAACCAAAGGCTGTATAATAAAGTTGTTTCCACGCTTTCTTAAAAGCGATTGCAAGGATGCCGCAGTTAACGATAGTCATGTAGCTGAATAGAATCGTTACACGACCCGAACCATCGCTTAACAAAAAAGGAACACCATATGCGCCTGCCAATCCGAAGATTGCAATTATCTTCTGATCATATTGCAATGAAGCAAAGACAGTAAATGCCGTAAACAAAACCATCAACACAAAAGCTAAGGCTTGTGGTATCAAAGAATAAAAATCATAAGCTGCATATGTAATGAAATACATAGACGCCATCCCACCACTCAAAATCACCGCGCTAAAAGTTTTATAGTTGGTCTTCAATTTAAAAGCGACCAATACCATAGCAATGCTGGCAACATATCCCAATACAATTCGAGTTATCGGGTTGATCAGGTTATGGTCAATCGAATATTTAACGCCATAGCTTATGCCCAACACCAAAATGATGACTCCGATTTTGTTGAGAAGGTTGGTACCGATAAATTCTTCAAGAGGTGTTTTCTCTTTAGGCAGTGAAGGCTTCTCAGTTTTTAGTTGAACTTCAATTATTTCAACAACTGGCTTTTCTTGTTTAATGATTTTTGATTCGACAATCTCCAGAGTTACAACCTCTGACGCTGTTTTGTTTTCAACAGGCATTGCCGACTTAAGGAGGAAGGCGGATAATCGCAATTCCTTCAGGTCATTCTGAAGTTCTTCTTGGCGCTTCGATAACTGATCAATCTTTTTTAACAATTCTTCAATCTGTTGCTGGTTGTCCATGTAATTTGGTAGGGTTTAATAAATCAAGCATTAAAATACATTGATGGTTTCTTTCCTGTCATCCGTTTAAAAATCCTGTTAAAATTAGAAAGATTGCTGAAACCAGAACGGTAACAAATATCCTGTATACTCAAATCTTTATTAATTAGCATTTGACATGCGTTACTGACTCTGACCTCGTTGAGAAATGTAGTGTATGTTTTTCTGGTGTGCATTTTAAAATATCTGCAAAACGCTTCTACAGAAAGGTTAGCTACACTCGCTGCTTCATCCAGATATATCTTTCGATGACTTTCACGAAAAGTGAATTGTAAAATATTGTTCATTCGTTTTCCTTCCTCAACTTTAAAATCACCCGAAGGCGCAACCGCTAAAGATTTCCCTCTAGTCTCAGGCATTTTTTTCAATAGAGAAAAAAACAAGACGAGTTTTTCTATTCCTTTTGCATCTTTCAATTGATAAATCAATGACACCAAATGATCTTTTGATTTGTCCAAGAATTGAATGCCTCTGGTTGTTCGTGATACAAATTTTTTAATTGACTTCATTTCTTCCAACTGCCAGAAAGAGCTACCCAAATAATTCTCATTGAAATAAATTGAAATCGCGCGTGACCTCAGTTTGGTTTTAGGCTGGAAATAATTTTTATCGCTTCTGAAAACGTGCGGTTGTCCACTCCCAATTATGAACAAATCATTCGGAGCAAATCTGCCAACATAATCACCGGCAATCAAAGTCCCCTCACCTTCCTCAATGAGCATGATCTGCATTTCAGAATGTTGATGAAGTTGATCATAGAAGTGATTTCCCTTATCCAATTGAAAGCGGAAAGCTTCGTTCTTGACTTGCGGAACATTGAATGCAACAACTTTCATTTTAAAGAGTCGAAAAGGAGATGTCAAAATAGTATCAGTATTGGATATTTTCAAATAGTAGGTCGCATTTTCAGTCCACTATCTTTGCATACTAAAATTTGATTATGGCTATTGAATGGAAAGGCGTATTTCCTGCGCTAACAACTAAATTCACCAAAGACGACAAACTCGATTTTGTGCTTTTTGAAAAGAACCTCAAAGCCCAACTTGACGCGGGTGTAGAAGGAATCATTTTGGGTGGAACTTTGGGTGAAGCAAGTGTATTGAGTAATGAAGAAAAGTTCTCTCTTGTAAAATTTGCTGTTGAAAAAGTCGATGGCAAAGTTCCTGTCGTGATGAATATTGCCGAAGGAAGTACCCGCGAAGCGATCAAACAAGCCAGCGAAGCTGAAAAGAATGGAGCGAAAGGTCTGATGATCCTTCCTCCGATGAGATATAAATCTGATCATCGCGAAACAGTAGAATATTTTAAGTCTGTAGCAAAATCGACATCATTGCCGATGATGATCTATAATAATCCTGTGGATTATAAAATTGAAGTGACACTTGACATGTTTTCAGAGCTTGTTGAAGAAAAAAATATTCAAGCTGTTAAGGAGTCTACTCGTGACATTTCAAATGTTACAAGAATGGTTAATCGATTTGGTGATCGATTCAAAATTCTTTGTGGAGTTGACACACTTGCCATGGAGGAGCTTCTGATGGGAGCGCATGGTTGGGTGGCCGGACTGGTGTGTGCTTTCCCAAAAGAAACAGTCACTATCTTTCAATTAGTGAAGCAAAGAAAAATTGACGAAGCGCTGAAAATCTACCGATGGTTCTTGCCATTACTAGAATTGGATATTCATCCGAAGTTGGTTCAATACATAAAACTTGCAGAGCAAGAAGTTGGATTAGGCTCAGAAAATGTTCGTGCACCGAGATTAGCATTGACTGGAGAGGAACGCGAACGTATTTTGAAAATTATTCGTGATGGAATTAAAACGAGGCCGCAACTTTAGAAACTAAAAGTTGAATTTACCTTTGACTTTCAAACTCATGATCTATGGAACACAAGGATGCAACAATTCAAGAAGTTGATTCCGCATTGCGCGAAGCACATCTTGCATTTCTTTCTTATAAAAAACTAAGCGGAAAAAAGAAGGCCGAATTCCTAAGAGCTGTTGCTGACGAGATTGAAGCACTTGGACAGCAACTCGTAGAAACGGCAATACGTGAAACGAATTTGACTGAAGCAAGAATTGTCAGTGAAAGAGCAAGAACTACAGGCCACTGCAGAATGTTTGCTGATCTTGTCGAAGAAGGTTCTTGGATCGAGGCTAGAGTTGATACAGCGCAGCCAAACCGCACGCCAGCACCAAAACCTGATATCAGAAAAATGTTAGTACCTATTGGGCCAGTTGTAGTTTTTGGTGCAGCAAATTTTCCATTGGCATATTCAACAATGGGTGGAGATTCTGCTTCTGCCCTGGCTGCAGGTTGCCCAGTGATTGTTAAGGCTCACCCAGCACATGCCGAAACCTCCACATTAGTTGCAAATGCAATTAAGAAAGCCATAGAAAAAACGGGGATGCCAAAATATATCTTTCAACATCTTTACGGGAAAAATTTTGAAGTAGGTCAAGCGCTTGTTAATCATCAGTTGACAAAGGCTGTTGGATTTACTGGTTCGTTAGCGGGAGGTAAAGCATTATTCGACCTTGCAAACAAAAGGTCAGAGCCAATCCCAGTGTTTGCAGAGATGAGCAGTATAAATCCTGTCATTCTTTTGCCCGAAAGTTTAGAAAAGGATTTTGAAAAAACTGCCACGATACTAGCTTCTTCCATAACGCTTGGTGTTGGTCAGTTTTGCACAAACCCGGGCTTGATGATCGCTATCGAAAATAAAGGACTTGATAAATTTATTTTGAAGCTTTTCGAAGAAATCAAAAAAGTTTTACCGGGAGCGATGTTGCATCAAGGTATTGCAGACAACTATCATCGAAGGCTTGATGAAACTCTTGCTCAGCAAGGCGTAAAAATTGAAAGCAAGTCTTCTGAAAAAGCAAATGCTCAACAAGGCCAATCGTTAGTGGCTTCAGTTTCAGCGCAAGAGTTCTTGAAAAATCCATTACTAAGTGAAGAAGTCTTTGGTCCTTTTTCTTTAATAATTAAATGCAAAGATCTTGATGAGTTGCATACAGTTATAAATCATGGCAAAGGACAGCTCACATCAAGCGTCATAGGCAGAGATGAAGAAATAGAAAAACATAAAAATCTAATCAATGTTTTAGTCGAGAAGGCGGGACGATTGATTATCAACGGAGTTCCAACTGGTGTTGAGGTTTGCCCTTCTCAAAACCATGGAGGTCCATATCCCGCTACTACGGATTCAAGATTTACTGCTGTCGGCACTGATGCGATAAAACGATTTGCTAGGCCAGTCGCATTTCAAAATTTTCCTGATAGTCTTCTTCCCGATGAATTGAAAGAATCCAATCCATTAAAAATTTGGCGATTGAGAAATAGTGAGCAAGGAAAAAATTAAAAGATGAAAAAAACATTCTTCTGTATTGATGCTCATACTTGTGGAAATCCTGTTCGCCTAGTAGCTGGAGGTGGCCCACAGCTGGAAGGAAAAAACATGAGCGAAAAACGCCAGCATTTTTTGCGTGAGTACGACTGGATTCGTAAAGGATTAATGTTTGAGCCGCGAGGTCACGACATGATGAGTGGAAGTATTTTATATCCGCCAACAGATCCAAAAAATGATATTGGAGTTTTATTCATCGAAACCAGCGGCTGCTTGCCGATGTGCGGTCATGGCACCATCGGAACAGTCACTATTGCAATCGAAGAAGGTCTAGTCGTTCCGAAAACTCCAGGCATGTTAAATCTGGAAGTACCAGCAGGCTTAGTAAGAATTGAATACAAACAAGAAGGAAAAAAAGTGAAGTCAGTGAAGATAAAAAATGTAAAAGCTTATCTCGCTGCTGAAAATATCAATGCCGAATGTCCCGATCTTGGGGAATTGACACTCGATGTTTCGTATGGAGGAAATTTTTATGCGATTGTCGATGTACAAAAAAACTTTAAGGGACTTGAAAATTATACTGCCGATCAATTAATCAGCTGGAGTCGTGAGTTAAGAAAAGACATTAATAAAAAACATACTTTCATTCATCCGGAAAATTCGACCATCAATGGTTGCAGTCATATTTTGTGGGCTGGCAAACCAATTGATTCAAAATCTACTGCGCGCAATGCCGTTTTCTACGGTGACAAAGCGATTGATAGATCTCCATGCGGAACAGGAACCTCTGCTCGCTTAGCTCAATGGCATGCAAAAGGGAAATTGAAGCAGGGCGAAGAGTTTATTCACGAAAGTATTATCGGATCAAAATTCATCGGGCGTATCGAAGAAGTGACTGAGCTTGCTGGTAAACCCGCCATTATACCAAGTGTGGAGGGCTGGGCAAAAGTATATGGATACAATACGATCACCATTGATCCAGACGATGATCCATATGCCTATGGATTTCAAGTAATATGATTTTGGGATTTTAAAATCTTGATGAATTGAAAATCGGAATTATAGGAGGCGGAATTATAGGTTTGAGTTCAGCTCATTTTTTACAA
This sequence comes from Cyclobacteriaceae bacterium, assembly GCA_049840975.1. GTDB lineage: Bacteria > Bacteroidota > Bacteroidia > Cytophagales > Cyclobacteriaceae > ELB16-189. The sequence continues at coordinate 17,736 of JASGIR010000078.1, read as the reverse complement.
AAAGCAGGTCACGAAGTCACGATCATTGATCAAGGTGATTTGACTGATGGCTGTTCATACGGCAATGCTGGCATGATTGTTCCAAGTCATTTTATTCCACTCGCTGCTCCGGGAATGATTTCGAAAGGGATAAAATGGATGTTCAATTCTTCAAGCCCATTTTTTGTGAAACCAAGATTAAGTGGAGACCTGATACAATGGGGATATTACTTTTACAAAAACGCTACAGAAGAGCATGTTAAAAAATCTGCTAACGTTTTAAAAGACTTAAGTCTTCTCAGCAAATCGATTTACCAATCGTGGTCTAAAGAAATGCCTTTCGATTTTGGCTATCATGAGAAGGGCTTGTTAATGCTCTACAAATCGAAAGAAGCCGAACACGAAGAAATTGAAACCGCTCGATTGGCTAATCAACTTGGAATTGAAGCTCATGTACTGTCTTTGGAAGAAGTTCAGAAGTTAGAAACGCAAGTGAAAGTAAATGCAAGAGGCGGTGTACTTTTTTCTGGAGACTCACATCTCACACCGCATATTTTAATGCGTGAACTTAAAAATAATTTACAAAGCCGCCTTCATTTTCAACTCAATACAGAAGTTAAAGGTTTTGAAATTGGCGAAGGAAAAATAAAATCAGTTAAGACTAACAAAGGGAAGTTTACTTTTGATGAAATTATTTTAGCCACAGGCTCGTGGTCGGGCGACATTACAAAAAAACTGGGAATCAACCTGCCAATGCAAGCTGGAAAAGGATATAGTTTCACGTTACCCGATGTTTCAAAAAATATTCAGATTCCTTCTATTCTTATTGAAGGAAGAGTAGCAGTTACTCCGATGGGAAATTCATTGCGATTTGGTGGCACTATGGAAATCAATGGTGTTGATCATTCCGTAAACATGAAACGTGTAAAAGGGATTGTTGACACGATTTCAAATTTCTATCCTGAGATAAATGTCCCTATGCCTCCAGTGGAAAAAGTATGGCATGGACTGAGACCTTGTTCGCCTGACGGATTACCTTACATTGGAAGGAGCAAAAGAATTTCAAATTTAATTTTTGCTACAGGCCATTCAATGTTGGGCGTTAGCCTAGCTCCAGGAACAGGGAAACTTGTTTCAGAAATTGTTCAGGAAGAAAAACAAACTATCGATATCAGTTTACTCGCACCCGAACGCTTTCATCGATAACAAATTTCCTTATAAGGACACAACTTACACGTATCGAGCCGTTCGGTTTGTGAGAATGATTCTGCTGGGTTAAAAATTTCGTCTAGAAGATCTTTCAAGCGATTTTCAAAGTCGGTAAATAAAGGAGTCGCGTCTTCCAAATATTCGTCATTCATTTTCAGACCAAACTGAAAATTCTCTTCGAACAAATTCACTCGATTGAATAGACCGGGAATAATTTTTTGATTCTGATTTGAATTATTATTTCTATAAAGTAGCGCATAGATCATCGTTTGAAAAGCAGCTTTATTTCTTTTTCCATCTCTATAAAAAAGAGAAGCTACATCTTTGAACCCCAAATCATCTTTGCCTGTCTTATAATCTATCACACGGACTTGACCATCCTTACTATCTATTCTGTCGATTGTTCCACCGAGTGATGCAAAACCCGGATCATGATTCATTTTGATATTGAAGAGCCATCCGTTTTGCTCAAGAGCTTCAATTTTAAAAGGCACGTATGCCTTGTCGTTTTGAATAATTTTATTGGCAAATTTCTTTACAACTTCCCGAACAACGACACGCTGTCCTTCATAAGTAACCTCAAGCTTAGGATCTAAGTTGTAGGTTTTAATGAAAGCCTGATCGATCAAACTATCAATTCTTGCTTCAAGATTATCAAAGTCACCCGCGTCTATGATTCTGCTTGGCCTGTTCTCGATGATCTTTTTATAGAATTGCTCCATTGCTGTGTGAAGCAAATTGCCCAACACGCGCGGATCAATCTCTTCTTGTACTTTTTGAAGCTCTCTGATACGAGCCACATATTGAAAATAAAAACGGAGCTGACAATCTAAGTAGGTATTTAATGCTGATGGTGAAAGCCCTCGTGATCGACTGCTTCCTTCGTTTAACTTGGCCAAAGCACGAAGTACCTGTTCGTCTTTTTCAATTTTAATTTCCGTTTGAGGCCGAGGCTGAACTGTATTATGCAACACTTGTTCATTTATTTGTAAGCCACTTTCGTAAATCAATTGCTGCAGATATCGGCTCATCTCACCTTGACCAAGCACATCTGGCTCGGAATTATAAAACAAGAAAACCTTTTGTGCCCTCTGCAAGGCACGGTAAAACAGATAGGCATAAATAGCTCCCTGATGTTCTGCAGTCGGGAGACCGTAAGCTTTGCGAATGCTGTAGGGAACGTAAGAACTTTGTTGGCTCGCTGATGGAAAAATCCCCTCGTTCAGTGAAAGAACAAAAACGTTTTTAAAATCAAGATTTCTACTTTCAAGCACACCCATCACCTGAAGACCTTTTAGGGGCTCGCCAATAAATGGAATCTTCTCACCTCTTCCATATTGACGAAACAATCGCAAGAAAGCTTTCAGTTGATTTATTTTTGATGGTTCTTCTTCTTGCCAAACGGCATCAAGTTTATTGAGTAACTGTATTCCTTTGAAAAGGTATTCTTTGTCAAGCGCTTCAAGCGCATCAATATGACCCAGACTTTCCAAAATCGATAACAAGTAGCTGGTAATTTTTGAAGCTTGTTTGAAAATAAGAGAGTGAACTTGAACTTCTGCTGCCAGAAATTCCTGAGGCACCGAAACCCAGTTGTGTCTCATCATATCTTTCAATTTCGTTTGCGCAACCGCTGCATTGGCCGCGGTGACATACGGATGAGAGAGAACGGATTGCACAGCACCGAATGAGAAATGATTTTTTCTTATCGTGATTTGAAGTTCGACAAGCAGCTCCACCAAATTAAATACCGGAGAGCTTGCCAATGGAAAACCCATAGTAACATTGAACTTGGCAACTACAGGAGCTATGCTGTGCATCACTGGCATCAGCATTTTCTCATCCGGAAGAATAATAACCGTTTCCTCTGGTACCAATCCATTTTTAATTTCTTGCTCAAGAATCTCGGCCATTAGTTTTACCTGGCCCATGGGTTGTGAGGCGCTGAACAAATCAACTTTCTTTTCCTGTTTAAAGTTGTTGGGCAAATCGGAGTCAAAAGTCTTAGCTAGATCTTTGTGAAGATTGTGCTCTCGAAAGAAAACACCTGCTTCTTGCCGAACGTCATTGACATAATATTGGTCTGTATCCCAACGCGCAGACGCAAACCCCTGTTCAATCAAAAAAGAAATAATTTTTTCTTCGGCTTTGGTTAAGGCATTGAATCCTGCAAACCAGATTTGGTCTTTAGCAAAATTGAGTTTCAGTTTCCCCGAGCCCATTTCCTCCGCAACAATCCTATGCTGTTTACCTTCGTAAGCTAAATTCTCGTTCAGAAGTTTTTCATTGAAAGCTTTATAAAGGGGGAAAAGATTCTTCCAAACGTTGAGAAACTTCCTTTTGTTAACTGATTCTTCGGCATCAAATCCTTTCCAGAATTTCTCCAAAAATTCTTTCTGTTCGGGAGTAAGATAGTCCCAGCTCGAATCGAGTTCTTTCAAATGACTTAAGTCGGTGAAAATAACTTTTGCATCAACGAGGTAACGATCTATTTCGTCAAAGTCGCGCAGGAGCATATCGCCCCACATAAAAAATTGGTCAAACGATTCAGCTGCATCACCCATCACATCGCAATAACTCTGGTGAAGTCTGAATACCAACTGCAATCGATCGGGCACACTCAAAGGAGAAAGGTTTCCTATAAAATCTTCAAACGTGAGCAGTTGAGGTGAAAAGACTGGCTTGGTAATTAGTTCGCTCAAATATTTTCGAAAGTAAAGCACTGCCCTTCGGTTAGGAAAAATGACAGTTACCTTCGAGAGATCAGAATGTTTCTTGGTTATTTCTTCCGCTAATTCAAAAAGAAAAGGCTTCATAATTTCGTTAGAGCAAGTAACAGAATAGAAGCATGAAATCAAACGGCCAAAACCTTAAAACCAAAAAGCCGTTGAAACAATTTTTTAATCATACAAATGGAAAGCCACTACTCTTTAACTGACTTGGAATTTGAAATTCAATTTTCCCTTGCGAGCCTGAATCCAAAACTGTTCAATCACGAAGCACATTTACGTTTGGCTTGGATTCACATCACGAAATACGGTGTGGGCAGTGCCATTGAAAATATTTGCAGTCAATTAAAATATTTTACTCAATCTATCGGAGCAGCCGACAAATACAATGAAACCGTAACAGTAGCTGCTGTGAGAGCGGTAGATCACTTTATTCGAAAATCGAATCACTCGACATTCCAGAAATTCATTGAGGAAAATTCAAGGCTTAAAACTCATTTCAAGGATTTGATCAGCTCTCATTATAGAACTGATATTTTCAATTCTGCCTCAGCAAAGAAACTTTTCTTGGAACCTGAATTGATGCCATTCGATTAATTTGGAATTGACTAAAATAAAAACGGGAACTACAATTGCTTGCAGTTCCCGTCTTGTTTTGCCATCGACCGTAGTCTTTGAAAAACACTAGCTCTCGTATCTCAAACTAAAACTTGCCTTAACTACCTTGCGATAGCCACTCTGGGTTTCATGCTGTCGGCAGTTTTCCGAAGACCCTTACCTCTAGCACAATCAAAGCACTCCGACTTTTTTGTTAATCACTTTCCGTAGAAAATAATTTTTTGTTTGTCGGTTTCAGTGATCTGTTTGTCAGTGACTGAATTAGTGATATGAAGGTATGTTGCATGATTAGATTCTCAAACTATTTTAAGAAAAAGTGGTCAACAACTTTCGCACCGAGTTGTGAACAAAATAATCTCAATTTTCTTTTTGTTTTGAAAGCTGATGTTGATAACACTGATTCGATTGTGGATAGGAATCTATCATCGCCATTGCTTATCGATCGAAATGGCTTCCTTCAGAAGTTTAACTATTGCTTTTTGATTGATCTCATCAACGGAATGGAATATCTTATAAAAGATTTGTTTGTTGGTGCCATGAGTCAAATATCGATCAACATCTTTAAGTCGATTACCATACCATAGACCAAAAAGAATGCCTTTCTTAATGCCACCTCTCGGAATGGTAGCTGGCCAAATAATGCAGATACCCTTCTTTCCATAAAAATAAGGCACATTAAATGAGATTTTTTCTTTGCAATAGTCAGGCAAAGTTGATTTTACTATTTCCCGAAGAACATCAACAATGAGGCGTTCATTTTCAGGTAGGATTTCATAGAGCTGAAGAAGGGACTGAATCTTCATCGGAACTACTACTGATCGATATAAAGCTTCTCTCCCGCCTCTTCAGGAAATAAACTCACTAAATCCCATTTCTCTTTTGGTTCATGCTTTAGAATGCCTTTGTCGGCATACAATGGTGAAGGAAAATTGTTTGCATAAATCTGACCTGTGCCAAGTCCATGATAAAGACTAGAATTATATTGTGACGTGAATTGTGCAATGGCGTTTAGCCCCACATTAGATTCAAGCGCAGACGTGATCCACCATCCTATATTATTTTTCTCTGCGACTTTTATCCACTCGGCACACCCTAAAAGTCCACCGTGAAGTGTTGGCTTTAGGATAATGTATTTAGGTTTCAATTTTGCTAACAGCTTATCTTTTTCATCGCTAGAATTAATGGCGATTAACTCTTCATCAAACGCTATCGGAATTGGTGACTTCGCACATATCTCTTCCATTTCGGGCAAACCCGGTTTGATTGGTTGCTCAATGGAGTGAACATTAAATCGTTTTAACGAATTCAATTTATCGAGCGCATCTTCTTTTCTGAAAGCACCATTGGCATCCAGTCTGATTTCAATATTGTCGCGAAAATATTTTCTTCTGATGTACTGAAGCACATCGCATTCTTTTTCAAAATCAAGTCCACCAACTTTAAGCTTCACACATTTATATCCATCACGAATCTTGATCTCCACTTGCTGAAGCATAAAATCAAGACCGCCCATCCAAACCAAACCGTTGATGGGTATTGGTGTTTGATCAAGGAATTTATTTTTGAAAATAACTCGCTGACCTCCGTTTATTAAATCAAGGAGGGCAGTCTCCAAACCAAAAGCAATCGAAGAATACTCTCGGCTTATTTTGTTGGATTGGAAAAAATCGCTCAGCGCTGCCAAGCCTTCGCCTGCCGGTAACGATAGATTTTTAGATTCAAAGTTTTTAATCTCCCCATCAAGAACCGTCTGAAATTCTATTCCATGTTTCTTACTTAATCCAGGAAGAGGACCACACTCGCCAAGTCCATAAACTTCTGGTTTGCTATCATCCCAAAGCCTGATAAACCAAGAAGTCTTTTCCGTCATGGGGCCGCGCGAAGTACGAGCCGCAAACGAAAAATTAAAGACAAATGGATGTACGCTAGCGCGAAGCATGAGGTTTGTTTGAGTGACAAATTACAAAAATCCTGATACTCATGGCTCGATTCTTGATTCTAGATTCTTGTAGAGAGGTTAATTGAGTAATTTTGAGGCATGTTAACGAGAAGTACGATTTACGAGTGGCTAGAAGAAGTAAAGGATCCAGGAAATCCCAGTGCTTTCACTCGTGGATTTGGGTGTAATCACAGCGGTATCGATCGATGGTGAGCAAATAAAAATTGAAATGACACCCACTTTTGTAGGTTGCCCTGCGTTGGATTATATGAAGGCGGAAGTCGAGACTCTGCTTCAATCGAAAGGAATTACGAATCTTGATGTGGAAGTGAATTTCAAAAAAGCATGGAGTTCTGATTTGATTTCTGAGAAAGGGAAAGTCGCTTTAAAAAAATACGGATTGGCTCCTCCTCCATCAACAAAAATATTTCACGACCTAGAAATTCTGGAACATGCCGTTTGCCCACGCTGTAACAATTCAAATACTGAGCTTAAAACACCTTTTGGACCAACTCTTTGCCGTTCTATTTATTATTGCCACGATTGCAAAGAAGCGTTTGAACAATTTAAACCTGTGTAGATATCTTTTGTCAAACAATCATCGTTTAATTACTGACGATCCAACCTAAATGAAAACAAGTTTTTTGGCATTCGCTCTTATCTTGATTGCACAGGCCATCTATTCGCAGGAAAAAACTTTCGTCAAAGAATACACTTACAAAGCCAGTGAGGCCGACAGTAAAGTATCCTGTCGCGCCATAGCAATAAATCAGCTTCGTTCCATGTTGCTAAACGATCTTGGGGTTTACGTTGAAAGTACCGACATGCTAAAAAACAGCGATGTAGGTGGAAAAAATTCACAGGACTTTGCTGAAAATATTTCAACGATTAGTGCAGGAATCACTAAACTCAATGTACTAGATGAAACTTGGAATGGTGAAACTTATTGGATGAAAGCCGCGATCAGTGTTGATACCACAACTATTGCAGAATCTCTGAAGCGTATCAGTGAAGACCGTCAAAAAGTTAGAGAGCTTGAGGAGTTGAAACAAAAACTGAATGACACAAATCAAAAAATGGCAGAGCTACAAGCCGAGTTAGCCACACAAAAAGAAATGAATTCAAAGGTTGCAATTACTGAAAAATATAATGCCAACGTCAATGAGATCAGCGCAACCAATTACATGTACAGCGCTAAAGCCAAATTTGAAACTAAAGATTATTCAGGAGCTATCAGTGATTTTACTGACGTACTAAAGCTGAATCCTAAATCCATTCTTGCTTATGCTTATCGCGGTCATGCAAAAATGAATTTAAAAAATTATCAAGGTGCAATTGATGATTTTAATAAAGCGATTGAGCTGAATCCAAGATTTGATGCTGCCTACGTAGACCGTGGCCACGCGAAAAACCTTTTAGGTAACTATAATGGAGCTATTGATGATTACACCAATGCAATTCAAATTAGTCCGAGTTATGCTTACGCCTACACTAGCAGAGGAGAATCCAAAATAAAACTGAAAGAGTATCAATCCTCAATTGATGATTTTACGAAAGCAATTCAGTTTGACAAAAACTACGCCATGGCATATCTCAACCGAGGTATTGCTAAAAATTGGTTAGGACAAAAAGGATGCACCGACTGGAACAAAGCTGCACAATTGGACTGTGAACCCGCCTTTGAGTTGATCAAGAGGTTCTGCAAGTAGTCTCACCGATCTTTTTAAATTACCGCTCATAAAAGCCAGACTAACTTATTCTGGTTAAATTCGTTATCCAACTCATCTCACGTAAGATTTCAACTTTAAACACGAAGCGTATGATTGGTAATTATGTCAAAACCGCTTTTCGCAATTTCAAAAAACATAAAACGTTCACTTTTTTAAATGTGATGGGGCTTGCGCTTGGCACAGCTGCAAGTTTGTTGATTTTGCAATATGTTAAATACGAAAGAAGCTTTGACACGTTTAACTCCAAGGCCAAGGACATTTACCGAATTCAATACAACGGATATCACAACGGCAAACTTGATTTCGAATGTGCTGCCGCTGTACCCGCAGTTGGTCCCGCACTTAAAAACAATTTTGCTGAAGTGAATTATTTTACTCGCTTATATCCAGTGAGTGGAATTATAAGTTATGAAGGGCCAAACGGTCTTGTTGCCTTCCGTGAAGAGAAAATGCAGATTGCAGACACTTCATTGTTCAAGGTTTTCGATTTTCATTTAATTAAAGGTAATCCTGCTACTTGCCTGAAAGGAACGGATAAAGCAGTGATCTCCGAACGCGCAGCTAAAAGATACTTTGGCGATGTTGATCCTGTTGGAAAAACGATCGCTTGGGATGGAAATAGAAAATTCGAAGTCACGGGTATTTTGGAAAACGTACCGTCCAACTCTCATATCAAATTTGATTTTCTATTCTCTTATGAAACATTGAATCGGGATACGAAAAACAATTCTGAAACAGCTTGGGGCTGGTATGATTTCAATACTTATGTTTTACTCAAGTCAGGTACGGACATTCACGCATTGCAATCCAAGTGGGATGCTTATTTAAAGGAAACTCGATCAGAAAATTGGAAGAAATATAATTTCTATCAAGAGTTCATCTTCCAACCGTTACTTAGCATTCATTTATATAGCAAACTTTTGCAAGAATCACAGACCTGAAGAGCAAGGCGATGGCAAATCAATTTATGCACTTACGCTGATAGCATTCTTTATTTTGATTATCGCTTGGGTGAACTATATAAATCTAGCCAACTGCAAAATCCTTCGATAGAGCCAATGAGGTTGGTGTACGGAAAGTAATGGGTGCTCAAAAAAATCAGTTGATCTATCAATTTCTTTCAGAATCATTATTAGTAAATTTTTTGGCTACCCTTATAGCTTTGCTGATCGTCTAGTCTATTGTGGCCTTCTTTTTCAGAATTGTCTGGCAGAGTAATTCCAATTTCATTTTTACTTGAAAAAGATTTTTGGCTGCTCGTAATCCTGCTTTTTATTGGTGGAGCCGTTTTATCTGGATTCTATCCCGCAATCATACTTTCATCATTCAAACCCGTTTCAGTTTTGAAAGGAAAAGTCATGAGAAGTTCCTCGGGTGATGTGCTGAGAAAATCATTGGTCGTTTTTCAATTTGTTTCTTCTGTTGTTTTGATCATCGGGTCAATAATAGTTTATCAGCAGCTGAATTTTATGAACAATCAGGATCTGGGTGTGAATATTCATAAAACATTGGTTTTAAAAGGACCTGGAGCAGTTGATTCATTGTACGATAAAAACTTTGAAAGTTTTAAGACTGAAGCCTTACGTATCTCTGGTGTAAAAAATTTGACAGCATCGAGTAATGTTCCTGGAGATGAAATTTTTTGGACAAGAGGAATCAAGCGTCTACAAGGCGGTCCTGAAAGTGGTTTTGTTACTTACGTTGCTGGAATTGATGAAGATTATATTCCTTCCTATGAATTAAAGAGTATTGGCCGGAAGAAATTTCAGTAAGGATTTCAAAAGTGATCGCAAGGGAATCATCATGAATCAAAGTATGGCCAAGCAACTCGACTACACTTCTCCTCAGGAAGCGATTGGAGACAAGGTAAACATGGGCGGTGATACTCTTGAAGTTGTGGGCATAATTGAAGATTACCATCAAATGTCATTGAAGACAAATGTGGTTCCTATTGCATTTCTATCTTTCAATACCTCCACTTTTTACTCTTTCAAAATTGAAGGTAGTCGTCATCAAGAAATACTCGCTGCAGTAGAAGGACCATGGAGAACTTTCTTCCCTGGAAATCCAATTGATTATTTCTTCTTGGATCAATTCTTTAATCGGCAGTACAAATCAGATGCGCAATTCGCTAATGTGTTCACCGTCTTTACTGGGCTCGCCATATTTGTTGCTTGCTTAGGGCTCTTTGGACTTGCCTCATTTATGACGCTTCAGCGGACCAAAGAAATTGGAGTGCGCAAAGTACTAGGATCGACTGTATCGGGAATTGTTGTGCTGTTGTCTAAGGAATTCATTCAACTTGTTTTGATTGCCAATTTGATTGCTTGGCCTTTGGCTTGGTGGATGATGAGTTCATGGTTGAAATCTTTTCCTTACAGAGTAGATATTGACCCTGTTCTATTTGTTGTTGCGGGGATAAGTGTGGTGCTTATTGCATTTCTTTCTGTAAGCTATCAAACGCTAAAAGCTGCGAGGGTAAATCCAGCAAAGACGCTGAAGTACGAATAGATTAAGATGCATTCCTAATCATATCGCTGGCTTTTTCAGCTATCATGACTACTGGCGCATTTGTGTTTCCACTGATAAGAGTCGGCATAATTGACGCATCGACAACGCGTAAATTTGAAATACCTCTCACTTTAAGATGTTGATCAACAACAGCCATCTCATCGTTACCCATTTTACAGGTACCCACTGGATGGTAAACACATTCCGCTGTTTGCTCAATGTGTTTTAACCAAGCTTCATCAGAATCATTATTGGATGGAAGGTGATTTGCAATTCGCATTGAATCAAATGCATTAGCTTTCAGAACTTCGAGTGCTTTTTTTCCTCCGACTATCATCACACTTTTGTCTTCATCATGAGACAAATAATTCGGATTGATGATTGGAACATCATTTGGATTAACCGATTTCAATGAAACTTCTCCCCTGCTTTCGGGGCGAACTTGTGTTGGAAGGACTGTATAACCATCAGTTAATGGAAAGCTATTAATGTCATACATATTAGCGCTAGTAGTTTCACCGGCATTAGTCGGTGTAAACTGAAACTGAATATCTGGTCTCGATTTTTCTACTGAAGATTTTAAAAATGCGACTGCCTCCAACGGGCCGATCGACATAGGTCCACTTTTAGTAAAAAAATAATTGACCAATTCAATAACCTGACGATACAACGGTAAATAATAATTATTCGATCGCAATTTTGACTTGCTGCTTACTGGGTACATCAAATGATCTTGCAAATTCTTCCCTACACCCGGCAAATCATTTTTTGATTCAATACCCATTTTTGCCAGCGCTGCTTTATCGCCCACGCCAGAAAGCATCAAAAGTTTGGGAGATTCAAACGCTCCAGCACTAATTATAATTTCTCTTTTGGCACGGGCAATCAAAGTGTTGCTCCGTCCTGTCATGAACTCTATTCCCGTAGCTCGCTCGTTCTCAATCACAATCTTCTTCACCATAGCTTTAGTGATAATCTTAAGATTGGATCGATTCATTGCCGGATAAATAAACACGCGAGCCTCACTCATGCGTTTTCCATTTTTCATGGTGTATTGAAACCAGCCCGCTCCTTCTTGACTTTCTCCATTAACGTCACTGTTGAGAGGAATTCCTTTCTCAGCGCAAGCTTTTATAAAAGCTTCGCCCATGGGAGTATGATACCAATAGGCTTGAGTGACATTCAGCAAGCCACCTTTCGAATGAAAATAATTTTCAAACTGCTCATTATTTTCAGATTTCTTGAAGTAAGGCAAAACATCTTCAAATCCCCAACCTTCGTTTCCAAGTGACTTCCAATGATCGTAGTCTTCTCTTTGACCTCTAATGTAGGCCATGGCGTTGGTCGAACTACTTCCCCCTAAAACTTTTCCGCGTGGATGATAAATCCTTCTGTTGTTAAGATGAGGCTGCGGTTCTGTCCAATAGCAATTCCAATCCACATTGCTATGATGCAATTTCAAATACGCTTGTGGAATATGAATCTCAGGTTTAGAGTCATTTCCACCCGCTTCGATTAATAAAACTGTTTTTGACGGATCTTCAGACAACCGATTGGCGAGAACACAACCAGCAGAGCCGGCACCAACGATGATGTAATCGTAGGTCATTTAGATATTTGTATTTCAGTTACTATTAAACTTTACAAAGAAGCTCGCTCCATCACCCAATTCACTTTCACACCAAATTTCTCCCTCCATTGCTTCAACGAATTTCTTAACGATTGACAGCCCAAGGCCAGTTGAAATCTCGTTGCCAGTCGGTTTTGCACTTAGCTTCTGATACTTCCCAAATAGTTTCCTTTTGTCTTCTTCACTCAGACCTGGTCCTTGATCTTTGATTTGACAAATCACTTTTCCATTTTGTAGTTCAAGGCTGACAAACACGCTTCTTTCAAAAGGAGAAAACTTAATCGCATTCGATAAAAGATTCTCAAGGACTTGTTCTGCATAACCTTTATCTGCGCGCACTGTTACATCCAGAACAATTCCTCTATCAATTTTTATTTTCTTAGCTGTGGCATCGTTCTCATATCTATCGGCTACGCCATTTAAAACATGAGAAATATTCACGGGCTCGAGTTTCAGATTTAATTTTTTAGATTCAATTGCTTCAACATCCAAGATTTTTGCAATCATTTCATTAAGCCGAATGGCGCTCTCTTCCATCATACTCAAATACTTGGCCGACTCTTCATCAACTTTACCTGTCATTTTAATTAATGACAACAATCCCTTGATTTGATTCAATGGGCTTTTCAAATCGTGAGCAACGATTCCAATCAAATTATTTTTTTCAAGATTCAGATTCAATAACTCCTCGTTCTTGCTAAGAATCTCTTCGTTCTGCAAGCCCAGTTTCCCAACCATACTTGCAATAGTCTCATTAGCTTCATGCAAATAGTCTGATTGATCTAAAAGAGATTCTGTTTTAGATTGAAGCTCCTCGTTTGCCACTTGCAATTCTTCAGCCTGACTCTGATCCATCTGCTTTCGATGTTTTCTTCGAGTTCTTTATTCTTTGCGGATATTTTCCTTCCTTCTCATAAGCATTCTCCAACTCTTCCGTTTTCAGAAGCAGATCTTTCTTCTTGTATTCAAGTAAAAAACTGTTTGAATCAGCTGCATCCTTAAGTCGATTCAGTTTTCAATTTCAGACTTAAGTTTTGCCGTGTCGTGCTTTACTTGATTGGCTAATTCTTTTTGGAGATTACCAGTCAATTCATCGATGTCATTAAACTTAGCCTCAATATCTTTCTTTTGCTCCTTTGTTAATTTGAGAAGAGGTTTGTCTTTTAACTTCTTTGAAGCAGATTCTATTTTTTTTAAGGAGCCGACAGTTCCAAGGCGCAGGGAGCGGATATTTTTCTTTAGTGTTTTAAAGATTTTAGAAACGCCTTTTGATTCCTTCATTGATAACCGTCAGAATGTAAAGTTCATGTCACAATTTTATTATTCTTCTTGGATTAAAAAAATAAAAAAAGCCTGTCTAGAATTCTTGACAGGAATGATCCATGGGTTTTGATTCCAAATCAATACCTCTTTCTTCCCTTACCTCCGCCCCAATAGTTTTTTTCTTATCTCCCCAATATCTCTTCTTTTTATCACCCCAAGAGCCTTCTCTTTTTTTGCCAGATAATTTCCTTTCACGTCCTCCTCCATCTGATTTCCTTCTGCCTCCTGTCATTTCCAATCAACTTTGCGGCCACGAACCTCCACTCCTTCAACAAAGCCCTTCATGATTTGTTCCGTAAGTTCTTTCTCAACTTCAAAGAAGGAATAGGCACCTTTAAGATCAATTTTCACCAACCTCGTCAGAACGCACATCGCCATAATCACAAATCATGGCAAGCAAAGAGCCTTTTTCAAGGCCGTCCATTTTACCAATGTTGATAAAGATGCGATCTCCAGTGGAGTATGCTCCATCGCTTGCACCTTCGTCAAAATAACTTTTCTTTTCAGACTTATTTAAATTGCGAGCATCGCGATAGTATTCCAAGAAACGATTAAACTCAATCGATGCGAAACGCTTGATGATATCTTCTTTACTCAAATCTTTCAAGGCATGATGAACTTCAGGTAAAAAAGAATCGATTTCTTCTTCGTTCACTTCAACTTCTCTCACCTTCTGAACTAAGCCAACAATTTTTTGCTGACAAACTTCATCGCCAGTAGGGACTGAAACTTTTGTGAATTTACGTTTCAAGCTTTTTTCAACCTGACTAATTCGTCCCATTTCTTTTTTTGAAACGATGGCCAAAGAAATTCCTTTTTGCCGGCACGAGCCGTACGACCGCTTCGGTGAGTATAAAACTCCATCTCATCAGGCATGTTCATGTGGATCACGTGCGTGATGTTATTCACATCAATCCCGCGAGCAGCCACATCTGTTGCCACCAAAAGTTGAAGCGTTTTATTCTTGAAGTTTTTCATTACACGATCGCGCTGGGCTTGTGTAAGGTCACCGTGAAGTGAATCCGCATTGTAACCATCCTTAATCAAGTGCTCCGCAATCTTTTGAGTATCCATTTTGGTACGACAAAAAATCACTCCAAAAATATTCGGTGTATAATCGACAAAACGTTTTAACGCCAAATACTTATCGCGATCGTCAACCAACGCAAATTGGTGATCAATATTCTCGTTTCCTTGCTGGCGCCCTTCCATCGCGAGCTCCTGCGGATTATTCATGTAGTTGTTGGCAATCTCGCGAACTTCACGAGGCATGGTCGCTGAAAAAAGCCATACCTTTTTTGTGTCAGGAGTGGTCGAAAGAATTTCATCAATGTCTTCCTTGAAACCCATGTTCAGCATTTCATCTGCTTCATCAAGCACAACAAATTGCACATGCGTAAGGTCTACTACTTTGCGAGAGAGCAAATCAATCAACCGGCCAGGCGTAGCAACAATAATCTGAGCGCCTTGTCTTATTTTCCGGATTTGATCAGAGATCTTGCTCCACCATAAACAGTTACAATATTTAAACGCTTTACGTTCTTGCTGAATCTCTCAAGGTCGTTCGTAATCTGAACGCTAAGTTCCCGTGTTGGTGCAACCACCAAAGCTTGAGTAGCACGATTACTATCATTTACCAGTTCTATCAAAGGCAAACCAAAAGCAGCAGTTTTACCCGTTCCAGTTTGGGCAAGACCAACCAAGTCACTGTTGTTTTGAAGTAACATTGGTATCGCTTTTTCCTGAATCGGTGTTGGGTTCTCAAAACCCAGTTGGCGGATCGCTTCCACCAGTTCCCCAGATAGTCCCAGGGCATCAAATGATTTCATTAGTATAAATTAAGCGGCAAAGGTACGCAAATTAATCAGGGCACTGACGATGAAGAATTATGAGCTGTGATGGAGTTAGTTTACAGCAGAATAATCGGCATGGAATACATTCAACAAAACTTTTCTATCGCTAGTATCGTAATTAAGAATAAATTAACTTTTTCCAACCTCGATCTCAACATTTGACCTGACTTTACTTAGTTTATTTCTTTCATATGTCTTTAAAAGTAAAGTTGGCAGCATTAAGCTTAAGCTTAGTATGGCTGTTAAGTGCAAATCAAGCTCATTCACAACGCAAATTATTTCTCTTTGGGAACGTAGAGTTAACAAACTTACCTCTGAGTTATAGTTTCCAACAGAAAGGAAAAATCTTACAACGAGGATGGGCCTGGGACAATGGAACTGTGGGTGGAGGATATGATTTTTCCTACTCCTTAGCTCTTCATTATCGAACTTCCAAATCATTTGGAATAGAAGCGGGGTTTCAGCAATGCCCGATGTTTACGTTTGTTTATGATAGAAGTTATATGAAGCGAATTGGAATAACATGGGTACCTCAGATGGAGGCAACTCATCAGGTGACTTCTTTTCCGGAACTCAAGCAGACAATGGAAATTTTGTAGCGTATAATCTTTACAACTGCCCTTATCTTTCTTTTTACTACTTCGTTCCCAGTGAGTGGCCAGTCAACTTATATTTTAATAGTGGAGTAATCGCGAATTACCTCGGTGGGCCAAAGACCTTGACCAGTGACTTTCTTAATCCATCGACCAACGAAGACCTTACTTTAAGTTCTCACTTCAGACCTTTTTACTTAAGTGGCTTTATCGAAACGGGCATCAGCATAAATACCTATAACAATTTAAATGTACTCTTGGGATTGCGTTACTATTTAGCAGGTCAAGTGATTACAGGAGACTATAAGGATATTCAAAACGGATCTGTTGCACATTCCGATCAAGTAGAAACAAAAGGAAACTACCTCTCACTAAGTTTAAAAGTAGGTGGGTGTTTTGCACTGTGGAAGCATCGCAACTTCAGACACCCAAGGCGAAGAAGACTTAAACACTTGGCTCCGATCCCGAAAGATAAGGGAAAAAATACCCGTGGATTTTAAGAGCTTCCTCAAATTTTAGTCTCTCCAATTATCAAACTAAAAGCAAATGAAGAACCTCCCAGCATACTCCATCTCAATTCTACTTGTTGTTGCATCTGCACGAACTGGCTTAGCACAAACGCGGCCAAGTCGGTCATCGCGAAGGTCGTATGAATATGATGAACAAAACTCAGGTCAGTTCCCTCAGCGAAGGCTCCATCTGTTTAAAAAGAAAAAATTGCATTCCAAAAATGCAAAATTGAAAGAATCAAAAGCTCAAAACCAAACTGAAGAGTCAATGCCTCCGATTGTGAAAGTGAAACGATCTCCAGCATCTGATTTGGAAAACAACTTCTACGGTGGTTTTCTTTTTGGCGTTGGTGCAACACATTTTTCTTTCGATCAGACTACGCAAGTGAATTTCAATTATTCTCAGAGCAATACTTCTCAGAATTACCAAGGAGGTTTCGATTCGAATCTCAGTACGTCATACCCAGAACTTAAATTCGGTATGGAAGCGGGGAACACAAATGGTTTTTTTGGACAATTGATACTTGCTGGAATGGCCACTGATGTTCCTTTCTTAATGAGTGAAGATTTCACCCTTGGAAAACACTTTATAACTCACGACAATCGATGGAGAATTTCGCCATCGATTTCATCAGAAGTCTGGTAGAGTCTTCAATACCTTTCTCGCAAACCATCAGCAACTCAAGCGATGTCAATGTTTTGGGTATCGATTTTCCTAATGCTATAACAAATAATAATTCTACGAGCTATAGCGACCAAATAACTCTATCCATGTTTGAACGCTCAACCTTGGGAAAAATTCAAATCACGGCCAGCCCAAGGATCAAGGGTAATTTTCCGTTTCGATTTACGATAGGATACAGAGCCACATTTGACAGGAACTTTACGATGGATGCAAAAAGTTCGCTACAATCAACCAATTTCTCTTCCAACTCGCCGGCTTAAATCTTCAGACCAATAGTCGTTCGTGGTCTTACAGTGGTATTTTTTTTAGGTCGAATTTTTCCTGAGACTCAAATTCAAACACTAAGGAATTCGATCTTTGTTTCAATAGCCTTGTTTTTGGTAATTTTCATCAACTTATTGTTTATGAAAATATTCAAACGGTCTCTC
>JASGIR010000077.1:0-9220 GCA_049840975.1 Cyclobacteriaceae bacterium | reverse complement strand
ATGTCGTCCTTCGTTTCATATTGCTAAGGTTGATCGGGAAACACGATAGAATCCGAACAGCACCTAGATATATTCGTTCAGTAATCATTTGTTGATCACAAAATTTACGATGAGCAATGCTGTTGCTGAGCAGCCTTTTGAATTTAAGATAGATTTATACAATCACCCCGAGAAATTTCCTTTCATAAAGCATATACAAGAATACACACACAGGCAGGCTTAATAAAGACTGAGAGCGAAATATTGGGAATTGTTTTTAAAGGGGTGAGCCAAAGCTTTAATCAGAAAAGTTTCAGCGAGAATTTAGTTGAAGGAAAATTCCTCAATTTTCCAGACTCAACATATTCCCGTGATATAGTTATTAGTCGTACGATTGCAAACAAAATTAACGCGAAGGTTGGTGATGAAATAGCTGTTCATTTTTTTCAAAACCCACCACGACTTAGGAAATTAAAAATCTCTGGGATATACGAAACTAATCTTTCCGAATATTTTGATAGTAAAGTTGTGATTGGTGATTTACGACTTGTGCAGCAAATGAACGATTGGACAGCTAGTGAAGCGGGCGGGCTTGAAGTGCTCATCGATTTGGAATATTACAGTACTTATGAACTTTATAAAGATGACATTAGCGCGTATCGGAGGGCAATTCAAGATAGAATTATTGATAATCCCGAAGTTGATCAAAAATTCTTGACGACACTTTCGGCTATCTGGAACTATAAATTCAGTAATGACCAAGCAGCACTTGACAAAGCTCAACGTCAGATTGGCGAATCAATGGATTATGATTTGAACATCGAAACGGTGCGTGATAAATACATTCAGGTTTTTGAATGGCTCGATTTGGTGAAAAGACAAGTCAGGATTTTACTAGGTATAATTTTGACAGTAGTGAGTGTAAACATGATCTCCGTTATTTTGATTTTGGTAATGGAACGAATCCCAATGGTAGGTTTGCTCAAAGCCGTTGGTGCGCAAAATAAATTGATTAGGTCTGTCTTTGTTTTTAATGGAATGAACCTAATTGCTAAAGGCTTGTTGCTTGGAAATTTGCTTGGCCTTGGACTTTGTTTTTTGCAAGATTCATTTCATGTGATCAAACTTAACCCTCACGATTATTACATGAGTTATGTGCCAGTCGAGTGGAATTGGAGTACAGTCATTATTTTAAACTTAATTGTGTTTGCGGTGGTCTCTTTAGTGCTACTTCTACCCACTCGGTTTATCGCAAGGATACAGCCAGTCAAGGCCATTAAATTCGATTAGTTTAGATAGCTGGAACTGTAAAGCTAAACTTAGATCCTTCCCCATGGATGCTGTCCACGCTTATTTCTCCTCCATTTTTTTCGATGAATTCTTTACATAGTATCAATCCAAGGCCTGTGCCTTTTTCTTTGGCCGTACCTGGAGTAGTATAAGCTTCGAGACTGAAAATTTTTCCAAGATCTTCTTGCGGAATGCCAACACCAGAATCTGAAATTGAAACACACAGAATGTTATCTTGTAGCTGAGACTCAACTTTTACTTCACCTCCCTTTCGAGTGAATTTAATTGCATTTGAAATTAGGTTCCGCAATGTGATCCGAATCATCTCTTCATCGGCATAAATAAAAGATGAAGGTTCGATTTTATTTATAAGTTGAATTTCTTTTTCTTTTGCATTGCTCCGATACAGTTCGATACATTCATTTGTTAAGTTCCGCAGGTCTGTTTTTATAGGATTGGCTTTGGCCGTTGCAATCTGATTTTTCGACCAGTTCAGTAAATTTTCAAGTAGGGATGAAGTAGTGTTAACGCGCGCGGATAGTTCAACTGTGATTCTTTGAAGTTCATCAGGCGATAGCGCTTTCATATCCAGCAAAGAGACGAGGCTCTGTAAAGAAGCTAGCGGGCTACGTACGTCATGTGCGATGGATGAAAATATTTTGTCTTTTACTTTATTCAAATTATGGAGTTCTTGATTTTTTTGATCAACAGCGCGGCTCCAAACTACAAGCATTTCATTAGCTTTCTTTCTAGCTCTATACTGATAGATTGATATGAGAAGTAAGATCAATACTATAATTAAAAATAGAATTAGCCCATATTTTATTCTACTCTCTTGTCTCAGCTCATTTTTCTGCATCTGCTTCTCCAAGTTGAGCGACTTTATTTCAGATTCTTTTTTATGAAGTTCGTAACGAGATGCAACATTCGAAACTGCGCGTGCTCGTTCAGTAGAGTTAAGGCTGTCAGTGATAGTATGCGCAATTTTCATGAAACGAATCGACTGCTCAAACTGACGTGTCTTTTCGTAAGCAATCGCAAGATCGCGAGCTGCAGCGGCCTTGATTTCTGCAGACTGAATTTGTTCGCTTAACTTAAATCCTTCTGCAGCGTAATTCAGCGCCATCTGATAATTTTTCATTTTAATGCAAATAGCACTGACGCTTTGAAGTGCTTCGGCTACGTAAGCTTTTACGCCAGATTTTCTTTCATATTCTAGTGACTTCTGAAAATAGATAAAAGCCTTTTGCAAATTTCCGCGGTCTTCCCACATACTGCCGATGTTATCGTATGTGACACCGAATGATCCTACATTATGTGCTTTTTCTGCAAGTTCAAGTGCCTTCAAATAATACTCTTCTTCTTTCTTTAAATTTTTTAGCCGATAGTATTGGCCACCGAGATTATTAAGCCCCAAGATTATGTTTGTAGTGTCTTTTAATTTTTCTGCTATGGCCAATGATTTTTGATAATATTCCAAAGCGAGTGTGTCATCGCCAGCATCGTTTAGTACTAGGGCCATATTATTTGTAATCACACCGATCATTTCTTGGTCATGTGATGCGAGCGCTATGTCAAGCCCGTGTTGTAAAAAATCAAGAGCAGTTTTAGAATCACCAATTCTGCGATATGCCCGACCAATATCATTGAAATCGGACGAGATAATTGATGAATCATGAATCATCTCTGAATGAGCGAGTGATAGTTTCAGGTTCTCAATGGCATGTGAATATTTCCCTTGATCACTATATATTCTGCCAGTTAAGCGATAGACCCTTGCAATTTCTTTATCGCTTTCAAGTCTCTTTGCAATAATCGCTGCATTGTTGGCAATTCTTATAGCGGAGTCCGAATTGCGTACCATTACTTTGCGAGCAAGCTTTACGAGAAGTTTGATTTTTGTTTTGTCGTCAGTGATAAACGAAAGACTATCCCGCAACTGTTTTTCAGAGGTTTGACCAAAACCTTGAAGCGAGAAAATGAGAAAAATTATTATTGCAATGACTCTTACCATCATCACTAAATCTATTTAAATCTAAGAATTGATACGCCAAGGTCAAACTAGATGTAAGTATTTGAAGGGTTGGTGAAAAAGTTGAGAGAAAGCTTAATCGAATTTCCTGAACCAGCTTCTTACAGTCATTTGGATTACGCCCAAAAAGCCTTCTTTGAAAATGCCAACCGACATTTTTGATTGACCCAGCGTGCGGTCAGTGAATATTATGGGCACTTCTGTGAGCTTAAATCCGTACTTCCATGTAAGAAATTTCATTTCGATCTGAAATGCGTAGCCAACAAATTTCACTCTGTCGAGCGGAATTTTTTCAAGCACTCTTTTTCTGTAGCAAACAAAGCCAGCGGTGGTATCATGAATTGGGATGCCTGTGATTATTCTAACGTAACGACTTGCAAAATAGGAGAGAAGCACACGTTTCATTGGCCAATTCACAACATTTACTCCAGAAGAATAACGTGAGCCTACTGCCAAATCGTTTCCTCGTTCTGCGCAGGCAAGATATAAGCGCTGCAGATCACGCGGGTCATGAGAAAAATCGGCATCCATCTCAAGGACAAATTCATAATTATGCTTTAGCGCGATTTTGAATCCTTCAATATAAGCTGTGCCGAGACCCAACTTGCCTGCCCGCTGCAAAAGGTGAAGTTTTTTTTCGGTGGGAGTATTGAAGAGATTTTGTTGTTCCTTGATTAGATTGGCCGTACCATCAGGTGAGTTATCATCAATAATCAACAAATGAAAATCCTTAGGTTGTGATAATACCGCATGGATAATTTGAACAATGTTCTCTTTTTCATTGTACGTGGGTATTATGACTAACGCGTTGCTCACTTCAATTTTTGAAAAAGCTAAAATATCATTTTTGTAGAACTCCCATGTATAAATCCCAAAAAGAATCTTACTTGCAGGAATTTTTCTGATAATCGAATGAACAAGTGTGTTTTCCTTGACCGAGATGGCGTTATCAATCAAGATAACCCAAACTATACATTTCGTGTAGACGATTTTGCGATTTTACCAGGAGTGATAGAGGCTCTTGGCCAACTGAAAAAAAACGGTTATCTGAGAATTATTATCACCAATCAATCTGGAATAGCACAAGGACTATATACTCAACAGCAAATGGAAGAGTGCCACCGTTATTTTCAGGAAAAAAGCGGAGGGTTAATTGATCAGTTTTATTTCTCTCCCGATCACCCGAGTGTTTCAGCTTCTCTTTCACGCAAGCCAGGAACCTTGATGTTTGAAAAAGCGATAGCAAAATTCAACATCGATATAAATCAATCATGGATGGTGGGCGATCGCGGTCGTGATATTTTACCCGCTAGAAAATTGGGACTAAAAACAATTCAAGTTGGAGATGAAATACCTGAAAATGAAAAAGCAGACTATCAAGTAGAAAGTCTGCTTCAGTCAGTAAAAATAATTTTAAGCAGCGCTAAGTGATGGCGTAAATTCTGCTTTAGCTCCTAATTCTTTCATCAATTTTGCGTGAGCGCCTAGAGCTTCCAAAAATGTTTCTTTTGATTTATAAGGAAGTCCAAATTCTTTGGCTGTTTGCTCAACAATAGGAGCGATGTTTCTGTAATGTACGTGGCATACATTTGGAAATAAATGATGCTCTACCTGATAGTTCAGTCCGCCCACGTACCACGATAATAATTTGTTTTTGTGGCCAAAGTTGGTGGTTGTATGAAGCTGATGGATAGCCCAGTTGTTTTCTAAATTACCGTTATCATCTGGTACTGGATATTCAGTACCATCAATCACGTGTGCTGGCTGAAAAATAATTGCCAGGATAAAACCGGAAACATAATGCATTGTCAGAAACCCGATTAAAACTTGCCACCAAGTCACAGGTAAAAGAATCAAAGGCAATGCAATAGTATAGGTGAAATATAACAGCTTTGAAATGATGACAAAAATCCACTCGTTTCTAGCAGTGGTTTTTTGCTTTTTCAAAAGACCTTCCTTAGAATATTTGGTCAAGCGAGTGAAGTCTTTTACGAGAACCCATACCAAAGTAAGTAAGCCATAAAAAAACCAGGCATACAGATGCTGATATTTATGCATTGGTCTCCACTCTGAGCCAGGTGCCATACGAAGTACACCTCTTGGGCTTATGTCTTCATCCACATCGTGAACATTGGTGTAGGTATGGTGCAAAACATTGTGCTGCACTTTCCAATTCAATGCATGACCTCCAATTAAATTCAGAGATATTCCCAATAAATTATTAACCCAATTCTTGTTTGAATAAGATCCGTGGTTTGCATCGTGCATAACTGAAAGGCCAATGCCAGCTACGCCAAGTCCCATCACAATACACAACCCATACATCAACCAGATATTTGTGACTGCTCCACTGATAAGAATGAAATAGGGGGTGAAATAAAGCGAGAACATGAACACAGTCTTTATCACCATCTCGTAATTAGCGGTGCGTTCGATGTTGTTACTTTTAAAATAGGAATTAACTCGTTGGTTCAGGGTAGAGAAAAAATCGCCTTTACCTGGAGCAAACTTAAGATTCAAATTCATCTATAATAGTTTAGTCTTTGGCAAGGTACGCCTTCACCAGTTGATAACAGCCGTTAGTATTGTATTAATTTTGTGAGACGCCTAGATTAAGCTAATTCAGCAATCACGGTGCGGCCGCCCTTGGTCACTTGGCCAATATTTACTGTGACTTTTGCGTCTAGCGGAAGGAATATGTCAACTCGCGAACCAAACTTAATGAAACCGAATTCATCGCCTTGCTGTAAGGGCTGGCCCTCTTTTACATACCATTTTATTCTTCGCGCTAAAGCACCTGCAATCTGACGAAAAAGAATTTCGTTGCCGTTTTTCATTTTGGCAACGATAGTAGTACGTTCATTTTCAGTGCTCGATTTTGGATGCCATGCAACCAAATATTTTCCGGGATGATATTTCGCATAGGAGATCGTGCCTCCTACAGGCATTCGATTAACATGCACATTTACTGGCGACATGAAAATAGAAACCTGTTTACGCTTTGTTTTCAGGTATTCCGTTTCTTCTGTTTCTTCAATAACAACTACTTTTCCATCGGCAGGAGCGAGGACTTGATTATCGTTTTTCTTGATTTCGAAAACAGGACTTCTAAAAAATTGTAAGATGATCAAATAGAAAACGGCAGCAATTGCGATTACAATGTTGCGAATAACTTCAGCAAAATAGTAATCGGCAGCCCAGATTATTCCGACTAAAATAATGAGTGAAACGAATAAAAGTGTGCGACCTTCTTTGTGGATTGTCATTGAATGAATTTTAAAAGTGCAAAGTTAAACGCTGAGAGCGCACAAAACACAAAACTTTCAGCTTTTAACTTTCCACCTCAAATTAGTATCCTCCTCTGAATTTATATGTCTTAGCTACCTTGTCAATAGCAACCATATAAGCAGCGATACGCAAAGAGACTTTGTATTCAAGAGCTGTTTTGTAAACGTTGTCGAATGCATCTTTCATAATCCGGTCGCTTCTGCGATTCACGCGCTCTGCAGTCCATTTATATCCAAGACGGTTTTGAACCCACTCAAAATAAGAAACTGTAACACCGCCCGCATTTGCCAAAATATCTGGAACTACGTTTACGCCTTTCTCGTAAATGATGCTATCCGCTTTCGATGAAGTCGGACCATTAGCACCTTCTACAATTAATTTCGCTTGGATCTTACTTGCGTTTGTCGCTGTGATCACGTCTTCAGTGGCAGCTGGAACGAGAACATCTACTGGCAAAGTGAGTATCTCTTCGCCACTTATTTTTTCAGCGCCTGTAAATCCTTGTAAAGAGCCTTTGTTGGCATCTCTGAATTTAACGGCCGCTTCAATGTCAACACCAGCTTCGTTATAATATGCGCCATGCAAATCGCTTATCGCTTGTACTTTCAATCCGCGTTCATGGAGCAAACGTGCAGCCCATGATCCTACGTTTCCAAATCCTTGAACAGCACAAGTTGCTTTGTATGGATTGATCTTCAGTTTTTCCATTGCAGCAAGAGCTGATACCATCACGCCACGGCCCGTAGCTTCAGTGCGACCAAGAGATCCTCCCATTACAATTGGTTTACCTGTTACAACCGCAGAAACGGTCATTCCTTGGTTACGAGAATATTGGTCCATTAACCACGCCATTTCACGAGGGCCTGTGCCCATGTCGGGAGCGGGAATATCTTGATCTGGGCCGAATACATCAACTAAGGCCTGAGTATATGCACGCATTAAACGCTCCATCTCACCTGATGACATTTCGCGAGGATTACAAGTCACGCCACCTTTAGCACCGCCATACGGAATATCAACAACCGCGCACTTCCAAGTCATCCAGGCAGCAAGTGCCTTTACTTCATCGATGTTAACGTGTGGGTCGAAACGGATTCCCCCTTTTTGAAGGACCAAGAATGGTTGAGTGTATAACGCGATAACCTTCAAACACTTTGATACTGCCATCATCCATAGTAACAGGAAGTGACACGATAACTTGTTTTGCAGGAGTTTTTAAAACGTTGTAAACTTCTTCTTCGAGTCCTAAAATCTGTGATGCCGTGCGAAAGCGAGACATCATTGCTTCAAACGGATTTTCTTTGTCGAGAAAGGGAGCTGGTTCGATGTAAGCCATTGTATTAATTATGATTTACTGATAGTTTTTTACATTTTTTTCGACCCCGGATTTCCATCAAATTTCGTCAGAACCCTAATCGAAAACGGTTGCAAAGATAAAGAATTTGATGAAAGTGACCACCTGAAAAGAGCACACTTATGACCGCTTCTATTTATAAATACTTTATTTTAAAAATCTATGGTTCAGACAAATAATCATTTGAAAATAAGCACTGCGGTTGTCTTTCTTTTGGCATCATAAAATAAAAGGGTCACCCTTTTTTGGTGACCCTTTATTAAGCGTACGGTTATTATTTGCCGTCTTTTTTCTTGTCCTTGTCTTTGCCTTCCTTTTTCTTGTCTTTGCCTTCTTTCTTCATTTTGTCATGATCATGCTTTTCGCCTTTGTGCTTGCCTTGATCACTTTTCTCTTTCTTCTCCTTGTCCTTCTTGCCCTTATCATCTTGCGCTGGAACTACCAGGGTACTGAAACAAAACAGAATCAGCACCATCATGATTTTGATTGATGTTTTCATAATTGTTGAATTTATCATTTTGGTTAAACGACCCTCCTCCATTATTGTTGTAAATAATGGTTTCAGAGCAATAGGACTTTCGGTTAGGCAAAAGGTTTATTTGCCTTTTAGATAAAATTGGATTTCATCTAAAAAAAAAGAAACCTGATGCAATTCTGGATCGCATCAGGTTTTAGTAATCTTTTTTTCAGAAATTATCCGATAGCTACGCGCTTGAATTCGGCAACAGCCAAACCTTTAGATATGCTGTCCAAATATTGTGCTACTGTCTTTGAATTATCTTTCACGAAAATTTGGTGAACCAAAGTGCTTTCTTTGAAGAACTTCTGAAGTTTACCAGCAGCAATTTTCTCAACCATGTTAGCTGGTTTTCCTTCTGCCAAAATTTGAGCTTTAGCAATCTCCAATTCTTTTTCGATAACCGATTTGTCAACGGCAGATTCGTCAACAGCCACTGGGTTCATTGCTGCTATTTGCATGCCTACATCTTTGCCCGCATCAGTTACATCTTTTCCGTTTACACCTTTCAATGAAACTAGAACGCCTAATTTACTTCCAGCGTGGATATAAGGAACAATTGCTTCACCTTTCATATGAACGAAAGCACTTATCTCTAATTTCTCACCAATCTTTCCAACCAATTCAGTAATTTTTTCATTGATTGTAAGACTTCCAACATTTTCATTTAACAAAGCTGCAGTGTCGGCAGGCTTTTTAGTGAAAGCAGTTTCAGCAATCAACTTGCCTAGGCTTTGGAATTCTTCATTCTTTGCTACGA
>JASGIR010000076.1:0-16799 GCA_049840975.1 Cyclobacteriaceae bacterium | reverse complement strand
TCATTGATCCATCAAGCAATTAGAAAAAATTTGTATTGCATTTTCGTTGACAATGGACTCTTACGCAAAGGCGAATTCGAACAAGTGCTTGCTTCTTATGAAGGCATGGGTTTGAATATTAAAGGAGTTGATTCAAAAGAAAAATTCTACAATGCGCTTAAAGGCTTAACCGATCCCGAAGCAAAACGCAAAGCAATTGGAAGAACTTTCATTGACGTATTCGATGAAGAGTCACATAAGATTGCAGATGTGAAGTGGCTCGGTCAAGGCACAATTTATCCTGACGTGATCGAATCTGTTTCGATTAAAGGCCCCTCAGCAACAATTAAATCTCATCACAATGTTGGTGGCCTTCCGGAAAAAATGAAATTGAAAATAGTTGAACCGCTAAAAACTCTTTTCAAAGATGAAGTGAGATTAGTTGGCAAAACATTACATATCGATCAGAACATTTTAGGAAGACATCCTTTCCCAGGACCAGGACTCGGCATTAGAATTTTGGGAGACATTACTGCCGACAAAGTAAAAATATTACAGGCAGCCGATAATATTTTCATTTCAGCTTTGCGCAAACATGAATTGTATGAGAAAGTCTGGCAAGCGGGTGCAATTTTATTGCCCGTATATTCTGTTGGAGTGATGGGAGATGAGCGCACGTATGAGCAAGTTGTAGCTTTGCGTGCAGTGGTAAGTGTTGATGGAATGACTGCAGACTGGTCTCACTTACCTCATGAATTCTTAAGCGAAGTTTCTTCAGATATCATTAACAAAGTCAAAGGCATTAATCGAGTTGTGTACGACATTAGCTCAAAACCTCCAGCCACAATTGAATGGGAATGAAATTAGTCAGCAGTCAATGGTCTATGGCAAATAATTTAAAATCCGTTTACTCTAGACTTGTTCTTATTTCCGTAGGTATTTTAATCGGCAACTTTGCTCTTGGCCAAGATTTCAAAAAGCAATACAAGCAGGCCAAAGATCTTTTTGCCGATGGAAATTACAGCGCAGCGATGGATGCATTCCGTCCACTCACGATTTACGATCGAAACAATCCTTATCCAGAGTATGCTAGTTTTTATTATGCGCTGTCTGCTCAAAGATTAGGATTCAATACAGTGGCTAAGGAAATGTTTTTACAGACAAAAAACATTTACCCCAACTGGGATCAAAGAAATGAAGTTCTGTTTTGGCTTGTAAAAATCTACCTCGAACAAAGAGAATATTTTCGTGCTCTTACGCTCGCCAAAGAAGTCAGCGATCCTTCATTGCAAAAGGAAATAGAATCAATGAAACGATTGATCCTCACAAAAGAGGATGATGTTGAAACGCTCAAGATGCTAATCGAAGAAAACCCTCGCGATGCTGAAGTTGCAAGAGCTCTTTCATACGCTATTGGCAAACAAAGTCCTATGACCGACAAAGTCTTGTTGGATTCCCTTGTTAGTCTTTATGGCTGGGACAGAAAAGATTTTGTTGTTGAGGTAAATCCTCCCGTTTTCAAAGACCGCTATCGAGTTGCACTTCTATTACCTTTTCGTGCCGATGCGCTTGACCCAAGCCCAAGTAAAAAAAAGAGCCAGTCTGTTTTGGATCTCTATCAAGGAATGAAACAAGCAACCGATTCTTTGAGAAGCGAAGGCATAAATTTGGATTTGCTTGCCTATGACACCGATCATGACCTTGAAACGATAAAAAAACTGTTGAAGGAGGAAGAATTGAAAAGTGCAGACCTGATGGTTGGCCCGCTTTTCAATGAAGACACCAAACTTGTTCTGGATTTTTCGCAGGAGAACAAAATCAATCTGGTAGCAAACCCACTTTCGTATAACATTGATCTTGTAGGACAAAATCCTTTTGCACTTCTTTTTCAACCGAGTCATAGTACCATAGGAGAAAAATCAGCAGAAATGCTGGCAACTATGAAAACCAGAAAGAACTGTTATGTTTTTTTTGGCGACACACCGAAAGATTCGGTTATGGCATTTAGCTTTATGCGCACGGCCACTAAACTAGGATTAAAGATTAAATACGCACAGGAAGTCCGAGCCGAGACCTCTGCAGATATTCTTTCAATTTTGGCTACTCCAACTGAGTTTGACGAATGGAAAAACCCCAAACAATTCAAACTTAAACTTGATAGCTTAGGGAGTGTATTTGTGGCTTCGGAAGACCCTTTGATTTACACAAAAGTGATTAATAGTGTTGAGACCCGAGGCGATTCAGCACTGGTAATCGGTCAGGAGAGTTGGCTCGAAGAAAACTCAGTTGATTTGGGCAAGTTTGAAAAGATCAAAATACTTTTTGCAGCACCAAATTTCTCTGCCATTAGTGGGAAACCTTATCAGGCGTTCAGAAAAGAATACCTAAGAAACCATGGTCTGCTTCCAAGTAGCTTTACCCAGAAGGGTTTTGAATTCATGATGATCATGGGGCATGCCTTGAAAAAGTATGGGGTTCATTTTCAACAAGGATTAGAGCAGGAGGGGATAGACGGAGTGCTTACTTCTGGCTACCAAATGCTCCCTACTCATGATAATGGCCGTGTCCCCTTTATTTCGTTCTCGAGGGGAAGGCTAGGCCTAAAAAACAATCCCTGATTTAGTTTCCGTAGCTTTTGTTTAACTTGCAGTTTGAATAGCTATATTTTTTAAACGATGAAGTTTCATTTGGGCAACTACAAGTATGAATGCACAATGAACGCACCCATACTTATTTTTTTGCTTTTGACGCTGCCCCTCTCTTTGATGGCGCAAACTCAAAAAGAAAAACCTACGGTAACGTTTGAGGAGATCTATGACGAACCGTATTCAATCAATAAACTATTTATTGGTTTTCAGCCACTCTATGGTGAACTGTTTGCCACGAATGTGAATTCAGGATTTGGAGTAGAAGCAAGCTATTACCATAAGGACAAACTTGACTTTAAAGTGAATTTCAGAAAAACGTATAGCAGCGAGTTTTTTGATTACAATAGGAATGCTTCCCTAAAAGCCCAAAGCGATCAAGACGCAAATTACATTTCTGACAAGCCTCAAATCTTCAACTATATTGAAGTGGGTGGCACTTATCATATCAAAGACTTTGATCAGGATTCAAAAACAAAAATGGTTCTTTATAAGAAGAGTTTTAAAGGTGATCGTTGGGCAGCGACAGTGCCGCTTCGCGCAGAGGTCCCTTGCAAAGTCAGAAAAATATACGGTGCCCGTTTAGGCGGAATTCTTTGGAATAGTACAGCTGATCTTGGTCGAGCTTTGGAGAAGCAAAAATTGACCTACGCAGATCTCACTAATATCAACCCTGCTGGACAGAGTTTACCAGAGAACTATATGTATAACGGTGCCAAAAAAGGTTTGCCTGTCTTTGGTAATGTTCACTCCATGGATATCTATGTTGGAGGTTCGATGGCATGGATTAGAAATGTTGCTGTAAATTTTGACAAGTATGATGATGGAGTGGATGATGGGATGCTCACTGTTTTCTTCGACATACTATTTGCTCCCGTTTACAAAATTGATCCAGTCACTTATTTATCTCATCCTACGCAGGGCACAACAACAACTGACACTTATTCTACCAATGCATTGAAAACACATTCGTTTGGTTTTCGCGCTGGTATTGATGGAAAATTCAATCGTCAGTTTGGTTGGGCCTACGGTGGCGAGTTTGGTTACCGTCCTAGTTTAGTTGGTCAAGGTTTCTATGCCATGTTTAAAATCTCATTCCCGATTTATAGCACCAACCTTGACTACAAGGTCGAGTCGTTTGGCAAATAAATTCCTCAAATGGCCAATGATATACTCATCACTAATATCAAAGGCCTTGCACAGGTAAGAGAGTCTAATATAAAGTCGGTCGCAGGCAAAGCAATGAGCGAATTGCCTGTAATTTCAAACGCATTTTTACATCTTTCGAATGGATTGATTTTGGACTTTGGTCCGATGGAAAAAGTTCCTAGGGTCAATGCGCAAACCATTGACGCGTCTGATCGATTCGTGTTTCCAAGTTTTGTCGATTCTCATACACACTTGGTTTTTGCGGCAAGCCGCGAAGAAGAATTCGTAATGAAAATAAAGGGAGCAACCTACGCTGAGATCGCAGCAAAAGGTGGAGGTATTCTTAATTCAGCAAAGAAATTAAGAGTAGCATCCGAAGATGAGTTGTTTGAGAAAACAATGGCGCGTGCAAATGAAGTTATTCATTTAGGAACTGGAGCGATTGAAATAAAAAGTGGATATGGTCTTACCGTCAAAGACGAAGTGAAGATGCTCCGTGTTGCAAAACGAATCGGTACGGAAACCCCACTTACGGTTAAGACTACTTTTCTTGGAGCACATGCTGTGCCTTCAGAAATGAAAAAAGAAGATTATATCAAGTTGGTCATTAACGAAATGATACCCGCAGTTGCAGAAGAAAAACTAGCTGACTATATCGATGTATTCTGTGAAGAAGGCTTTTTTTCTTACAATGAAACAGAGTTGATCGTTGAGGAAGGAAAGAAGTTTGGAATGAAGCCCAGAATTCATGCAAATCAACTTCACCGATCTGGTGGTGTTCAGGTTGGAGTGAAAACCAATGCTCTGAGTGTAGATCATTTAGAAAATATCGGTGACGAAGAGATCGATCTTTTGAAGACCAGTTCAACTATGCCGACTGCTCTTCCGGGTGCAGCGTTTTTCTTAAACCTCCCTTTTCCCCCTGCAAGGAAAATGATTGATGAAGGTTTACCAGTCGCGATTGCCAGCGACTACAATCCAGGAAGCTCTCCTTCAGGAAATATGCAAACGATGTTGTCATTGTCTTGCATCAAAATGAAAATGACACCCGAAGAAGCATTCAATGCTTCAACAATTAATACAGCTTATGCTCTGGAGATTTCCGATAGTCATGGAAGTATCAGTAAAGCAAAAATCGCTAATGTTTTCATTACAAAACCAGTTTCTTCTTTGGCTTATTTGCCTTATCACTTTGGAAATGATTTTGTAGATCATGTAATTTTAAAAGGACGACTAATAAAGTAATGGAAATAGAAAAAATTATAAAACCGCTACTCCGTGATGTCCCCAATTTTCCAAAAGAGGGGGTACTCTTTAAGGATATTACACCGCTGCTCAATGAGCCTAATGCTAGAAAGAAAGTTGTTGAAACAATAGCATCTCATTTCAAAAGAGAGAACATACGAGCGCTTGCAGCGGTTGAAGCACGTGGTTTCATTTTTGGATCTCTGATCGCGCAGGAATTGAATATACCTTTCGTGCCCATTCGGAAAGCTGGGAAGTTGCCTTTTAAAAAAATTACGGAAAAGTATTTCCTTGAATATGGGGAAGCGACAATCGAAATGCATGAAGACGCAATATCCAAAGGGACACGCGTTCTCCTTCATGATGACCTGCTAGCTACTGGAGGTACGGCAGCGGCCGCTGGACACATGGTTCAACGACTGGGTGGAGTTGTGGCTGGTTATTCCTTTATTATCAACTTGTCTTTTTTACCTGGCGAAAAACTGCTGAAAGAGAGATTTAATATTGATCCTCACTATGTAGTCAAGTTTTAAATGCAACAATATTTTGAGATTTGCTGTTTAAAGTAAGAATGGCAGAGTCCATAAAAATACCGATGTTCCCACTTTCAATTTTCCCCTTACCAGGAGAAATTGTTCCGCTTCATATTTTTGAGCCTCGATATAAACAACTGCTTCATGATGCTGAAACTAAAGACATTTCTTTTGGAATTTACTTTAGCCATGTAACCAATACTGAAAAGGTAGGTTCATTAATGAAACTTGAAAGTGTTATCAGGCGCTACGATAATGGGGAATCCGATATCATCGTGAAGTGTATTGATTTGTTTTCACTGGGAACATTATTTCGTTCTTTTCGTGATAAATCATACCCTGGTGGAGAAGCAACTTTTTGGAATGTAGATATTTCGACTCCCGTAAGTGATAAGCTCCGCGCTGCTTTTCGTGAATATCTTCTTTATTTCCAGATCAGGAGCAGCGAGATAATTCCTTCTTCGTTTACTGTCGCAAATGAATTAAATCTGGATTTTGAGGAGCGTCTTCGCTTCGTGAAGTTAAACGAAGACCAAAAGGAGGGTTTCCTGCTGGCTCATCTTCGTTACAATTCAGAACTGCTTCATCAAGCTGAGAAATCTAAAGACGTATTTCATCTAAATTAACTACCGTTGTTTTTTTGAAGTTGAGTGGAATGAAAATCCTTCAACTTATCCTTAACTGAAGATAGTAAAGGCATTTTCTCCTCCATTATTCTGTATTATTTGAATGGTTACAGAATCGTTCACATTTATTTAAGAATAATTAACCAAGCCATTGCAACTTACTTCTAGTGTTGTTCGTCCTGATAATAAAAAAATTTATGAAAACGATTTGTTCAATTTTAGCATGTGTGCTTGTAAGCACACTAGTGTCCGCTCGTGGTACGGAGGGAGCAACAGCTACATCTTCGGTGGCAGTTACTAATGCAACTGGCTCAACTTTATTCAAACTTTATTATAAGTCGGTGAAGGCAGGTAAAGTAAAGGTTTCAATTAAGGATAATGATGGTTCAACTGTTTTCAGCGAATCAATGACAAAAATTGATGCATTTATGAGACCTTATAATTTTGACGGCCTTCCCTTTGGTGAATACACTGTTACTGTAGAGGATGAGAGCGGCAAAACTGTTGAAGCGGTCAACTACAAAGAAAATAAGGTTGAAAAACTAATTCATATAGCAAAGTTGGCCAATGAGCAGAGTAAGTTCTTATTGACTGTTGCATCTGCAAAACTGGAAGATGTATATATCTACATTTTTGATCAAGCTGGCGCTTTAGTTCACAATGAGATACAAACAATCAATAAAGAATTTGCGCAAGTTTATAATTTGAAAGATTTAAAATCATTCACAATTGAGGTGTGGGATAAGTATGGTGCGCTGAAAAAATTCGAAAATTTTTGAATCTTTTTAAGTAGGAGTCTTATTGCAACAAGGCTCCTACTTAATTTATATTTATAAGATTACATATTCCTTCGATACTGCCCGCCTACTTCAAAGAGAGCTTTTGTGATTTGTCCAAGTGAACAAGTTTTACAAGCTTCCATTAATTCTTCAAAGATGTTTTTATTTTGAATGGCAGCTTGCTGCACACGTTCAAGTAAGCCAGAAGATTTTTCGCTATGAGATTTGTGAAGATTGCGGAGCATTTTAATCTGATATTCTTTTTCTTCAGTAGTAGCACGGATGACTTCTTGAGGCACAATGGTTGGAGAACCTTTCGAACTTAAGAAAGTATTCACACCGATGATCGGATATTCTCCGGTGTGCTTCAACATTTCGTAATACATACTCTCTTCTTGAATTTTTCCGCGTTGATACATTGTTTCCATTGAACCAAGGACACCACCGCGCTCTGTGATACGATCGAATTCGGAAAGTACAGCCTCTTCTACTAAATCAGTCAGTTCTTCGATAATGAAGGAACCTTGCAATGAATTTTCATTCTTTGCTAAACCCAACTCTTTGTTTATAATTAATTGAATAGCCATTGCCCTGCGAACAGATTCTTCGGTTGGCGTAGTGATAGCTTCATCGTAAGCATTCGTGTGGAGCGAATTGCAATTATCATAGATAGCGTACAATGCCTGAAGCGTTGTGCGGATATCGTTGAAATCAATTTCTTGTGCGTGAAGTGAGCGACCAGAAGTTTGAATGTGATATTTCAACATTTGCGAGCGAGCGTTGGCATTGTATTTATTTTTCATAGCCTTAGCCCAAATTCTTCGCGCTACTCTACCGATCACAGAATACTCTGGATCAACTCCATTGGAAAAGAAAAAAGATAAGTTTGGAGCAAACTCATTGATGTCCATACCACGACTCAAATAATATTCCACGTAAGTGAAACCATTTGAAAGCGTGAAAGCTAATTGTGTGATTGGATTTGCGCCAGCTTCAGCGATATGGTAACCTGAGATTGAAACAGAATAAAAATTCCTGACATTTTTCGAGATGAAATACTCTTGAACATCGCCCATCAAACGAAGAGCAAATTCTGTAGAGAAAATACACGTATTCTGTGCCTGATCTTCTTTCAAAATATCGGCTTGAACTGTTCCGCGCACTTGCGAAAGCGTTTCAGCTTTAATTTTTTCATAAATATCTTTTGGCAATACTTGGTCCCCAGTTAACCCAAGCAACATCAGTCCAAGTCCATCATTTCCTTTAGGCAAAGCTCCTTGGTAGGCTGGGCGAGTATCTTTTTCTTTTACAAGAGAACTGATTTTCTTTTTTACTTCATCTTCAAGCCCATTCTTCTTGATATAGATTTCGCATTGCTGATCAATAGCCGCATTTAAGAAATAACCCAGCAACATTGGAGCGGGCCCATTGATCGTCATTGACACAGAAGTTTTTGGATCTGCTAAATTGAAACCGCTGTATAATTTCTTTGCATCATCAAGACAACAAATTGAAACGCCTGAATTTCCAATCTTCCCATAAATATCTGGACGATAATCAGGATCGTTTCCATAAAGAGTAACGGAATCAAAAGCGGTTGATAATCGCTTTGCAGGCATTGACAAGCTTACATAGTGAAATCTTCTATTGGTCCTTTCTGGTCCACCTTCACCTGCAAACATGCGTGTAGGATCTTCACCCTCACGTTTGAATGGATAAATACCAGCGGTATAAGGGAATTCACCAGGAACGTTTTCTTGCAACTGCCACTTCAATAAATCGCCCCACGCTTCATATTTTGGAAGCGAAACTTTAGGGATCTGTAAATGCGATAAAGATTCACTGTGCGTTTGTATTCCGATTTTTCTTTGTCGCGCACTTTGAACTTGAAAACAGGCTCACGATAACTTTTGATTTTCTCCTGCCAAGCTTCAATTAATTTCCAATTTTTTGGGTCAAGATTTAATTTGATACGATCAAATTCGGCATGTAATACTTTAATAATATCAGTTTCAGATTTACCGATTGATGAGATTGTTTTATTTATGGCGTACAACTTTTGAGCAGTTTCCGCTTGTTCATTGACCCATTGATCATAGCTTCTGTTGTTTTCAGAAATTTCACTGAGGTATCTTGTGCGATGGGGAGGAATTACAAAAATCTTTTCACTCATCTCACGAGTGATTTCGAAACTTGATTTCAAATCAGCGCCAGTCTTT
Source organism: Cyclobacteriaceae bacterium (assembly GCA_049840975.1). Taxonomy (GTDB): domain Bacteria; phylum Bacteroidota; class Bacteroidia; order Cytophagales; family Cyclobacteriaceae; genus ELB16-189. The sequence goes on along the minus strand of JASGIR010000076.1, from coordinate 7,624 downwards.
TCAGAAATCTTGTCGATAAGATGTTTGTACAGTTGGTTTGTGCCAGGATCATTAAACTGCGAAGCAATCGTACCAAACACAGGCATCTCTTCTGGTTTTTTAGTCCACAGCTGATGATTGCGTTGGTATTGTTTTTTGACGTCACGAAGCGCATCAAGAGCACCGCGTTTGTCGAACTTGTTCAGTGCGATCACGTCAGCAAAATCGAGCATATCGATTTTTTCAAGTTGCGTTGCAGCTCCGTACTCTGGAGTCATGACATACAATGCAACATCGCTGTGATCAAGGATCTCAGTATCGCTTTGGCCAATGCCGGATGTTTCCAAAATAATGAGGTCAAAGCCAGCAGTTTTGAGAATTTGAACAGCTTCTTTTACATATGCTGAAAGCGCAAGATTACTTTGTCTTGTAGCAAGCGAACGCATATAAACCCTTGAATTGTTTATTGCATTCATACGAATTCGATCGCCAAGCAGAGCTCCTCCGGTTTTTCTTTTCGAAGGATCAACTGAAATCAATCCAATAGTTTTGTCTTTGAAGTCGATTAAAAATCTTCTTACAATTTCATCCACCATCGATGATTTTCCTGCGCCTCCAGTTCCAGTTATTCCGAGAACTGGAGCTTTTGAATTTTTAGCCTTTTGATGGATATCTTCAAAAATCTTTTTGTGATCGTCATAATAATTTTCGGCTGCCGAAATGAGCTGCGCTATCCGCAAATTATTATTTGTTGTTAGTTTGTCGTTGGCGGTGATATCTTTTCCTGTGGGAAAATCACTTAGCTGAATAAGGTCATTGATCATCCCTTGCAAACCCATCGCACGACCATCATCAGGCGAATAGATTCTGGTGACACCGTAGTCCATTAGCTCTTTTATTTCTTCGGGGAGAATTACCCCACCGCCACCGCCAAAAATTTTGATGTGACTTGCGCCTTTTTCTTTGAGCAAATCGTACATGTATTTAAAGTATTCATTGTGCCCTCCTTGATAGCTCGTCATTGCGATGGCTTGGGCATCTTCTTGAATTGCAGTGTTAACTACTTCCTCTACACTTCTATCGTGACCCAAATGGATAACCTCACATCCGGTAGATTGAATGATTCTCCGCATGATGTTGATCGCGGCATCATGGCCATCAAAAAGACTGGCTGCTGTTACAATTCTGACTTTATTTTTTGGCTTGTATGGTTCTGCGGCTGCATGACCAGCAAGGGAGCGATTTTCCTTCTTTTTTTCTACTGCTGCTTCGGTGCTCATAAACAAAAATTTCGAGCCAAAATTACAGAGAAGGGGAGGATTTAGCTAACAGCAGTTAGCCAATAGTGAGTATCACTTCTTAAAGAGTTTTGATAACCAGTTTGTCTTTGGTTTCTCTTGCATTTCATCGAGCATAGTGCGTAGCCGTACAAAAGATGCAGGGTCTTTTGCGATATATCCTTTAGCGCCTGAGCTTTCAATCTGTCTAATCAAATTTGCGTCTGTCTCTGTGGTCATGAAAATAACAGGCACTTTGGGAAGTTTTTTTAAAATATCCTCGAGGTATTCCAGTCCAGTTTTTTCTTCCTTTAAATAATGGTCAAGGACTACAGCAAATGGAGGTTCAGCAAAAGGTTCATTGATGAATTCGGCACAAGTAGAAAAGGAGAGCACTTTATAATTTTGACTGGTGAGGTTGTACTCCAAAAGTCTCCGGTGAGCAAAGTCATCATCTATGATGCAGACCAATTTCATAAGTTCTAATCAAAGCCAATTTATGACATATTTTCGGTACAGATTCGAAGGAATTATCACATATTAAAGTGATAAAGGAATATGATAGTAGCGGTAAACGCTGGCTTCGAATTGTCCTTTATTTCCATGGCAATATCCATTTCTGCTTTTGAAATTCCTCGCAAATCCACCAATGATTTTAAAGTCACTCTCAAACGAACTTCACTATCTACAATAACGGCCTGATTGAATTTTAGCTTTTCGATTCCGTAGTTCACCAACATTTTCACGTTGCGAATGTCTGCTATTTCTTCCCACAAATAAGGGACAAGCGATAACGCTAAATAACCGTGGGCAATTGTTTTTTTGAAAGGCCCAGTGGCAGCTCGAACAGGGTCAGTGTGAATCCACTGATGGTCGAGCGTAGCATCGGCAAATTTGTTGATCTGATCTTGGGTAACTCGTAGGTAGCTTGATACACCTAATTCTTTTCCGATGTAGGCTTGGAATTCTGCAAATCCGTTGATAACAAGTTTTGACATTGGAATCTGATTTTTAGCCAATCTCCCTAAAGATAAAATTTAATTACCTTTCACTAAACAAAATTTAAATGATTTCTCGTAGAAGATTGCTTCGTTCGCTAGGTCTGTCAGCTTTTACATTGCCTGCACTCACAACCTTAGGCAGCTCATTGACCGAAAGTAATTCGATTGCACCAGATGACCCTGAGTTCTGGAAAAAAGTTCGTGATCGGTTCATGCTTGATCGCGATACAGTTTTCTTTAACCCAGGTACTGTTGGGGCAATGCCTCGAGTTGTAGTTGAAAAAATGACTGAGCATTTGAATTTTGTTGCTAAAGGAGTTGCTGATTGGGCATACAAAAACGACAACAAAGAAGAATACATTAGTGGTTATAATAATCTGTTGAGCATTCGAACAAAGGTTGGAAAGTTGATCAATGCTGACGCGCTTGAGATTGCCATGACAGACAATGTTACAAATGGAATGAGCTATCTCGCCAACGGTTTAACATTGCAAGCAGGCGATGAAATTTTGACGACAGATCAAGAACATTCTGGTGGGAAGTCAGGCTTTCAATTAAAAGAGAAAAGATTTGGAGTTGTTTTTAAAACAGTTGCTATTCCAAAGCCTGCACATAGTCCACAAGAGGTTTATGATATCATGGTGAAAGCAATTACACCGAAGACAAAAGTCTTGATGTTGTCGCACATGATTTCGGGCAGCGGAGCAATTATGCCAGTTAAAGAATTGTGCACAGAAGCAAGCAAGCGAGGGATATTTACAATCTTAGATGGAGCTCAAACTGTTGGCCAAATCAAAGTTGATGTGAAAGATATCGGATGCGATGCCTATGCAGGATGTTTTCATAAATGGATTGGTGCGCCAGCGGGAACGGGTTTTCTTTACATCAAACAAGATCGCATGAAAGATGTTTGGACGACAGTGGCGAGTGGTCGATGGGATAATCACGAGGACGAAGGTTTTCGATTTACACAACGAGGTACAGGAAACTTCCCAGTTCTGAAAGGACTTGATGCTGCTCTCGATTTTCATTTTGAACTTGGCCCTGATCGTGTTTATGAGCGGATCAAATTTTTGGGATCGAGACTACGTAAAGGACTTTCTTCTCATCCGAAAGTAAAATTCTTTTCACCTAGCGATGAAAATATGTGCGCTGGAATTACTGTCTACAACATCGAAGGCTGGACTGGCACAAAGATTCAGGACATGTATTGGGAAAAAGCTAAAATGAGGCCACGCTCTCAAGGTGATGTTTTCGGAGTTCGTCATTGCACTCATGTTTTCAATTCTGAAGAAGAAATCGACAAAGCGATTTCGTTGATTAAAGAATGGTCGAAATAATCTGAAAATAAATTTAATTGAGTCAATTATTTTCGCGGTATGTTGTCGTACCCAGTAGGTGAAATTCTCCCAGATTTAAAACAGAAGTTATCCAGCGAAAGAATTGTTATTCTGCAGGCCCCTCCAGGTGCGGGCAAATCTACTATTGTACCTATTGAGCTTTTAGGTGAATCATGGTTAAGTGGAAAGAAAATAATTATGCTTCAGCCTCGCAGATTGGCATCAAGATCTGTGGCCGCGAGAATGGCCGAAATACTCTCTGAGAAAGTTGGTGAAACTGTTGGCTATAGAATTCGCTTCGAAAATGTAGTGAGTAAAAACACCCGTATTGAAGTCGTAACCGAAGGTATTCTGACGCGAATGTTGCAATACGATAATGCTCTTGAAAACGTTGGACTTGTCATCTTTGATGAATTTCATGAACGAAGCTTGCATGCTGATTTAGCACTAGCACTGTGTTATCAATCACAGCAGCTTCTTCGCAATGATCTTCGTCTGCTGATTATGTCTGCAACCTTGGATGGTGAAAAGATTTCAGAAGCACTTGATGGTGCTTCAATCATCACAAGTCAGGGGAAACAATTTCCAGTTGAAATAAAATATGAGGATGTTGATAAGAACGAACCAATTGCATTATCCGCTTCACGAATTATAAAACGAGCTTCGAAGGAACAATCGGGAGATATTTTAGTTTTTCTTCCTGGTGTTGGAGAGATAATTCGTACGAAAGACCTTTTAGAATCAGAAAATATAGGAGCTGATATTTTTCCATTGTACGGAGACTTATCTTTTCAAAAGCAACGTGAGGCTATTTTGCCTAATTTATCCGGAGCTAGAAAAATTGTTTTAGCAACCTCAATTGCAGAAACATCACTCACCATCGAAGGAATAACAACCGTGATTGATTGTGGTCTTGCAAGAGTTCCAAAATTTGATCCTCGCTCAGGGCTCACAAAATTAGAAACAGTAAAAGTGACACGCGATGCAGCCGATCAACGTGCCGGTCGTGCTGGCAGACTCGGGCCTGGCGTATGTTATCGGATGTGGTCAAAGGCAACACATCAATTTTTGCAACCAGCTCGTCAACCTGAAATCCTTGAGGCTGACCTTGCACCGATGATTCTAGAAATTTTTAATTGGGGCGCTCAACTTGATGAATTGAACTGGATTACAAAGCCTCCAGTAGGAGCTGTAAAACAATCCATTGAATTGTTAGAAAAAATTGAAGCGATTGAAAATGGAAAAATCACTGATAAAGGAAAAGAAATGCTCCGTCTTCCAACGCATCCACGAATTGCTCACATGTTGTTATCCGCATCTTCTGCGAAAGAAAAATCCCTGGCTACTGATCTTGCTGCTTTGCTGGAGGAAAGGGACCCTTTGAACAAAGAAGCTGGAGCGGATATTTCTCTTAGAATTGAAATGCTAAGAAAGTGGAGAAGTGGTGAACGCGTAAGTGTTGATAGAAATAACTTGGATCGAGTGGAAAAATTGGCGCTGTCGTGGAGAAAGATGTTTAAAATTGAAATTGACAACTCAGTTTTTCCAGATGTACAGGTAGGTAAACTTCTGACGCAAGTCTATCCCGAAAGGATTGCAAGGCAGACTGAAAAATTTAGTCCACGCTATAAACTTGCTAATGGACGGATTGCTCATCTTCAAGACCACGATACACTTTTACAGAAACAGTGGTTGGTTGTTGCCGCGATGGACATAGGAGCAGCTGAGGGGAAAATTTTTTCAGCCGCGCCTGTAAATGAATCTGATTTGATTCCATTTGCAAACGAAATTGAGAACGCAATGTGGGACAAGGATCGAGGAATGATTTCTTCAACAATTGAAAAAAGAATTGGAAGTTTGGTCCTTACCACAAGACAATCATCCAAAATTGATGAGCAACTAAAAATTAAAATTTTATGCGATGCTGTTCGTGAAGAAGGGCTTCAGCTTTTGAATTGGGACGAAACCCAAATGCAGTGGCAAGCACGAGTAATGAGTTTAAGAAAATGGAGATCAGATGAAAGTTGGCCAGACGTGAGTACAGAGAATTTAATGGTAACTCTTGAAAATTGGCTTTCACCATTTCTATCAGATGTAAACAAAAGAACTGATTTTCAACGATTGGATTTGCAAAGCATACTTGCTTCAATTTTGCCGTGGGAACAGCAGCAACAGTTCGATAAGCTTGTTCCCGTCAGACTTGAGGTGCCAAGCGGCTCTTTGATTAAAATTGAATATTCTATAGACGGAGATTTGACTGTGATGAAAGTTAGATTGCAAGAGGTATTCGGTTTGAGCGAGACTCCAACAGTAAATAATGGAAAAACGAAGGTCCTTTTGCATTTGCTCTCGCCAGGTTACAAGCCCGTTCAGGTCACACAAGATTTAAAAAGTTTTTGGAACACTACCTATCATCAAATTCGTAAGGAGCTGAGAATCCGCTACCCGAAACATCACTGGCCCGAAGACCCCTGGACTGCAGAAGCGGTAAGAGGTGCGAAGCGAAGAAATTCTTAATCGGACGAAAACCTTTTTTAGTTGTACATCGTTATTAAAAGTGGTTTACAGGTTTGATTTAATTGTACAAACAAGAGGCGCCCTGGTTTCTATTGGGGCGCTTCTTTATTTTTAGCGAGTCAAATAATGTCCAAAGTCTCTCTGGAACCTATTCTTGAAAAGTTTGTAATTTGCAAGCTTGCATATAGTTAAAGCTCAATGGATCAATCTAAAACGCCCAGAGAATTAGGATTTTTTTTCCCTGCAGAATTTGCACCTCATTCAGCCACATGGCTTAGCTGGCCTCATAAGGAAGAGTCTTGGCCTGGAAAAATTGAGAAGATTTTTCCCATGTATTCTCAGTTCGTAAAGTTGGTAGCCGAAGGCGAAAAAGTAAATATTAATGTGGCTAATGAAGCTATGAAGCAAAAGGCCACCGACTATTTGCAAAAGGCAGGAGCAGACTTTAACAATATTCAGTTTTTCTTTCATCCATCGAACGATGCGTGGTGCCGTGATCATGGCCCGGCCTTTTTGATTAACCCGAAAGAAAAAAAGAAAATGGTAGTGAAATGGAACTACAACGCGTGGGGCGGCAAATATCCTCCATTTGATCTCGACAACGAGATCCCCATTTCAATTGCTAAACATTACAACCTTCCTTTAGCAAAACCTGGAATTGTAATGGAGGGCGGTTCTGTGGAATTTAATGGGAAGGGAACTGTCCTTACTACAAGTGCTTGCTTGTTAAACCCCAACAGGAATCCACATCTCACGAAACCTCAAATAGAGAAATTTCTTGTCGACTATTACGGAGTAGAGAATGTGCTTTGGCTCGGAGATGGAATCGTTGGAGATGATACGGATGGACATATCGATGACCTCACTCGGTTTGTAGATGAACAAACGGTTGTCACCGTGGTCGAAGACAACAAAGAAGATGAAAACTATCAGCCGTTGAAAGAGAACATTGAGGCATTGGAAAAAATGCGACTCGAAAACGGATCGTCTATAAGAGTCGTTGCACTTCCGATGCCCGCACAAGTTGTGTATGAAGGTCAGAGATTGCCGGCTTCTTATGCCAATTTTTATATCGCCAATAAGTATGTGGTGGTCCCAACTTTCAGAGATAAAAATGACGACAAGGCGATAGACATTCTGCAAAAATATTTTCCCACAAGAAAAGTAGTTGGACTTGATTCAACCGACATTATCTGGGGCCTCGGCTCATTCCACTGCCTTAGCCAGCAAGAGCCTGAGGTTATTTAAAACTTAATGCTTGAGAAGAGTCAAGAAAAGAAGTAACTCCTTTGGGTGTGATTGCGTAATCGAGTTTCACATCGTGCTCTTCATTTGAAATTAAGTCCTGGCTTGCCTCGAAAAGAGACAGACCAATTTTTTTGCAATCCTTTCGGCACGTTTTTAAAAATTGATCATAAAACCCTTTGCCGTAACCGACTCGATTTCCCGCGGCATCAAATGCCAACAAAGGCACAATTACAATGTCAATTTTTTCAGCAGGTGTAATTTC
>JASGIR010000075.1:0-65354 GCA_049840975.1 Cyclobacteriaceae bacterium | reverse complement strand
AAGGTTAATAGGGAAACACGATAGAATCCGAACAGCACCTTATTGATTATTCACTGCATTAAAATAACAAGGTAAGATTTGTTGCGCATCATTTTTCAAAATATCTTTGTAATAACTTCAAAATCGATGACCAAAAAAATTTGGGAGCGTGCTTTTGCAAGAAGCAACCTTCACTTCTCGCAATAATTATAAAAGAGCTGCTGCTAGATGGAGTACTAAGTCTTGTTGGAATCTTTGTGGGTTTTATCTACACCCTGATCGACATTGCGAATGATCTTTACATAAGCATTCCATTTTACATTTTACTGATTGTATTGTCACGTTAGTATTTGGATCAATAGGCGCGGTGAATATTTATCGGGCAAACATTATTTTCTTGTTGCTGCTGATTTTTTTGATTTATGTTTTTGCCGACAATGACACTAATGGAACCGGAATTGATACCTACTTTGTAATTTATTCATTGATTGCTCTTCCTTATGCGGCTATGATCAGATTACCATGGGGCTTTCATTTGCTTCCCTCGGATTAATAGGATTTTTCCTGGCTTATTATGTTGACCTTCCTCCGATCATTAAGCCCGTTGAATATTCTCCGCAATACGTAAATATTTCATACACAACTAATTTCTTGGTCACGCTAATTGTGGCAGTCGCGCTTTTATTTTTCTCATTGAATGTTAATTATAAAACTGAACAAGAACTTTCACAGAACAATCAGCTGCTTTCAAAAGCAAATGAAGAACTAGACAGATTTGTGTACAGTGCTTCGCATGATCTTCGCGCACCACTCAGTTCCGTTTGGGATTGATCGAATTGTGTCAACGCACAACTGATCCTGAAGAATTGAAACACTGTTTGGGTCTTATGAAAGCCCGTGTTGCTGATTTGGATTCTTTCATTAAAGAGATCATTGACTATTCAAGGAATGCCAGACAGGAAGTTAGATTGGAGAACTTCAATCTTTATGAACTTGTTGAAGAAGTGGCCGAAGGTTTGAAGTTTGGAAATGGAATGGAAAAAATTTTGATCCAATATTCCATTCCCCAAAATTTAAACGTCACTACCGATCGCTCGAGATTGAAGGTAGTTCTGAATAATTTGATTGGTAATGCTTTGAAGTACAGCAATCCTCGCCATGATGAACCCACTGTATTTGTAAAAGCTGGAGTAGATGATAAAAACCTTCGTGTACAAATCGAAGATAATGGCATTGGAATTAGTGATGAGCATCTTCCAAAAATCTTTGAGATGTTCTATCGAGCTTCAGAGAAATCGCAAGGATCTGGACTGGGATTATATATTGTGAAAGAAACTCTCGACAAACTCAAAGGGAAGATCCAAGTAAGATCTTCGCATGGTCATGGCTCTGTGTTTACCGTTGAAGTACCCGTCTGATTTTTTAAAGCCCTGTTGAGGAATGATTGTGTGTGTTGAGCACATCAAGGGAAATAGATAGACTAATTTCGTTAGTACTGAAATTCAGAGCAGAGCCTTTGCCCGGTAATTCATAAATATAACCAAAGCGATAGTTGCTCATGATTGCTTGAAGTAACACTCCGTACGTATTGAAATTACGAGTGAACACTCCGCCAGTGTAAAGTCGATTTAAAGTAAAGTTGAAATTAAAGTCAGCAGACGAAGTAGAGTTTTTTGTCATTCGAAGCAACGTTGAAGGTTTGAATTGTACTGCTTCATTCAATTGGAAATTGTAGGCAGCATAGAGATAGAAATTCTGACTGTAGACCTGAATAGTTTCTCCGCCTTGACTTACGCTGCTCGCCAATATTCTTGGGACAGAAAGGCTTATCAAATATTTTTCCTTTTTGAAATAAAACACCGACACCCGTATTAAATTTTGATTCCGTGAACTGATTGAAAGCAGGGTCGGGGTTGTTTTGAACTTTAACTGCGTTGGGATCCGTTGCGTAGCGAGTCATTCCCATCTGCATTCCGAAAGAAAGAGAAGTCGCGTTGGGGAATTTAATTCTATAAGACCCAGTTGCACCAATTTGAGTATTCTTAATATCTCCAATCTGATCTTGAACCACCACCATCCCTAGACCAACACGATTGTCAGCTAATGCAATGTGACTATTAAAATTCAATGTTGTAGGGCTTCCTTGAATACCTGACCATTGACTTCTGTAAGCAAGACCTGCGTAGAGCCGCTCATTGCTTCCAGCGAAAGCTGGATTAATCAACATGGGGTTATTGAAGTATTGAGAGTAAAGAGGATCTTGCTGCGCACGTAAAGCAGAAGCTAAAATGAAAATAAAATTAAAGAGTAGTATTTTTTTCATGGTTATTGCCTTCTGAGTGAAATGAAGCCTGTCTGTGTTTTCTTGCCACTGGTGAATTCTATCTTATAGAAATAGACTCCTGAAGGAAGTGAGTTTCCGCTGTCGCTAATTCCAGTGAACACTACTGAATTGTTGTCGTAATTTGAGCCCTGCCAAACCAGATTTTCCCAACGATCATAAATCGACACAGTATTGTTTTTTGTTTCAGGCAAAGCATCGATAAATTGAATAATCAATTTTGGATTTAAACCTCCAGGAGAAATTCCATTGAACACTTCGATATCTCCACTCACCTTGATTGAGAAGTGTTCTCAGAACAATTATGATTGAGAGTAGCAGGCTTTGATTGTAATTTGATCTGCTCCAGAAAACGTTAGGCCAGTATAGTCGATTGTTAGAATTCCATTAGCATCAATTGACGCGACCGCACCGCTTGATGGCGCTGCAACTACTTGAAGAGAAGAAAAATCGAGATTATTATTAGAAGTAGTTATTAGCGGTACCAAATTCAATGTGATCTTCCCTCCTATTTGCGTAACAAGAGGAGCTGATTCGAATAGCAGGAGGTGTACAACCGGTTGTTAAGATTGTCGCGTCAACTGAACTGCGTGTGCTTTCGCAAGTACCATCATCTTCCGATACGTAATAAGTTGTAGTTGTGCTGAATGGCGTGGTGTATGTACTATTTATCTCGCCTGCAATAGCAGAACCACCAGCGGCTGATGAATACCAGTGATAATGACCGTTTGTTCCGCCTGAAGCTGACAAGACAATTTGACTATTAGGGCAAGCACTTCCGCCTTGTGTAGTGGGAGCTGCAGGTAGGTTATTAATTATCGCATTGACATTCGTCTTCGTGCTTACGCAAGTTCCATCGGTTACAGAAACAGCATATTGTGTTGTCGAAGAAATTGTTGGAGTTGAATAAGAACTATTGCTTTGTCCGCTGATCAGTCCATTTTGATCGTACCAAAAAAATTGGCCGTTGCTTCCTCCACTGGCATTGAGGGTTATGCTTCCAGGTCCGCAATTGCTGACATCAGAGGCGGTCGGTGCAGTAGGAATCGGGTTGACTGTAAATGAAACGGTATTGGTAAAAACTGGAATGGCGAAGTCACCATTTATTTTAAGACGATACGTACCGGCACCAAAATTCCCAGTTGAATTAATCGTTAGTGAAGAGGTAGAAACATTTGAATAACCACCTGTATTTGTTAAATCTGAATAACTACCTGAATTAAAAACTTGCCACTGATATGTAATATTGGTTGTCCCAGTTGCGCCAGTAGAAATGGTGAGAGTGCTCCATCGCAAACTGAGTAGAAACAGATGTTGGTTGAGGAGAAACCGAAAGTGTTGGAAATGAGATTAGATTTTGAAAAATGGAAAGCCTAGCACTGCTTGGACCAGTACGAGAAATAATAATGTCGGTTTGATTGTCAAGGTTAACATCAGCTAACACCAGACATGGTTGGAACTGATGGTGATGAAAGGAGATATATTACTGCACCGGAAAATGATATTACCCCACCTGAGCTTGTGTTTCTAAAAATTGAAAATGAGCCACTACTTCCTGATGGATTATTGATGGTTACGATTTCTGGTTTACCATCACCATCAATATCGCCCGCTTCAAGGCCATTGCAATAAGCAACGGCAGCAAAATCCTGTCGAGTAAAACTCAAATTTCCGATGGTACTGTTATTCATGAAAACGGAGATGAATAAACTTGATGTATAATAACCCATGGCAACATCCATTTTACCATCGCTATTAAAATCAGCTACCGCAACATACTGTGGGTTGTTCAATGCAGTGAATGTGCTTGGCCCACTGAATTGGGAAGCTGTCATAATTTGCTTTGAACCTGAGTTGAGTAGAATACTTAATGTTGAAGTTGCAGTGTTCACCCCGTAAGCAATGTCCTCAAATCCATCGCCATCAAAATCGGCTGCCGATAAACCAATGATTGTGCCACCGTTTGGATAGGTTAATGGACTTGTTGATAATGACGCAAGTCCACCGCTATAAACATAAGGAGCGCCTTTATTCGTGAAGTTTTCGTAAACAAGAATTTGATTGCTTGAATTGGATATTACTACTTCAGGTTTCCCATCAAGATTGAAATCTTGATTTGCCAAAATTCGATTTGAATTACCTATCGGTGTTGAAGCCGAGGTGCTGAAAGAAATCGGATTTGGTGAAATTCCTTTGCCAGCAAAAAAACTTCCATTCGTAATGATGTCTAAGATTCCATCTCCATCAAGATCGGTTGCCTTTAAGTGAGAAGCACTGTTCAGCGTGCCGGCTTGTAATGTGAATGTGCCAGACGTAATGCTTGCGCCTGCAACTGACAAAGTATTTGCATAAATTTTTGAAGTGCCGTTATCATCAATTATGATATCAGGTTTTCCATTGCTGTCAAGATCTGCAACTACTAGCCCCGGATTGGAAGCAAAGGAAGAAAGATTGTAATCGATGCTTGCTCCAAAAGTTGAAGAATTAATTGCACCACCAAGACCACCATTCAACTGCGTATAAAATTGTGTTGGTGAAAAGGCCTGAAGCCCATGAAGTGTGGCTGAGATTCGGTTGTCTGAAAAACCTGTCGGTGCATTGATTTGCAGAGAAGTATTCGAAACATTTGAAGCGGTGGAAAGAATTCCAATTCCTGACACTTGAGGAATTGCATTTTTTGTGTTCAAATATTTTCCCGTAACTGTAATGGTGCTGCCGCTTGGCGCACTTGAAGGACTAATCGCTGTAATCTGTGGAGGCTGAAAACTTTCGTTGCTAAAGATGTATACTCCCTTTTCTGAATTAGAGATTGAGCTGTTAGTATAAACAAAAGCTACTTCAGCTTTATTATCACCATTAAAATCAGCGACCACTGGGCCAGTACCATAGAGATATGCACCGGAAGTGCTTCCCTGAAAAATGACTGGTGATGTGAAAGAACTTGAACTTAATGTGCCAGTCGATCCAATGTTTTGCATGACGCCTACATCCGATGAACCAACAATTATTATTTCTGGCTTGCCATCGCCATTAATGTCGCAGGTTGTTAACCCATCAGGATTGCCGAGTTTGCTGCTTATGGCTACGGGTGATCCGAAAGATGATGCGTTAAATGTTGAGCCTGAAAAAATATTTTGTGAATAGTAAATGAAACCAGCTCCATATCCGCTCCACATCAAATCTGGTTTATTATCGGCATCGAGATCGGCAACTGAGATGTATGAACCAGACGACACTGATATTGAAAAAGGAGCGATAAGACCAATTGTTCCTGGTGTGGAATTATTTTGATAAATCTCAATTCCTCCGCCAATTGAAACTATGAGTTCGGGTTTGGAGTCGTTGTTCAAATCTTCAATCGCTAAGTCAGTGTGAGCTATTGTTGTTCCAACTGCAACTCCGTAAGCAAAATCTACGCTTCCAGAAGTACTTAAATTTTGAACTACCCAGACATTCCCTGGAGCACTTCCTGTTGTAAATGCAAAATCTATTCGACCATCACTATCAAGATCACCAGCAGTCATGGCGAGCGCTGCATAATATGGATAAGCAAAGAATACTGGGCTTGCAAAAGAGATATTGCCTACTGTACTCGTGTTTACATATACAGCCAAAAATGAAGTGCCAGAAAATAAATTTCCTGAAGCTGAAGCTGCAACATCAAGTTTTCCATCAGAGTTAACATCAACAACCAGCACTTCCGATAAAGTAGGGCCACCTCCAGGTACTGTGGAAAGACTTGGTAAAGTAATAGCTGAACTAAAAGAAGAAGGGCTTATTAATCCGCTCGCACCAAGATTCCTGTATGCAATTATTTTTGGCGCCCCTGTATCTGTTATAATTAAATCGACCCAGCCATCCCCATCTAAGTCTCCTTTGTCAAGTCCACCAAAACCATTGTACGATTCGGTACCTGTTTGAAGAATGCTATTATATCCGGGAGTTAATGTTGAAGAAACAACTCGGCCACCAAAATCACTGTTGTTATTGAATAATGGATTGAAACTTTGTGTGCTCTGCGCTTGAAGTTGGGTGCCGTTATTTACAACAGTTATCGGGCCGTAAGCAGCACTTGTTGGAACAGTAACAGTAAGCTGTGTTGATGAAGCATTAGTTACCGTAGCTTTTATTCCTTTAAAGAAAACTGAATTTTGAGATGCGACAGTATTAAAATTTGTTCCAGTAATAATAACCGATGACCCAGGCAAGCCGGATGCAGGTGAAAATGAAGTGATTGTCGGAGCATTGCCAATTGCGACTGTATTTAATATCACATTGTCGAGCTGACTAGTATAAGCACCACCCGTGGTGACTAAATATTTTAAACGAATTTGCAGATTGGTCACCTTGCTTAGAACTTGTTTCATCTGGACTTGACTTGGAGCAGAACATGTGGGACAACTATAGTGCCAGTTAGCTTCATTCATCTGAACAGAATACGATGACCAAGTAGCTGTAGAAGGTTTTGTTGGAAGTTGATAATATATGGTGCCTGATGAACTGATTAACATCACATCTCCGTTCGAGTTGTCCGTTCCAGCTGTTGATACTTCAAGATCGAATGTCAGGTTTTGATTATACGCGAAGCTTTGATTACCCAAAAACTTTGATGGAGCTCGAAAATAAATGGGAACATAGTTTGCTGTAGTGGTAAAAGAAATATATCCACCCGGGTTTCCTCCGGTTGCGTTATATGCAACAGCAGATGTTGCTCCCGAGTTGTTATCAAATGCTGTCCAGCTATCGCTATTACTGTTGAAGTTGCTGGTAATTTGTGCTACAGCATTTAGCGAAATGAAAGTGAAAAATAGATTTAAAGCAACTTTCGTTCTTGCAAAAGAAGATCTCATGCTTGGGTATAATAGATGTGAACAATTTGTTTGGGTTGTAGAAATGCGAGGTCACATTTCTAACATCAAATCTCCCTCTATTTTAAGCTGGAAGTATCACACGAAGATGTGAACAGAGATACTAAAGAATTGACTGCTGACGATTGATGAGACGTTCGTTCAGAGCTTTTGCAACGGCTTCAGTTTGAGAATGCACTTGTAATTTTTCGTAAATGCTTTTGATGTGAGTACGAATTGTGTCAACGCTTAAACCGAATTCAGCTGCAATTAATTTATAACTGTTGCCTTTCGATAAAGAAGTAAGTACGTCATGCTCTCTTGCAGTGAGGCCGTATGGATTTACTTGCGCGGGCTTTTGATGCATTGCACTGATCACCATGCGAGCTACACTTGGAGACATCGGTGCGCCACCTGCTTGCAACTCTTCAATAGCATCAAATAATTTAGCTGATAGATGTTTTTTAAGAAGATATCCTGATGCGCCAGCGCAGATAGCATCAAATACGTGCCGGTTGTCATCAAAAACAGTGATCATCATGATCGGAGTCAAAATGCCCGCGCTTCTGATTTTACTAACCGCATCTATGCCACTTAGACCAGGCATATCAATGTCCATCAAAATGATGTCTGGAGATAATTTTTTTACTTGTTCTGTAACATTGAGCACGTGGCCGAATGCACCTACCACATTGTAGTCTTTGTTGAGTGAAAATGTGTTGACGATACTCTCGCGGAGTAAGTCATTATCTTCAAATAATAGAATAGATGTGTTCACGATTGCCATGTTATAAACGGGTACAAATCACGCAATTACGATCCATTTTCAAAATACCGCGATTATGTGAGCGATAAATTCATCATTAACGAAGTCCCAGAGCCAACTGTTGATTCCAAACTTAAGGTTGCATCAATTTCACGAGCTCGTTCCTTCATATTTCTTAAACCATTACCGTTTGACTGATTAGATATCTCAAAGCCCTTTCCATTGTCGCGGATAACTAAGAATACTCCGGTTTCTGTTTTTGAAAATTGAATATTTACGAATGATGCAGAGCTATATTTCGCGGCATTGTTGATTGTTTCTTTGAAAATGAGAAAAAGATTTTTTCGTTTGGCAACATCAAGAGAAATCGAATTCAGTGCTTCATCTATCAAAAAAGTAAATCCAATATTTCTTGGTTCAAGAATTTCGGCACAAAATTCTTTCATTTTCGCAATCGTTTTTTGAAAGGAGTCATTTTCTGGATTGATTGACCAAACCATGTCTGACATGCTCTCCATTATTTTAGAGGATTGCTCACCGATGCGCTGAAAATATTTCGATTTCGAATCGATCGAATTGTCTTTTAAAGCTACTTGACTTATCAAGTTGATACTTGATAGTGTGGAACCCATATCGTCATGTAAGTCGCGGGCAATTTGATTACGTACTCTTTCAATTTCCATCAGACGCTTGGAGTGATTAATGACTTTGTTTCGATTGAAAATGAGAAGGCCAATAACTAGAAGTAATGCTACAGCGGTAATCAATGCGGTCTGTAGTATCCGACTTTGTTTGAGTGAAGCATTCTGCAGGAGTTGATCTTTTTTCAACAATTCGATTTCCGTTTGTTTTTGAGAGCTCTGATATTTTGCTTCAAGCTCAGCTGCAGCTTCTCGGTTTTCTTCATTGGCAATGCTGTCTTTCAATTCTGTAAATAAATGTCGCAGTGCCAGAGCTTCTTTATAGTTTTTTAGATCCTCATAAATTTCACTTTTAGCTTCATAGGCGTCCATTACCAAATATCGATTTTTGACTTCGCGCGCTTTTGCAATTGATGAATCGAAATAGGCGATAGCCTTGTCATGTTTTTTAAGTTGGTACCAAGCCACTCCCATTCCTGAAAAAGTATAGGCAAGCTGAGAGGGATTATTAATTGCTTTAGCGATGCGAATTGATTTCTCGAATTCATTAAGTGCAGCCTGGATTTTTTTCAAATCAAAATAGATGTTCCCAATGCTTTGGTGAGTTTCTCCTTCATTCCGCAAGTCACCAACTTTCTTATAAACAGCAAGGGCCCTTTGATAAACATCAAGTGATTTGTCCAGTTTTTTTTGTTTTCTATAAATTCTTCCGAGCAATCGATAGCAGTAAGCTAAACTTCTTTCATTGTTTGTCTCTTCAAAAATCTTCTGCGCACGTTGTGTGTAGTCAAGAGCTTTATCATATTGGCCAAGTATGTTTTGGATGTTGCCAATATTGGCCAGGGATTTTGCAAGACCTTGTTTATTTTTTACGCTTTCATAGATTTTAGCGGCTTCGATAAATTGCTCAAGGGCTTCTGGGTACTTTGTCTCTTCTAAAGCAAGGTTACCGAGATTGTTGCGACCACTGGCTTGCAAGGACAAATCTTTAATTTGAACAGCGATGCTTACAGATCTTCCAAAGTAAAACTTCGCTGAATCGAGGATCGATTGATTCATGTAGTTGAGTGCGATCCCTTGATTGGCGATAGCCTCCTCTCTAGCGAAATTGAATTTTTGTGAAATGACAATTGACTGCTCATAAACGAGAGAAGATGAATCATACCTCCCGAGAGTCTGGTAAAGTTCGGCTAATGAATTGCTGGCCTCGACAAAATCTTTCGCATAAATCGTTCGAATGGGAAACTGCAAAGTGTGCCGATAATAGGCAATGGCTTGTTTCGGGTTTGAATCTTCGGTGATCTTTCCGAGCTGCTTAAAAGCATAGAAAGATTGAGCATCGCCTTCGTTCCGGCTCACAATTTTCAAAAGACTATCAACTTGCGTTTGAGCAAGACCCACGTAAGCGTGAGCAAGGATTGCTATCAGTGAAAATAATCGAGCTCTCATGAAATATTTTGAAACCGGACCGTTTTTCAAAATTAGAGAATTCGGCCGAACGACTGCCGTTTTCGCTGATATATTGTTTATTTTTGCAGCAAATTGCCAATGGCCGAAAACACATTCAAGACCAATACATTTAAGAAGCCGGAAAAAGAAAAGAAATCTAAAAAGCGGCCAAATCGAAATCACGGTTCAGTTTCGACTTTTTTAAAGACCCTCGATTCATTCTGGCACTGGGTTTTTTCCTGATCATCGTTTCCCTATTTCTTTTTACGTCCTTTATTTCTTACCTGTTCACAGGTAAAGCCGATCAAAGTGTTATTGAAGCGCTGAGTGACACGAGTGTTGTCGATTCAGGGAAAGAGGCGAGCAATTGGCTTGGGATAGCAGGAGCTTGGATTTCGCATTTTATTATTTTCCGCTGGCTTGGAATTTCGGCATTCTTTCATTCCGCCACTCATTTTCTTTCTCGGATTTCGGTTGGTATTCAAGCGTGATTTGATTTGCATTCGTATTTTCCGTGTTCGGAGGTTTGTGGCTCAGTCTTTTGCTGGGATATATTACCCACAGTCTTGCTGGAGTAACTGAAGTCGGATTTTTGAGCGGAGGCCTTGGCTATCAGTTGGCAAAAATTTCTGATGGACTTTTCGGTTGGGGAACGTTTCTCATTTTGGTTCTTACGCTCTTCGTGTTCATCATTTATTATTTCAACGTTACAGCGATCAATGCTTTTCAAGTAAGAGACCCTAAACCGATCGGCAATGAAGCGATCTTAACTGAAGAAGAGAAAACTGATTCTACGTATACAGACGAGCGTGACAATTGGCCAGCTAAAGAAGAAGAAATCCCTGGACCTGTTTTGCTAGTCAACGAACCAAAAGTTGAACCAGCAAAACCTGAAATCAAGTTGGAGGTTGAACCCGTGAAGAATGATAAACCCAAAAAAGAAGAACTTGATTTAATTGTTGAAGAACCGAAGTCAGACACTGAGGAACTTGCCGAAAAGTTAGTTGAAGAAAAAGGAGTTTACGACCCAACTCTTGATTTGAGTGGTTATAAATTTCCACCGCTTGAACTTCTTAATGAATATGAGACTGGCAAAGTTCAGGTGACGCAAGAAGAGCTGAATGCCAACAAAGACAAGATTGTAGCAACGCTTACCAATTTTAAAATTGGGATCAGCAGTATTAAAGCTACCATCGGCCCGACTGTTACACTTTACGATAATAGTCCCAGAAGCTGGTATAAAGATTTCAAGGATTAAGAACTTGGAAGATGACATCGCGTTGAGTTTGGCAGCTCTTGGCATTCGTATCATTGCACCAATTCCTGGTAAAGGAACGATTGGTATTGAAGTGCCAAATAAAAATAGGGAGATGGTGAGTATTCGCTCGGTGCTTGCATCGCCATCGTTCATTAAGACAGATAAAGAACTTCCGGTTGCTGTTGGCAAGACAATTTCGAACGAGCTGCTAGTTATAGATCTCACAAAAATGCCTCACTTACTTGTAGCGGGTGCAACTGGACAAGGAAAATCAGTGGGATTAAATGTGATCTTGACTTCTCTTCTTTATAAAAAACATCCAAGTCAATTGAAATTTGTTTTGGTTGACCCGAAGAAAGTGGAGATGAGTTTGTTTGGTAAAATCGAGAGACATTATCTCGCAAAACTTCCGAACAGCGAAGAGGCTATCATTACAGACACGAAGAAAGTAGTCTATACTCTTAATTCGCTTTGCATCGAAATGGAGAATCGCTATGAGATGTTAAAAGATGCTGGCGCAAAAAACCTTAAAGAATACAATGCGAAGTTTGTGTCTCGTAAACTCAATCCGAAAGAGGGTCATCGCTTTTTGCCCTATATCGTTTTAGTGATTGATGAGCTTGCAGACTTGATGATGACAGCAGGCAAAGAAGTGGAGACACCAATTGCAAGATTAGCGCAACTTGCTCGTGCCATTGGAATTCACTTGGTCGTAGCCACACAACGACCCTCGGTAAATGTGATCACGGGTGTTATTAAAGCAAACTTCCCAGCGCGTTTATCATTCCGAGTGACTTCAAAAATCGACTCTCGAACCATTCTAGATACGGGAGGTGCAGATCAACTGGTGGGTCAAGGAGATATGCTACTTTCAGCAGGTTCAGATATCACCCGATTGCAAAGCCCATTTGTAGACACACCAGAGCTTGATAAAATAGTTGAGTTCATTGGCTCTCAACGTGGTTATGATTCCGCATATTTGCTGCCCGAATTTGAAGGGGAAGATGAAGGAGGCGCATCAATGGTAGACCTTTCTGAGCGTGATTCCATGTTTGAGGAAGCGGCAAGATTAATTGTAAATCATCAACAGGGAAGTACTTCATTGATTCAGAGGAAATTGAAACTGGGCTATAACCGAGCAGGAAGATTGATTGATCAACTGGAAGCTGCAGGAATTGTAGGTCCGTTTGAAGGAAGCAAAGCCCGTGAAGTGCTAGTGAAGGATATTTTGAGTTTGGAACAATTATTGAGTGAGCTTAAAGAAAAACATAGTCAATCATAAAGTTAGAAGGATGAAAAAAATAGTTTTTGGATTCATTTGGGTAATAGCAATAAAATCAGCGTCAGCGCAGTACGACCCCAAGGCTTTGGAAGTTTTGGATGCGATGAGCAAAAAATATAAATCGGTAACTGCATTCGAAGCCACGCTGAAATCAACTTTAGAAAATGAATCTTCTGGAGTGAAAGACGACTTCAAAGGAAAAATTACAGTCAAAGGAGATAAATATAGATTGGAACTGCCCGAGCAACATGTTTATAACAACGGCTCAACAGTTTGGACATATATGCCAGAGCAGAAAGAAGTAAACATTGACAATTACGATCAGAAATCGGATGATCTTAATCCGACAAAATTCTACGACATGTACAAAAGCGGATTTAAATATTTGCTTGTCGGTGACAAAACTGAAAACGGTGTAATTTGTGATGAGATTGACTTAGTGCCCGAAAAGAAAAATGCACAGTATTTCAAAATTAAAATGTTGATTGCTAAGAAAGATAAAAGTGTTATTAGCTGGGTGATGTTCGATCGTGGAGGCAACAAATTCAAATACACAATAACTAAATTTACTCCTAATGTTAAGGTTGACGACTCATTCTTCTCTTTTGATAAAAAGAAGTTCCCAGGAGTGCACGAGGAAGATTTGAGATGAACAAAACAAAAAGAATAAAGAACGAAAGCCGCACGTCATGTGTGGCTTTTTTTATTTTTACATCATGAACAGAAAGCAACTCTTTGAGCAAATCAAAAAAAAGAAAATCGTATCTGTGTGTTGGCCTTGATACAGATTTAGAGAAGATCCCTAAACACCTGTTTAAAACAGATGACCCTGTTTTTGAATTCAACAAACAGATTATTGATGCCACCAAAGAGTTTTGCGTTGCCTACAAACCAAATACAGCATTTTACGAAGCACTTGGTGCAAAAGGCTGGGAGAGTTTAAAGAAAACCCTAGACTATATACCAAAAGATTGTTTCACGATTGCTGACGCAAAAAGAGGAGACATTGGAAACACTTCTTCACTTTATGCAAGAGCCTTTTTTAAGCAAATGGATTTTGATGCAATCACAGTTGCTCCATACATGGGTGAGGATTCAGTAAAACCATTTCTTGAATTTCAAGACAAATGGGCAATTCTATTGATTCACACTTCAAACAAAGGAAGTTCAGATTTTCAGCTCATTGAAACGCGTGATGGAAAATTTCTTTTTGAAGAGGTGATTTTTGCATCGCAGCAATGGGCAACCTCTGATCAGATGATGTACGTTGTAGGAGCTACACATCCAGAGAAATTTGATGAGATAAGGAGACTAGCGCCTGAACATTTTTTTCTTGTGCCAGGTATTGGAGCACAAGGCGGAGATTTGGAAGCAGTATCGAAAGCGGGAATGAATGACCACTGCGGTTTACTAGTGAATTCATCGCGTGCAATTATTTATGCTTCGAATAAAGAAGATTTTGCGGAAGCAGCGAATCTCTCTGCAAAATCCGTGCGGGATGAAATGTCTGGTTATTTGGATTTATGGTGTAAATGAAAATAATGTCAATAGACCAAATTATTTTCGCCACGTGAGAATCTTCCCATTCTCTGAAAGCAACTTTTTAGCTTTCCCCCAATTGGGAAAAATTCCAGATTCATAAGTGTAAGTACGAGTTTCGGTTGCAATGCTTGACGCTCTTTTCATTGCTTCCAAGTGTGCTCCTTCGCGAGAGAATTTTTTTAAGTCAGATTCATGACTCCAAGCTGAGCACGTGAAATGCAGATATCCGAATCCTGTATTCTTCATTCTTATAAATCCTGCTTGCTTCTTGATTTGAAAACTGATTCTCATTCCATAGTATGAAAGCTCGAAAAATCGCCACCAATTTTTAAGGCGAATCGAAGTAATAGTGATGATCATTGCAAATGTTTGAATTAAAAATAATAGTTCTGTACAAAAAATGATTAATATTTGAGAGAACTAAATTTTCATGAGCGAATCATTTTTGCATTATATCTGGCAACTCCAATATTTTAATAAGCAGTCATTAACTACATCAGAGGGGGAAAATATTTCTATTCTAAAAACAGGAAATCTGAATACCAATAGTGGACCAGATTTTTCTCTTGCTAAAGTAAAAATTGGAGATGTTGAATGGGCAGGAAGTGTGGAGGTCCACATCAAAGGTTCGGATTGGTATTTGCATCATCATGAAATCGATGATGCGTATGAAAATGTTGTGCTTCATGTGGTATGGGAGAATGATAAACCAGTCTACAGAAAGAATAAAACTCTGTTGCCTACGCTTGAACTGAAGGAACGCGTTAATGAATCGCTGCTAAAAGAATACACGAAACTTATCAATAGTTCATTGACTGTGGCTTGCGGTAAAGTATTCGGTGAAGTAGATTCTTTTGTAAAGACTTCAATGCTTGATAAAAGTTTATTGCAAAGACTTGAAACACGAGCAAATTATGTCAAAGAGCTGCTCAACCAAAACACTGGCGATTGGGAAGAAACGGTCTATCAGTTGCTCGCAAAGAATTTTGGTTTTAAAATAAATGCTGAACCATTTTTTCGATTAAGCAAATCACTTCCTTACAAAATAATTCAAAAACAAAACAGCTTGATTCAAGTTGAGGCTTTGTTGTTTGGACAAGCTGGTATGCTTGAGACAAAAACGAAAGACGAATACATTTCCTCACTTTTTCACGAATTCCATTTTCTCGAACAAAAGTTTTCATTGCAGAATGGCAAACTCAATGCGGCAGAATGGAAATTCCTCAGATTGCGCCCAGCGAATTTTCCCACTGTAAGAATTGCTCAATTTGCTTCTCTGATTTTCAATATGAAAAATATTTTCTCGCTAATTATTTCATCAGAATCTTATTCAGCTATTCGCGAAACGTTTTCGCAAGGTCAGTCGGACTATTGGAGAACACATTATCGATTTGGAGCGAAAGCAAAAGGAGTTGTGCCTGAATTGGGTGAGTTGAGTATTCAAAATATTGTAATTAATTCGATAGCTCCTCTGCTGGTGGCTTATGGGAAACATAGAGACGAACAGATGCTCATTGATCGGGCGATTGAATTGCTTCAACAAATCCCTGCCGAAGAAAATAGAATCACGAGAATTTGGAGTGACTTAGGATTGAAAGTTAAAAGCGCATTTGACTCTCAAGCATTAATAGAATTACACAATAGCTTTTGTGAGAAAAGACTGTGCCTTAATTGCGATATTGGATCCTCAATTCTCAAACCCATGAAATGAAAGTAATCTTACCATATCTCAATTTTGGTTTGATTTTATTGATGACGTTCTTACTGGCGAAGAAGTGGAATGTTCTTAAAAATAAATTGTATTGGAGTTCTTTTTTTTGTCACCTAATCGGAGGTTTAGCTGTAGGACTAGTCTATAAATATTACTACCCTAACCATGATACTTGGGTATACTTTGAAAATGCAGTTAGAGTTGCAAACATAGGCGCAACAAACTTGAGTGATTACATTACAATACTTTTTGATTTTAGCGAGATTCAAAATCCAATTATTGAATCTGAGGATTTCCGCTCTGTAATCTTTATTAAGATACTTAGTGTCTTTTGTTTAATGGGAGGAAATAGTTATTGGATTTGTACGGCCTACTTTTCATTGTTAGCATTTATATCAAGTTGGTTTTTGTTTAAAATAGTGATCGATGTATTTCCCGATTCGCAAAATGCTTCAGCTTTAGCATTTTTATTTTTCCCATCAATAGTTTTTTGGAGTAGTGGGGTATTAAAAGAAGCTCTTGCGCTTCCGGCTCTCTATTTTTCAATAGGTATTTTCTTGATGTTTTTTTATGGACAAAGACCTGAAAAAGCGATTTGGATTTTATTGGTTTTTTCGTGCGCTTTTCTGTGGATATTAAAATACTATTGGGCAGCCGTCTTTTTTATAACAACAATATCCGCCATCATTACAAAAAAAGGATCAGAACGATTAAATGGAATTAAGGGTAATTTAACGCTGACATTTTTTTCCTGTTTCTTTTTGATAGGTATTGCGGCTAGTTATTTACACCCGAATTTTTATTTGGAAAGATTTCTGGAGGTAATTGTTTCGAATCATAATGAATTTGTTTCTATTTCTGATGATGAAAACTTGATTCACTACATTAATCTTAAGCCAACGATAATAAGCGTGTTAGCTAATTCGCCTTGGGCTGTGTTGTCGGGAGTTTTCCGACCTATCATTGGCGAGGGCCGCGGCCTGTTTGGTTTGATCGCTTCAATCGAAAATCTTTTTGTTCTCTTTTTGTTTATTGGTTCTTTGTTAAGGCTCAAAGACGCAAAACTCAAACCATCACTTTTATTTTGGGCAGCGATAAGTTATTGCGTTGTACTGAGCGTTTTCCTTGCATTATCTACACCCAACTTGGGCACTTTGTCTCGCTACCGAGTGGGTTTTTCACCCGTTTTGATTTTTGTATTGGCTTATCAAAATCCTTTATTCGAATTGGTGCTGAGGAAGTTTGGGTTTAAAAAATAACCTTCCATTTCAATTTTTATCTTTGCGCAATGGAAAACCCTGTTATTATTTTTGGTGCCAATTTCTTAGGCAGATTGGCCAAAGAAATTTTTGAAAAGAACAACGTTGTCGTCTATGGTTTTTTAGATGACGACAAAAAACTTCATCAGAAAGAGTTAGACGATGCTGTTATTTTGGGTGCAACTGATGATGATGGTTTTCTGAAATTAATCGGAAAGAAATGCGAGGCTTTTGTTGCGATCGATGACAATAAGCTTAGGAAAAATCTTATTAAGATGTTGCATGAGATCAGACACGTTCAACCTGTCAATGCGGTTCACCCTCAATCGAATGTTTCACCAAGGGCCGAAATAGGTCATGGAAATTTTATTGACTATGCTGCTCAATTAGCACCAGGCTGTAAAATAAAAAACCATTGCATCATCAATTCCAAGGTTTCTATTGGTGCCGAAGTATCCGTGGGAGATTTTGCGCAAATAGGGATCGGCTCAAATATAAATACTGGAGTAACCATTGAAGATGAGGTTTTCATTGGCTCTGGCGTAACAATTGTTTCGGGAATTACTATTGGAAAAGGAGCGAGAGTTGGAGCAGGCTCTGTTGTAGTATCTTCAGTGAAAGCAGGAGAAACAGTTTTTGGGAATCCTGCGCAGCCAATCAAAAGCTAAGCTGCAATGTGTATTTTATATTCCTCATATCGTTGAAGCACTTGCTTCACATAAACCACTGGTCCATCGCATCTACAATAGCCGGCCCCAGCAAGGGCATCGCGGTAGTATTTAGGATTCGATTTTTGGACTAAATAAAATTCTACATTGTTGTCCCAAACATCGGCCCTTCTTTTGTATTTTTTTGAAAGACGCTGCGCATCGATTACATGATTTACCCCAACATTGTAAGATGCCAAAACGAATTTTTTTCTCTCTTCATCGTTAGGCACAGTCTTTTTCCAATAGTCATCAAGGGATTTTAGAAATCGAACACTTACATAAATATTTTGATGAGGATCCCATAAATTGTGTGAACCGAAAAGCTCGCCTGTTTCAGGCATGATCTGCATCAAACCGATGGCACCCGCCCAAGACTTTACCTGCGGATCGAAATTCGATTCTTGATAAGCAACAGACGCTAGGAGTCGCCAATCCCAGCCTAACTTTTCAGCTCCTTTTTTAAGAGCCTCATCGTAAGGAGACAGTTTTTCGCTTCGCATAGAAGAGTAATCGCTTGATGCAATCAGTAAGCTCATGCGAGGGCTCTCAAAATATTTTTCCTTGATGATTTTTAATGTCCCATTATTTTTAGATCGACTAATCCATTCGTTAATTGAAGAGATGAGTAAAGGAGAATTTTTTCTTGAAGCCCACGCAATTTGCTGTGGCAGACTAATAACAGTATTAATATCAATAGTTGGATAGTAAAGTTGATTCACTTGAGCGATCATTTGATCAGTCACAGTAAATTCGATTTGTCCTTGAGCAACTTTGCGTATTAGAGATTCTGTTTCAGCATCGGCACTGTCTTCATGAACGATTATTTCGCCACCAATTTCTTGGGATAAATTCTCGAGCCTGTCTTTAAATGATGAACCTTTAATAACATACACATCTTTCCCAATCAGCTCGGAAGGATTTCGAATTAGCTGATTCTCATTTCCAGAATTCTTTTGCTGAACAAGTACCTGATAAGTATCGAAGAATGGACTGGTAAATGAAAGATACCGAGTCCTATCTTTTGTAATTGTTAGTGGAAATGCGATGATGTCGCCCTCTCCTTTGTTGAGTTTGTCAACGGCCTCTTCAATTCCTGAAATCACTTTGATTTTTAAGTCAACTTTCAAGTGCTTCGATAAGAGTTGAAGGAGCTCATACTCATATCCCATTGGCCTTCCCTTGAAAATAAAGTAGCTTATGGAATTATTGTCAAGCAATGCAGTGAGGTACCCTCGATGACGAATTGAATCAAGATCTCTGGCGAGTAGAGGGATTTCCTGTAAATGATGATTTTTTTTCTCCACGACAACAGAAGATGCAAAGTGCCACAAGAATAATCAGCCGAGAAGTCATTATTGAAGATAGCCAATGGCTTAAAATAAAAAAAGGCCGCTAGTGGCGGCCTTTTTTTTTACTAAAGAAAATTCTAGTCATGTGCTAGGACTCCTGCTATTACATGAATTATACCTGCATTGGTAAGTTGATCCTTTGCAGAGATCGCAATAGGAGAAGCGTTGCCATCACCTTGTATAGTCACATTAGCAAGACTATAAGTAAGCGAATGACCAGTTAGCCATGTTGGTTGTGTAGCACTTAGATCAAGGGATAAAAGCCTACCAGTTACTACGTGGTAATTTAATAAGTCGGTTAGCTCAGCAACAGTTGGTGTTGATTGATCATTTAACCCATTAATAAAATTAATCGCATCAGTTTCGGTAACAATCCCTGGAGCATAGGTTGCTTTCAAATAAGCAACGAAGCTTGCATCGTCTGGCACAAACAGTGTGTAGTCAGGTAGCGGTGAAGTGTTAGGTACAATTGTCGCAATTACCTGAGTCTTTTTCATTGCATTAGCAATAACATCATAGTTGGTCGATGTTTTAGTTATTGTAATGAATGCAGGATCTGTTGTTAGCTTGGTATAGTCTACGCTCAGATTGAGGAACGCAGAAATGCTAGCAAAAGAAGGAGTGCCAGATAAACCAACAGGTGCCATCACCTCATCAGCCAAATAAAGTACACCGTTTGATGTCGATTTTGCGATATCACTACTTGTGCCGCTAAATGCAATTAAGTTAGCTCCTAAAAACGACTTGCCAGAGTTGTAAGATTGATTCGCGTTAAGCAAGTAAGTAGTAGTAGTAGTGTTATTAACAGTGACTGTCATTGTTGACAAAGAAAGACGTGCTCCTTGCATTGTAACAAAAACTTGACCTCCAGTAATCTGGCTCGGCAGCAAAGAAGAACTAATGATGTGATAGTTAAGCTTTGCAGTAAGACCACTACTACCGGTTGTAAAGCTTGTTGTTGCTGCAGCAGTGTATATTGCCGCTGCTGCGACATCACCAGCCGTTGCTGGAGTTACTTTTGCAATTGAAATCCCGAGTGATCTCAAGTATTTCACAAACGCATAATTTGAAGGCGCAAAAACTGTAAAGTTTCCACCATTCACGTTATTAAAGTTGTCAGCCAATTTGGTGACGGACAAAGCAGCATAAAAAGCCTTTAAGCTGTCCGTGCTTTTAGCCCAACTTGTTATCGAGTTAACAGGCAGGGTTTGCGGAGAGCTAAAATCATCCTTACAGCTGCTGGCAACTATGCCAGCAATTATTGCCATTGCAACTGTTATTTTTTTCCCAATTCTCATTGAATTATTCATGTTGCGTTTCTTAAAAATTCTTAATTGTGGAAATCTTTAAAGTTCCCTTCTTAGCTAAGCCTGTTAAAATAACAGTATAGCTGCCTGCAGCGGTGAAATCAACTCCAGTTGCCGAAGC
Source organism: Cyclobacteriaceae bacterium (assembly GCA_049840975.1). Classification (GTDB taxonomy): domain Bacteria; phylum Bacteroidota; class Bacteroidia; order Cytophagales; family Cyclobacteriaceae; genus ELB16-189. The sequence goes on along the minus strand of JASGIR010000075.1, from coordinate 44,792 downwards.
CGCTTGAGTTCCATTTACGTTTACGACAACATTAAGCGATCCTGTAGATGCAAAACTGCTGCTAAAACCTAAAGAAACAGATGATCTTGAACCTACAGTTGGGTCAAACGTTCCTACAATTCGGAACATTGGGTACGAGTTTATCGCGGATGCCGCAGGCACTGCAGTACCACCAATAGTACATGCTACTGCTCCACCAAGTTCAGCGTCAGGAGATAAGTTAATGAAGCGAACATTGATTTTTCCAGTAGTTGTTGTTGGTGTATAAACTACGCCAGGAATAACTGGAACAACATCCGAAAGAATTAAGAATCGAATGCCGCCTGGGTCAGTACTTCCAAGAGGCACAATTCCTATCGGGAAAATATTAGTAGGCAGATAACCTGTTGAGGCATAGGCACTGTTGGCAGTGTTATATTTCTTGATGGTATTTATTATCACCACCGAATTGTACCCAGCCTTCAAATGAATAACTGTATCCACTCCAAGATTGTTGGGGTCAAGGGTTTTAGTATGAAATAAAGAGTCAACAGAGAAATAAGTGATATCACCAATGCCTAAAGAGTTATTCGTACGCAGTGGCGATGGCCTATTCAGAGAATCAACCGCAACCAGTGTGTAATATGCTCCATTCGCAGCCTGAAAGTTGTTAGTGTTTGTTGGACCAGCACGAAAAATTAAATCGTTTGATCCTAGCTTACCACCAATACTATTGGTTGTAGCTTTTACACGAATTTGCGTATTGCTGATAGAGTTATTGGATGAAGCATTAACCGTAATCGGAATACTTGAATAACTCGGCTGAGATGTTGTTGAAACTACACTGCTTCCTGTTTTTACATTGTTTAGATATAAATCCAGTGACGGTGCATCAGGAGATGCGTTCACCAACAAAAAGTTGGCGGTCAATGTTGATGGTATCGTATTCGGTATTGGGGTGACTGTCTGCACATCTTCGCAGCTGGTAATCAACCCCACCAACACCAACATTGTAAAACATATTTTTATAAATTTTTTCATATCGATTCTTGATGTATGGTTTAGAATATATATCTCACACCTAATTGCAACTGCCATCTTCCATTCACGGTAGCATCAGGAGTAAATGAGCTAGTCAAAGGAGAAGTACCGTTGAGATCAAATGTATATACAGGCTTGCCAGTAGTTGGTGCCCAAGCTTGGCCAGTAGCAGGGTTAATAGTGTTAGAGAATGTACCAGCTACGTGAGGTTGTTCATAACCTACGAATCGCACAAGGTTCGTACGAGTTGCGAAACGAGTAAGTCCCCAGCTTGAGTTAAGGAAGTTCATGAAGTTGATGATCTGAGCAGACAATTGGATTGTATGTCTGTGACCTTTCACATCAAAGTTGAAATCTTGGAGCAGGTTAAGGTTCAATCTGCTAACCCATGGTTGATAAGCAGCATTTCTTTGAGCAAACTCACCGCGGTGCTTGCTTAGATATTTATCTTGAGAAATGTAGCTATCAAGTTGAGACCAAATTTGATCGATTGTTCTAGTATCTGTTGCACTAGCTGTTGTAAGAACAATCTCGTCTCTTGTGCGAGGAATGTACATCAAGTCGTTAGTGCTGTTACCATCGCTGTTAACATCTCCGTTTACTGTGTAAGAGAAGTTTGTACCAGTTCTTCCTTCGTATGAAGCCCCAATTGTTGTTGCAAAATTATTTAGGTATTCTTTCTTATAACTTCCGTATGCAATAACACGATGAGGAGTCAATGCTCCAGCATAGCCAAGGCCTGGGTTGTTTCCACCAAGTACGTTAACCTGCGATCCGAAGATACTTCCAGCAGTTGAGCCAGATTGTGGATTAAGCTCACGAGAATCAGTATAAGTATAGGCAGCAGTCAAAGAGAAGTTCTTGTCAAAAGTCTTCGACAACTGAGCTGTTACACTCCACTGATATCCTTTTTTGGTATTACCAATTACAAGAGCTTGACCAATGTCTCCATTTACCCTTCTGTCATTTGAAAGGATTGCTCTGTCTGTGTTTGCGTTAGAGGGTACAGCACCAAACAAAGGGCGACCATCACCAACGAGAGAAGCTTTAGCAGGTGCTAAGTTAGCGTCATGGATGTACACAGCGTTGATGTCTTTAGTGTAGATAAATTCAAGAGTTCCAACTACACCATAAGGCAAAAGTTTATCCACTGCAAGACTTGTTCTCCAAACTTGAAGGGAATCTGAAGTTTTTCGAAATAGTATTTACGGCTGGTACAATTGCTGGTCTTCCATAGTTACGATCCAATGGATTCGTAATCATTGGAGGCATTCCTTTTCCTAAATCAGCATATGCACTTGCAGGCGCATCTGAAAGGCAATGCATAAGGTGTTTTGCTGAAGTTGTAAGGAAGTCCATCACCCGTCTTGTGAAGCCAACCTAGTTGAATTAAACTGACCAAAGAGATAACCGTTATACTAATTTCATTCAGTCAACCATACGAAAGGCACACGACCAGTAAGAACACCTGTACCCCCTCGAACTTGCAAGCTGCGGTCACCTTTAGCATCCCAATTGAATCCGATACGTGGTGAAACAAGAGGTCTGATTTGGGCCATGCACCAATTCTCAAATACTCACCGTTCAAATTAATTGAGTTGAGATAATTGTTTTTAGGAAGGTCCGTCAAATAAACAGGAACATCAACACGGATACCCCCGATTAATTTCAAGTTCTTAATTCCAGTGTATTCGTCTTGAACGAAACCACCCAAAGTAGCTGCAGACCATTTAGCTGCAGTTGCTTGAGGTCCACCTTTCACAGCTACATATTGAACTGTGTATTGTGAAGGTCTAGCAAATGCTGTAGATGAAGAAAAATCAGCTTCAAAATCTGCAATACTGTTGTAACGATAGGCACCATTGATTACTTGAGTGAACACGTTGTTGAAATAGTACAACTCATTAGCAGTACCTACTGTAATCTGATGGTTTTTCAGGTAGATATTGAAGTTATCGTTGATCTGAGTTACGTTCTGATCCAATTTATTGTTAGGAGTAAACGGATCTGGACCGAATGTAGTCAACACGTTTCCGTTAGGTCCAAAAATGTCTACGATAGGGAATGTGGGCACAGCTAATCCGCCAGCATTTTGTCTGTAATCGCGGAACGCACTGAAACCAACCACCAAGTTGTTGGACATCATTCCACCCTTTAGGGTCGTGTTCAATTCAGCTGTAATTGAACTTTGGTTGTTATTAATTCTGTAGTAAGATGAAGAGAATGAAAGCACGTTGTTTGAGTTTCCACGTCCACCAGCGGGAGAACCTACGAAACCTCCAGATGAGCTAGGTGGTTGATCTTGGAACGCATTGGTAATATTACCACGGATAGTAAGCTTCGTGTTTTGGCTGATGTTATAATCCAAACGAGCTACGTAACGTTGGCTTTGTGTTGCACGATTGAAGTTGCTGTAAACTCCTGGATCAATTCCTTTGCTTAATAAGAATTGGCGCAATCCTTCCAAACCATATTGAGGGTCATTATCTGACGTTGCTTGAGTTGTTCCGGGGGTACTTGTAGATACGCTGGCATTAGAACGAGCATTGAATGTATAGAATGGATCAGTTCTCTTTTCAAACTCAGCGTTGACGAACAAGAAGAGTTTGTTTTTGATGATTGGTCCACCAATCCTAAAACCAAAGTTGTTATAATTGAAACTTGGAATTGGAGAGGTAGTTCCATTGATTTTTTTGCCAGCTAAACTTTCATTTCTGAAGAAATAATAAGCTGATCCTTGAACTTCATTTGTACCACTTCGGGTCACAGCACTTACGCCTGCACCTGTGAAGTTTCCTTGACGTACATCGTAAGGAGAGAGAACAACTGAAATCTCTTGAATTGCATCTAAGCTAAATGGAGTAGCGTTTGACTGACCAGCAGGAAGCGGGTTAAGACCAAACACGTTGTTTACAGTAGCTCCGTCAATAGTAAGGTTATTGTAAAGATAGCTTCGGCCACCAAAGCTGAAGGGGTTACCACTACCGCTTGATTGTGGAGTAAGGTTTGTCAAATCACGGAAGTCACGACCAATCGATGGAAGTCTGTTGATTTGGTTTGTGCTGAAGTTGGTAGACGCTCCCATTTTGTCTGAGTTTAGAATGGGATCTTTTGAACCAGTAACAACTATTTCTTGCAATTGAGCGGCTTCGTCAGCCAATTTGAAATCGACAACGAATGTCTCTCCCAATTGAAGATTGATGTTTTCAGTGGACTGTTCTTTGTAGCCAATGAAGGATACCTTCACAGTGTAAGGCCCACCAACGCGCATGGCAGGTATAAAGAACCTTCCATCTTTTAGAGAAGTGGTTCCGTAAGTAGAACCTGATGGCGTGTGTATTGCAATAATGTTTGCGCCAGGCAGGTCTTCTCCTTTTTGATCGGTCACCTTTCCTGACAACGATGAAGTGGTCACACCTTGAGACCATGCTCCTGTTGCTGCCAGTAGTAGGACAACCATCAGCAGTAGATTTTTCCTCATAAAATTTAGTTTTTTGGTTTTTAGAAAATTCGAGCAAAAATATCCTATTTAGTTATCAAAAAACCCAAAAAAGGCTTTAATTCTTAAGCACATTTTGTTAACAATTCGGTAACATCATATGCCCGTAAGTGCCTGTTATACAGGATGAAATGATTTTTTAACCATCGAAAAGTTCGATTTTTGGCTGGTGCAAACCGTTGCGCTGTTAGGACCAAGTAACTAAATAAAATCGCAGTCATTTACCATCTTTGCAACCCTTGATTTTAAATTCTTGTTTAATCCGCAATGGAGAAAGAAACAGTAAGTAGTGGTAACATCATAGACTTCAAAGTCTTGCGGAGAATAATGCAATTTGTCACTCCGTATCGTGGTCGGTTCTATTTAGTAATAGCTCTAACTTTTATTCTGGGAATCCTTACGCCTTTAAGGCCGATTCTCATTCAATATACCATCGATAAGGATGTGCAATACGGTAACTATTGGGGCATGGTAAATATCATGCTCATCCTTTTGGTTCTACTTGTTTTGCAATCTGTTATTCAATACGCGCATACTTACATTTCAGGCAGAGTAGCGCAATCGGTTTTGCGTGACATTAGGACGAAATTGTATAGCCATATTGTCCACTTGCAGCTTCAGTTTTTCGATAAAACACCAATTGGAAGATTGGTGACCAGAACAATTTCTGATGTTGAAACATTGGCCGATGTTTTTAGTGAAGGGCTCGCGGCTATGGCAAGTGACCTTTTGCAGATTATTTTCATTTTGATAGCCATGTTCGTTATTGACTGGCGGCTCGCATTGATCAGTTTGTCTACCATTCCCTTGATGATCTTAGCGACTTATGTATTCAAGGAAAAAATCAAAGTTGCATTTAACGATGTGAGAAATGCAGTTTCAAATTTGAATGCATTTGTTCAGGAACATATTACAGGAATGGGCATCGTTCAAATTTTTGGAAGTGAGAAAAAGGAATTCGAAAAATTCAAAGCAATAAACAAAGATCATCGAGACTCCAACTTAAGATCTGTGCTGTACTATTCGGTTTACTTTCCAGTTGCTGAAATCATTGCGGCTATGGGCACCGGCTTATTGGTGTGGTATGGAGCGAAAGGTGCCATCAATCCTGATGTGACCGGTATCACTTTGGGTAAGTTGGTTTCTTTCATCATGTTCATTCAACTTTTCTTTCGGCCAATCCGAATGATAGCGGATCGTTACAACACTTTACAGATGGGAATCGTAAGCTCGTCTCGAATAATCAATTTGCTTGACGACAAAACCTTTGTTCCGAAAAATGGAACATTACCACTCAAGCAAGTAAATGGAGTCGTTAGGTTTGAGCACGTTTGGTTTGCCTACGCTGACAATAATTATGTGTTAAAGGATTTCAATCTCGAAATCAATAAGGGGGAAACCATTGCATTAGTTGGTGCCACGGGCGCAGGTAAATCTTCTGTGATCAATTTGCTCAGCAGGTTTTATGAAATCAATCGTGGTGATATTTCAATTGATGGAGTTAACATAAGAGAAATCGAACTTTCTAGTCTTCGAAAAAATATTGGGGTGGTTCTTCAAGATGTTTTCTTATTCTCAAATTCTATTCGATATAACATCGCTTTGGGCAATCCTGAAGTTACGGACGAAATGATTTGGCATGCAGCAGAGTCCGTTGGTGCCAGAAAATTCATTGATCGTTTGCCTGGCGGACTAGACTATAATGTGATGGAGCGCGGTGCTACACTTTCTGTTGGCCAAAGACAGTTGCTGTCATTTATTCGTGCGATGGTTTATGATCCGAAAATTTTAGTTCTCGATGAAGCAACATCTTCCGTGGATACGGAAACGGAAGAAATGATTCAAGAAGCAATTGGAAAAATGATGGAGGGGAGAACTTCTATTGTCATAGCGCATCGATTGTCTACAATTCAGCATGCTCACAAAATTGTAGTGCTTGATAAAGGCGAAATAAAAGAAATCGGAAGGCATGATGAACTGCTTTTGCGCGATGGATACTATGCTCATCTTCATAAGATGCAGTACAAAGAAGCAATCTGATATTTTTTACAAATGCTGACGCGACAAAGAATTATATTTGTCGAATGCGACTTCACACAAACGCAATTATTTTTTTTCTAATCACAGGCATTTCTTCAGTTGTTGCTCAAGTAAAGAAGAGCGACATCAGTGCCGGCTATCGCGTGCCCAAAGTAAACCGAAGCAAAGCAAGGATTGTTTGCCCAATTTTTAATGAAAGTCAATACCCATATCAGGGAATAGGTGTGAAGCTTGGTGATCCTATGGCGATCAGCTATAAACTATATCCTAGCAGGCACTGGGCATTTGCAGCTGATGTTGGAAGAACCTCAAGTGGACTATACGATAGTTATTACAAAGGAGCTTATAAAAATTATGCTCCCTCAGATTCAGCTTCTTATCTAACACACAAGGTCAATAGTGACTGGTTTATTGAAACGAAATTTTTGTATCAGTGGAATGTAGATAAGATTTCAAATGGATTGATGTTGTATTCCGGAATCGGTTGGCAATGGAGAAATACATCGATTCAGTACAACTACCAATATCCTCAAACTTCATCTACTCATTATGGAAGTGTAGCTAAAAACAGGTTTACCTACGGACCTGTAGTCGTTCTCGGTTTTGAATATGCTTATTTTACCTGGCCAGTATCAGCGTTTATTGAGGTAGAATTATTCACTGATGAATTAGCTGATCCCGGATATCATCGCTTTCAAGGTGGCGTTGGATTAAGATACGTATTCTAATTATTCTTCAACCTGATCCGTCTGCATCTGTTTTTCGTACAGGTCCTTGTATGCACCCTCCTGCGCAAGTAAGCTTTCGTGTGTGCCTTGCTCTACGATTACTCCATCATCAAGAACGATGATTTTATTGGCAAGTTTTGCAGAGGAAATTCGATGTGAAATAATGATCGTAGTTCGCCCCTGCATTATTTTTTTTAAGCTGTTGAGAATATTATTTTCTGTCTTCGTATCAACTGCAGAAAGTGCATCATCCAAAATCAAAATCTTTGGTTTGCGAGCTACAGCGCGAGCGATGGATACTCGCTGTTTCTGGCCGCCTGATAAAGTAATACCGCGCTCGCCAATTCTTGTTCCAAATCCTTGAGGGAAACTTTGAATGTTTTCGTAAACATCAGCGTCTTTAGCGGCTTGAATAATTTTGGTCTCATCCATTTGTTCGAGGCCAAAGCCGATATTATTATAAATAGTGTCACTGAATAGGAATACATCTTGTGGCACAGTGCCCACTTGTTTTCGTAGGCTTGTCAAATCAAAATCTTTTATTCCAACGTCATCAATCCTAACTTCACCGCTGGTAGTATCGTAGAGCCTTGCGACCAAATTTGAAATCGTGCTCTTACCAGAGCCGGTTGTTCCAATAATCCCAAGCGATTCTCCTGGCTGAATCGTGAATGAAATATTTTTTAAAGCTTTGATTCCCGTATCAGGATAAGTAAAACTCACATCATCAAATTCAACTTTGCCTTCTAGTTCCTGAATCAGATTTTTCTGAGAGAGGATATCCGTTTTAGATTTCAAGAATTCATTAATTCTTTTTTGAGATGATTCGGCCCGCTTAACTTGACTGCTTGTCCATCCCAATAATGTAACCGGCCAAGTGAGGAGGTTGACATAGATGATGAACTCGGCCATGTTGCCAATGGTAAGCGTTCCATTGATTACTTCCGTGCTACATACATAAACTGTAAGAATAGTGCTAAGTCCAACCAACGCCATAACCAAAGGATAGAACAACGCCTCGACTTTTGTGAGTTTGATTGACTGATGTTTGTATTCGTTACTTTCTTTTATGAAGCCCTCGGAAGATTCATTTTCGCGGGTGAATGATTTTAGAACCCTAATTCCAGAAAATGCTTCTTGCACGAATGTGCTCAACCTCGATTGACTTTTCTGAATTTCATCGCTTCTGTGTTCAATAATATTATTGACATAGAACACGGCAATCGATAAAAAAGGCAATGGCAGTACCGACCAAAAAGTAAGTTTAGGACTTATCATGAACATGATTGGCACGAGCATGGCAAACAATGAAAATAATTGTAATCCGTACATTATTGACGGCCCTAAATACATCCGCACTCGGCCCACATCTTCACTGATTCGGTTCATTAAATCGCCAGTGCTGTTTCTTCTATAAAAACTTAATGGCAATGATTGATAATGCTCAAAGATTTCATTCTTTAAATCATATTCGATCAGACGGCTCATCACAATCAAAGTCTGCCTGACAAAGTAGAGAAAAACGCCCCTGAGAAGCGCCATTAATAATATAAGGACAGCGTACAAAAGAATGCCACGAGAGAATTCATAGAAAAAGTCTTGTTGAACCCCACTTTTTTCAAACGACCGGTAGATGCGAACGTTATCTATGACCAAATCAATTGAGTAACGCACCAATTGAGCTGGTAAAATTTGAAATGCGTTTGAAATCAGGACAAATACTAAGCCCCAGATTAGGTGCCACTTGTATTTGATGAGGTATTTATTGAGGTAAGCGAGCTCTTTCATTAAAATCTAGTACACTAAGAAGTATTGCGATCCTATAACGGATTGATGAGGCGGCAAGTTCGCGAAAGCGAGTCGTTCAGCCAAAGTCTTTTACATTTCAAGTTTCGCGTGTAATTTTGCGGCACAAAAAATCGTTCTTCAACTATGCTCAACAGGCGCACCATCCGCATCAAAATCATGCAAAACCTTTTCGCCTATGCTCAATGCAAAGAAGCTGACCTGCTCTTGGCGCATGATTTAATTGAAGACCGATTCCAGCCTAACCTCAATTCAATGGAGGTACAAGACAAAGAATTACTTCGTAAACAGAAAAAGCAAGCACTCCAGCTCTTCGATAAAAAAATGAACGGCAGCGAAGACGAAACTGATGATAAGAGAAATCAATCAAGCAATTGCTGAGGCAACCACTTTGTTTGAAAAGGCAATAAAGAAAGATCAAACCTTTTTAAGCAAAAACATATTGATGGAGATGGAGAAACTCTCCTCGACTTATCATAGTGTCATCAATTTGATAATGGCATTTGCAGATTTAGCTGCCAATGAAAAGAAGGGCGGCCACTCCAATTTCGTAAATCATCTTTGGATAAAATCTTGGCGAGAAAATGAAGAACTGAAAAAAGCGACCCTTCGCAAAATTCTGGTTGGGATGGTCGAATGGATTTAGTCAGAGGCTGGTTCCGTGATCGAATAAAAGAAGATATTACCTATAAAGAATTTATTGCAGAGAAAAATCCAGATGAAGAAATGCAAAAGGCATTCATCAAACACCTTGGAAGGAAAGTGATCTTGGGTGATGGTGCCATCAATGATTATTTTGAGGAGCAAAGTATCCGGTGGGCTGAAGACAAAGACATTATCAAAAGTATGGTCGACAAGACCATTAAGTCTTTTGACAACGGCAAAAGTAGTCTTCAGAAATTGTCATTGAATTGGGAAGAAGATCGTGAGTTCACTGAAAAATTATTTAACAACGTAATTGGCCTTGATCAGAAATACAAAGAACTCATCTCTAAAAATACACGCAATTGGGAGGTCGATCGCCTGCCACTAACAGACCGTGTTATTCTTGAAATGGCAATAGCTGAGATGATTCATTTCCCGAACATTCCAGTCAAAGTAACGATCAACGAATACATTGAACTTTCTAAAGAATACAGCACTCCCAAAAGCAGGCAATTCATCAATGGAATTCTGGATGTAATCTCTAAATCCATGAAAGAATCAGGTGCCATGAAAAAGAGCGGAAGAGGCTTGCTGGACAATAAATAATTGACCTAATTTGACAGATCAATCGATCTGCTGCTTTATAATCTTGATGAGGAGGATGGGGATCATTTTTAAATGAGAACATCTCCCGTTTAAGCATTTGATTTTCATCACGTCAGTTTACGTACTCCAAAAGGAGTATATAATCCCGAGTAAGGATTTGGATTAGAATGCACTACGTATTCAACAGAAAATAATCCTTTTTTACGGGCCAAGTTTCTTAATGAGATTAAGTGAAGAGATTCGAACACTTCTTACAATTGGATCAAATGGATTGCGGGCCAACATGCCTGCAAATGGTTGCCAAGCACTATGGTCGATATTTTCGATTGCCTTATTTAAGAAAAAATTCTTTCATTACTCATGAAGGAGTTTCTCTGCTTGGTATTAGTGATGCAGCAGAGGCAATAGGCTTCAGGACCATAGGAATAAAAACAAGTTTCAAAAATTTGATTGAGGAGGCTCCTTTACCATGCATTGTTCACTGGTATCAACGGCACTTTATAGTTGTTTATAAAATAACTTCGAAGAGTGTTTATGTAGCTGACCCATCGATAGGACTGATTGATTATAGTCATGAGGACTTCATGAAAGGATGGTGCTCGGTGAAAAATAATGGAAAAGAACTTGGCATAGCCTTACTTCTTGAACCTACTTCCAAATTTTATGAGCCGGATGAAGAAGACTCAGGAAAGACAAATCAAACTTTAATTTCTTATGGAGTTATATAATGGAACACATAAGAAACTCTTTCTGCAACTTACTTTAGGATTTTTTCACAACAAGTCTGATTCAGTTAGTCCTCCCCTTTTCTTACTCAATCAATCGTTGATGTCGCAATATGAACACGCCAGAATGTCCAGTTTATATACTTGGTTTTATTTGGGCAACTGATGCTTTTCATTGGGCGGACCTCCGTTGATTTCATCCGTAGGATGGGATATTACTTCACTTAAGCACCAAAATCAACGTAGCTCTTGTATCTGATTTTTTGCGAAAACTCCTCAGTTACCAAATGAGTTTTTTTGAAAACAAAATGATTGGGGATATTCTCCGAAGGATAAGAAGATCATTCGAGAGAATTGAACGTTTTATAAGCACTTGATCACTGAGCATATCTCTCTTCTCCTTTTTTAATTTTTTTGTTTTCGGCATTGTCCTTGCCATTCACGATGTTCCAATTTTTCTGGTCTTCCTTGGAATGAGTCTTTTGTATGTTGTTTATGTGCAAATGTTCATGAATAAAAGAGCGAAACTGGATTACAAACGGTTTCAACAGTTGGCGATCAAATGAGAAGTTTACTTTGAGTAGAACAAGGTCGAAGGAATGTCGGAGATTAAAATAAGTAATAGCGAAACACAAAGCCGTTGGGCATGGGAGCGAACTCAAGTAAACTTTTTAAAGTCAGTTTTGCCAGCCTTCGCTTACAACAGTCCAAGATGGTGGCAGCACATTTTTAAACGAAACGAAAAACATGCTGATAACAGCAATGACAACGACGGCTATTATTAAAGGAGAGATGACCATGGGTATGATGTGTCTGTGCAGTATATCATAGGTCAGCTAAACGTTTCCTTTGAGTGATTTCCTCAACTTCATTTCGTGATTGGCAAGATGCTAGAATAAGCTTGGAAAGAATAAATGAAATCAATCACCAGGAAAATGAAAATGTACACACTACAAATCATTTCCAATTCTGCCATTGAAAAAGGTCAAATAATTGTGCACGATTTATAGTTTCAGTATGAAGGCCCACGACGTCTACTAAAGTCTTGAATGAAATTGATTTAATCATCCCTCATGGTAAGGTAACTGCAATTGTTGGTAGCAGCGGTAGTGGCAAAACAACATTAATGAAGTTACTGTTGAAATTTTTTAATCCCATTAATCGATACACCGATGACTATTGCCCGGAGAAGACTTGAAATATATAGACCCTAGCTTGTGGCGAAGCAAATGCGGAACTGTAATGCAGGATGGTTTTATTTTTTCAGATACCATCGCTCGTAATATCGCTATTGGGGAGGAGGAGATTGATCATAAGAAATTAAATCATGCAGTAAGATTGTGGCCAATATAGAAGAGTTCATAGAGTCGCTGCCCTTTGCGATACAATACAATTATTGGGAAAAGCGGAGTGGGAGTCAGATCAGGGTCAAAAACAAAGAATATTAATTGCGAGGGCCGTTTATAAAAATCCTGAAATGATATTTTTTGATGAAGCGACAAGTGCATTGGATGCAAATAATGAGAAGAAAATAATGCAAAACCTTGATGATTTTTTTAAAGGGAAAACGGTGGTTGTTATAGCCCACAGATTGAGTACAGTTAAAAATGCAGATCAAATAGTTGTATTGGAGCAAGGTGAGATAGTTGAAGTAGGAACTCATCGTGATTTAACTCAATCTAAAGGAAAATATTTTGAACTCGTAAAGAATCAACTTGAATTAGGTAACTGAAAAAGATATGAGCTTACTGAAGTATATCGATCGATTGAAAAGAATGGATGATCTGATGAAAAGAGAGGTTACTGGTACGTCAAAAGAATTCGCAGAAAAACTTGGTATCTCTCGAAGTATGTTAATGGAAAATCTAACTGAGTTTAAAGAACTGGGTGCTGAAATCTCTTTTTGCCACTTTAGGCGCACATATCATTACACAAATAAATTTTCAATCGTTATCGGCAGGATGAAAAATATAAAAGGAGGACACAATTTTTACGATAGTCCAATAGCGTTGGACTCCTGTATTCTAATTTAATAGCGCAAGATGAATTGATATCAACTATCAGATAGCTTTTGCCGCGGAAGCCGAAAAGCGAATGAGTAGGTAAGCCACAAATTTTAAAAGTATGATTGACTTAATTAAATCCATGAAGGACGTTAAGGTCTTGTCAATGAAAGAGAGCAATGCAGTTAGAGGGGGTAATCAGCCTTGTAGTGTAACACAGCCATGCCCCCCTACCTGGTGTTGCAATCTGTCAACTTGTATCGGTCCAGATTATACAAATTGTTCATGTGAGAGAGGTACTAATTGCGGTAATCCGTAGTAAATGGTATAACTGATGACTTGGATTAAGTCAAGAACAGGTGTCCGATCTTAATGGACACCTGTACTCTATTTTAGCCAGCGCAATGTTAGTAGATAATCGTTGCCGCGAAAGCCGAAACGCGAATGAGTAGGCAAAACTTAATTTTCAAATCATGATTAAGTCAATTAAATCCATGAACAACATCAAAGTCCTCTCCAACAAAGAGCAGATGACGATCAAAGGCGGGCATCTAAAATGCTATACACCTCCATATAATCCGTGCCCTCCAGACTGGTGTTGTAATTTAACATATGGCTGGTGTCAAAACGTTTGCCCTTAAGGGCTTTATGGAGGAAGTAATGCCTCATTTGAAATAATAATTGCCCCCTTTTCGGGGGCTTTTTGCTAGAAAATAGACAATCACAAACTCACAAAGTTATATGCAAAGTTCTGATTCAAAATTAGTAGATGTGGCTGAGCAATATCTTACAATGATCAAAGCTAAAATCAGCACAACTTCTATAAAGAGAAGCTTACTTGAAAACTCCTATTATCCAAGCCTTTATAGTTTAAATGCAGTTTGCAATCGTTTTGGCGTGCCAAATGAAGCCTTTAAGATGCCAGCTGAAAATCTCGATCAGTTAGATGGGCCATTCCTTGCCTTTTATAATGATTCAGAAAATGATTTTGTGGTGGTTACTAAAATAACGGCTGATTCGGTTCACTTGGTAATGGACCGAAATAAAAAAATTATCATTACTAAAGAACAATTTCTGAGGAATTATCGTGATGTGATATTTGTAGCCGAGCCAAACGAAAACAGTGGAGAGAAAGATTATCTATTAAAGATTGAAGATGAAAAAAGAGTAGAGAGAAAAAAATTAAGTACAGTTATTATTTCTGTCGTGGTGGCGATTTTACTTTTTGCCACTTCATTTTATACTTTGGGAACAGGCGCAACGAATTTTGCTTTTCTTGCCCTCATTAAACTTTTGGGTGTAGGAGCAACTATTTTGCTGCTGACCTATGAAGTAGATAAATCGAATCAGATTGTAAAAAGTATTTGTTCGGCAGGAAAGCACAACGGATGTGATGCTGTGCTCAACAGTGGAGCGAGTAAAATTTTTGGAATGAGTTGGAGCGAACTAGGATTCTACTATTTTGCTTCAACAATTTTGTTTTTGCTGTATCCTGGAGTTTCTCCGTCTATTAAAATAACTTGTCTAATCTTCGCAACCGCACTCGCCTCGCCCTATATTATTTTCAGTCTATATTATCAGTGGATAAGAATTAAACAATGGTGTCCTCTATGTTTGACTGTTCAAGCCGCACTATTTCTTGAGCTAGCTTGGAGTATTTATAATTTTTTATCAACTGATCAGTTATTGAGCAACGATTGGGCAAGTCCACTCACCATTATTTTGGCGGTTATCTGTGTCTCGTTGCCAATCATCGGATGGAGTCAGTTAAAGCCAATTATCAGCTCGTCAAAAAAAGCTCCAGAGTACGAGGCCGCTTTTAAAAGATTGCTATATAACCCCGATACTTTTGATGCATTACTTCAACAACAAGAAACGGCAGCTGAAGGATGGCAGGCATTAGGCATCACGATAGGTAATCCGAATGCACCAAATACAATACTGAAAGTATGTAATCCTTATTGTGGGCCATGTGCTAAAGCACATCCTCCGTTGGAAGAGATAATCCTTCACAATAAAAATTATAACCTACGAATCATCTTTACAGCTTCCAATGAAGATAATGATCCGAGAGCTACTGTGGTAAAACATTTGCTCGCAGTGGCGGA
Source organism: Cyclobacteriaceae bacterium (assembly GCA_049840975.1). Lineage (GTDB taxonomy): Bacteria > Bacteroidota > Bacteroidia > Cytophagales > Cyclobacteriaceae > ELB16-189. The sequence goes on along the minus strand of JASGIR010000075.1, from coordinate 29,612 downwards.
GAAAGGAAATCCAGATCAAACTGCCAAAGCGATTGATGATTGGTATAATGCCGAGCAGAAAAACTATGAAAATTTTGCCACTAAGTATCCAATGAATGGAGAGTTAAAGCAACAGGGTGAAAAAATAGAAGACATGGCAAAATGGTGTAAAGAATCCATGATCTCCTTTACTCCGACCATTTTTATTAATGGCAAGCGTTTACCTGAGAATTACAGCGCTCAAGAATTAAAATTCATTTTGCAATAACCAAAAAAGGAAATGCCGAAAACCTTTCAAAAGAGTAGGCATAGAATCAAAGTTTTTGTCAGTTTTTGAAATACAAAATTGTCATAGAAACATGTTAAAGAAAATTTCAAATCTAGCTGGAGTTACGCCTCTTAGTAATGCCGAGCAAAAAAATCTTAAAGGAGGTCTTATTTATTGCCCAGGAGGCCCGAGCTACTGCTGTGGTCCAGCAACAGGACCCGGTCCAGGAATAGTTTGTGGAGGTTATCAGGTTTGTGGTTTTGGAGCCCTTTGCATTTACAGCTGCGCTTGCTCTGCGGCCTGATCTCGTTTTGATGACTGTCAAAATATAATGTTGACACGACCTAATCAAAGGGGAAGCTGAAAACCTTCAAAAAGAGTAAGCACTAATTAAAGTTTTTGTCGGTTTTTGATAAAAAAAATCGTCAATGAAAAATGTTAAAGAAAATTTCAAGTTTGACAAGTGCTAAAAAATTGTCAGCAAAAGAGCAGCAAAATTTAAAAGGAGGACACCTCAATGGAGTTTGTTGCACTGATTCTAACGCTCAGTGCTGTGCGGCTTATGGATTTGACGGTGTTACTTGCGCATGTAATATGTGCGTAAATACATTTGGCCATTGCATGTAATCTAGTACAGGTATTAAATAATCCTGTAAAAGAAAGGATCCTCATCTCAGGATCCTTTTTAAATTACTGCTATCTCACCTCTTTAAAAGCACTCTAAACTGATAGAAAAATCGATTCAATAAACTTAAATCCTCAGTTATAATTTCGGTACTTCCAGTCAGCTGCTGACTAAACTTTATTTTTTTTCCAACAGAGGTTACCAGTTGCTGCGGCAATTCAATTGTAATTCTATAGTTATCGTTTCCAGGAATTATCGAAATGGATACAACCTTTCCCCTAATTATTCCGAACTGCTCGAAGGGGTAATTTTCCAATCGAATATTTACACTTTGACCTTCTCTCACTTTACCAGAACCATGTATTGGCAATTCAGCCTTGGCTATAAGATTACCATGTTCAGGAATTACTGAAAAATAGGGTTTGGTGGTTTCTAAAAACTGCTCATCCTCTAAAAAGCCTAGGTATGCTAACTGTCCTTTTATCGGAGATACGAACAAATAATTCTCCTTCCATTTTGCAATTCCAGCCTTCAATTTATTTAGTGCACTTTGGATGTCTAGTTCCAATCGCTGATTGTCTTCCGTTTCTTTTATTTTAAGATCGGATATCTGTTTATTGATTTGATCGATTTGTATTTCGCTATTTATAATTGATGTCTCAATCGATTTTGCGTTTCGCATTTGTAAAAACCAATTTGCTTTTGATTGACTGAAATCAACAACCGACAAGACTTTTTGAGAAAAAAGAATAGAGTCTGTCTTAAATTTTTCCTTCATAAGGGCTAATTCTTGTACAGCCAGTTTTTGTTGACTCAATTGCGACTGGGCGAGCTTGTTGTAAGAATTTTTTTGCTGGTTTAGCTGTGCGATCTGTTTAGGATATGAACCATTGTTTAAAAATAGTTTAAAAGACTCATCAGCTTTAACGAGTTCGGCCCAAGTAATTTCGAGATCACCGAGTGCACCAAAAGAATTATAATCTGAAAAATGCTCATGTGAGCTGACAAATTTTTCTAATTTAGAAACGCTTTCAGGATTTGTATTTGATTTAATATAGCCAATCAAGTCTCCACTGGATACTCTCGCATTCTCTTTTTTCAACAGGACAATATTCCCCGACACCTTACACACTATAGCTATTGGAGCAGGCGTTGTAGTAATCGTTACTTTGGCATTCAATAGGTCGGGGTAGCGAATAAACCAGCTCACCGCCATTACTATGAGCAGAATGCCCAAAATAACTACGATACCCCATCGAACTATTGCCTTAGGTACTTCTCCAATTATTTCCTGAATCTCGGGACTCCTATCAGCTTCAGGACTATATTGTTTGTTCATAGAGCGTAAAAATATTGTTTACCCGAGAAATGACTTTACGATTTGATGAAATTTTTCGTGTCACTCGTTATCTTTGTAATCCTAAACTGAAAACTATGGGCAAAAAGAGCAGCAACGCACTGATGGCTTTTTTGGCGGGCGCAGCCGCAGGAGCGATTCTTGGTATTTTGTACGCCCCAGACAAGGGCTCAAATACACGTGAAAAACTTTCCTTCCAACTCGACAAATACAAAAAAATGCTTCAAGCTTATCTTGATGATCTAATGAGTGGAAAGGACACCCCGCTTACAACCGAAGCTAAATCTCAAGGTGAAAAAGTTGTTTCCGAAGCGAAAGGAAAAGCGCAGCAGCTACTTGATGATGTTGATGAACTGCTAGAGCAGATCAGAGGAAAAAACAGTTAAAGTTTTGTTAACCAAGGAACGCTTTTCAGAAATTGAACGTCAAGAAATTAATTTTGTAAAAAAAGAAGTATGAAAATAGCATTGAAGGCTCTTGTGTTGATTGGGGCGATATCAATTACAGCATGTAGAGACAGAGCCGTTGAAAAAAGACTTGCAGACGTGGAAAGCCGATTGTCAAAATTGGAAGGTACCAAGCCTAGCCAAATTACACCTTTATCCCCGGTTGCAGCCGCACCCGAAACCACTCCAAAGCCAGAAGGTCCGCTACCAGTTATAGAGTTTGATAGTGACAATCATGATTTTGGGACTGTGCCAGAAGGTCCAAAGGTTGCGCACCTTTATAAAGTTAAAAACACAGGAAATGCTCCGCTGATTATTCAAGATGTAAAACCAACCTGTGGATGCACCACACCTGATTGGACGAAAACACCGATTGCTGTGGGTGAAACTGGTTTCATCAAAGCAGAGTTTGATACCAAAGGAAGACCTGGTATGAACAATAAAACTATTTCAGTTATCGCTAATACATGGCCTAAAACAACGACACTCAAATTCAAAGCAATGGTTGCAGCGAGCTCAGATAATGGACCGCGCAAATAAGATTTTGAATGTGTAAAGTAAATTGACAAATCCCCTTCATGGGGATTTTGTATTTTGTGATGGATCAAAACGAAAACAATGAGGAAATTTCTTTTATTTTCATTCGCAGCACTGAGCTTGCTTAGCTGCGGTTCTAAGGACAGCAAATCAAATACTAATGGAAGCGACACCACTTTCTTTGCAAAAGGTGCGGATGTGAGCTGGCTTACGCAGATGGAAGCTGCTGGTTTGAAATTCTATAATAGTCAAGGCACTCAGCAAGATTGCATGCAGATATTAAAAGATAAGGGAATCAATTCCATCCGACTGAGAGCTTGGGTTCATCCAAAGGCGGGATGGAATAATACTACTGATGTGATAGCAAAAGCGAAGCGCGCTAAAAATCTTGGGATGAAAGTAATGATCGATTTTCATTATAGCGATGATTGGGCGGACCCAGGTAAGCAGTATAAACCCGCGGCTTGGGCCAGCTTAAATTTTGACTCATTGAAGTCTTCACTTTACTACTACACTAAAGGCGTGATGGACACGCTGAAATTAAATGGAATTACTCCTGACTGGGTTCAGATTGGCAATGAAACCAATGACGGTATGCTCTGGGAAGATGGCCGTGCATCTAAGAGTATGCCCAATTTTGCAACATTGATCAATGCAGGTTATGACGCAGTTAAATCTGTAAGCAGCTCAACCAAAGTAATCGTGCACTTATCAAACGGATTTGACAATGGACTTTTCCATTGGATGTTCGATTCTCTAACTTCTACAACTCCCAAAGCGAAATTTGATATCATAGGCATGTCGCTTTATCCTTCTTATGCTAATCAGGATTGGAGTGTTGTTGACAGCCAATGTCTCGCGAATATGAACGACTTGGTAAGTCGATATAATAAGCCTGTAATGGTTGTGGAGGTCGGTATGCCAGTCGAGTCACCAGTTACTTGCAAATCATTTTTAATTGACATCATTGCCAAAACAAAATCTGTAAATGGAGGTAATGGTTTGGGCGTCTTTTATTGGGAACCAGAATGCTATAGCAATTGGCAGGGTTATAGTTTAGGGGCTTTTGACAATAGCGGCAAACCCACAGTCGCCATGGACGCTTTTGCCAATTAAAACATCCCTTTTTAATATGTTGATTTTTAATCTAGAATTTGGAATTCTGATATAACTTTGCGGCCTAAATTTTAAAAACATGTATTCAATTTTATTGCAATCACAGCAGAGCCCTTGGAGTTTTCCTATTTTGATGGTGTTGATGTTTGGTATTCTTTATTTCTTCATGATAAGACCACAACAAAAGAAAACCAAAGACCAAAAGAAATTTGTTGAAGAAATTAAGAAAGGTGATTACGTAGTAACCATTGGAGGTGTTCATGGCCGCATCGCAGAAATTGAAGATGATACTTTTATTGTTGAAGTAGAGCGCGGTGCTCGTATCAAGTTTTCTAAGTCGGCTGTATCGATGGACTCTACAAAAGCAGCAAGCAAAAAAGCAACTGCCTAAATTTTACACCACAGTAGTGGTGAATTTCAGGATGAACCAATGAATTTCGTCCGAGTCATATTCAACCTTTTTCGGTTTGACCGAGCCAATTGGAAAGCCGTGACACTTTGTGTGCTCACGGCTATTGTTTTTTGGATGTTTAATGCATTCAATAAAAATTATTCTGCCAATGTTCGTTTTCCGATTTTGTTTGAATTCAATGGAGAAAAATTTGTTCCAGCCGAACATCTCCCCAAAAATATTACCCTCAATGTAACAGGGATAGGTTGGGACCTGTTTAGAAAATATGTTGGCTTAAGAGAGTCACAAATAATTATTCCCCTAGATAGACCAAATGAAATAAGAAAAATTGTTGCCAATTCTTTATTGCCTGTCATCGCAACTCAACTTGGGAATTTCAAAATAAATTTTGTTGCGACCGACACGCTCTATCTTCGTATCGATAAGCGTGACGCCCATCGGTACCAACTCCTTGCTGACATCTCATCAGTTACTTTTAAGGAAGGTTATGGCCGAATAAGTCCTGTGGTGGTACTTCCAGATTCAATTAAGATTGAAGGGCCCGAAAGCAGACTTCATGCAATCATTGATTCAATTGTCCTAAAAATTGATAAGAAGAATATCAATGAGAATTTTCGCGAAGAGGTGGAAATCGTTTTTGAAGGAAGCGAATTTGTGAAAAGAGATCCTCCTTTGGCGCAAGTCATGTTTGAGGTTGGACAAGTACAGAATGTAACGAGGAGATTGAAAATATCTACCAACAAGAAAATTATTTTGACAGCTGATAGTGTAATGGCAAAATTTCAAGTTCCTGTCTCTCGCTTTTCCGATTTCAATTCTTTGCTAAAGGATATTTCTGTGACGGTGAACATTGAGAATTTTGGATTGAATAATTCAGCGTTGCCGCAAGTTTCAAATTTGCCTTCGTACGTTCAGCTAGTAAGTGTTGATTCGGTTCACGTTAAGCCCCATTGATTTCATTTAAATTTGTTTTGTGAATGTGTCTATGAATAAACCGCTTCGAATTGGAGTTACAGGTGGCATAGGTTCAGGCAAAAGTTTGGTCTGTAAAATCTTTGCGACCCTTGGCGTGCCCGTTTACGATGCTGATACAAGGGCGAAGATGCTCATGACGGAAGATTTGATTTTATTGGAGCAGATAAAAAATAAATTTGGATCTGAAGCTTACTCGAGCGGAACATTGAATCGAGAATATTTAAGCAAGCGAGTATTCAATGATCCTGAAAAGCTCAAAGAACTTAACAGTTTAGTTCACCCACGTGTGGCTGAAGACAGTGAAAGATGGATTCAATCTAACAAAGACAGAAAGTACATCGTCAAAGAAGCGGCTTTGCTTTACGAATCGGGCTCATATAAATCATTGGATAAAATCATTGTTGTTACAGCTCCTGAAGAGGTGAGGATCAAGCGTGTGCTGAAAAGAGATCAGGGACGAACAAAAGAGGATTTGTTAAAAATTATTAAAAGTCAGATGAGCGAAGAAGAAAAAGTGGGTCGTGCTGATTTTATTATTACGAATGATGAAAGCGAGTTGCTGATTCCCCAAGTTTTGAAATTACACGAACGGTTCAATATTGAGTTTGAAAAATGAACTCTTAGTGGGTGATTGCGTTAGATTTAAATTCTGATTTTAAGTAAAACTCATGTTCAAAAGATTTGCGATACTCTTCTTAATCTTCACAATCTTCTTGGTTTCATGCAAGAAGAAAACGACTGCACTTCCTGGCGCGAAAAAATCTGGCCCAGTGGAGGCAGAAGGTTTTATCGTGGAGCCGCGCCTTGAAAGCGAAAATGTTGAAGTGCCAGGCTCACTCCTTCCTGTGGAAGAAACTCAAATTCGTCCTGAGGTAACGGGACGCATTGTGAAATTAAATATTCAAGAAGGTTCTTTAGTAAGAAAGGGAGAGTTGCTGGTGAAACTCTTTGATCAGGATTTACAAGCTCAACTTAAAAAGTTGGAAGTTCAACTTGACATCTCTAACAGAACCGTTGAGCGTCAACGCGATTTGCTTAAGATCAACGGTATCAGTCAGCAAGATTTTGATTTGAGTGCATTGGCGGTAGACAATCTAAAAGCAGACATTGAGACGACAAAAATTTCTATTTCTAAAACAGAAATTCTTGCGCCTTATGATGGCAAACTTGGTTTGCGAAATGTGAGCTTAGGAGCGTATGTGTCACCAACAGATATTCTTACCAGCATTAGACAAGTCAGTCAATTGAAACTTGATTTTTCTATTCCAGAAAAATATGCGAAGGAAATCCAGGTTGGATACAACGTAAAATTCAGAGTTGATGGTGGAGAAAAAGATCATGTCGCAACAGTGATTGCGACAGAAGGAAATGTCGATCAGGTTACACGGACACTGAAAATAAAAGCAATTGTCAAAGAAAATCATCCGGAATTATTGCCGGGAGTTTTCGCTAAAGTCAATCTGCAGTTGGGTCGTCAAACAAATGCTCTAATGGTTCCTTCGCAAGCGGTTATTCCACGCGCTCGCGACAAACAAATTGTTTTGCTAAGAAAGGACAGCGCAAAATTCTTAACAATAGAAACTGGAATTCGTGATTCAGTTTATGTTCAGATTTTAAATGGATTGAAACCTGGAGATACCGTTGTCACAACTGGGTTGATGTCCATTCGGCCAAAAGGAAAAATCAAAATTTCAAAGTGGCATCGTTACGGAAAATAAAATTGTACAACGAGGTCAGTCAGATCATGATTAAAATTATTGACAAATGAATATTTCTGAGTTGAGTTTGAGGAGGCCAGTGCTATCATTTGTGATGAGCATCATACTGGTATTATTTGGCTTGATCGGCTTTAAATTTTTGGGTGTTCGAGATTATCCTGCAATCGACCCGCCAAACATCAATGTGTTTACGTCTTACTCAGGAGCCAACGCGGATATTGTTGAATCGCAAATCACAGAACCTCTAGAAAAAGCAATCAATGGAATAGCAGGCATTCGAAATATCTCGTCCACATCAAGTATTGGCACAAGCAGAATTAATGTTGAGTTTGATCTTGGGGTTGACCTTGAAGCCGCAGCAAACGATGTACGCGACAAAGTTTCACAAGCACGTAGCTCACTGCCACAAGATTTGACATTACCACCTGTCGTTTCAAAAGCAGACGCTAACTCTGACGCTATCATTAGCATGACAGTTCAGAGTAACACAAAAAACCCATTGCAGCTTACTGAGTACGCGACTAATGTTTTAGTGGAACGCCTTCAAACCATTAAAGGAGTAAGCAGTGTACAAATTTGGGGAGAGAAAAAATTTGCGATGCGCATTTGGCTTGACCCATCAAAATTGAGTGCATACAATCTTACTCCACTAGACGTTCAGAACGCGCTCAATCGTGAAAATGTTGAATTGCCTTCAGGAAAAATTGCTGGCAACTCGACTGAACTGACAGTGCGAACTTTCGGACGGCTTTATACCGAGGAAGATTTTAATGAAGTCATTGTCAAGGCCTCAACTACTGGTGACATTCGACTAAAAGACGTTGGTCAAGCAATACTTGGTCCTGAAAACGAAGAATCAATTTTGAAAGACCGCGGTGTGCCAATGGTGGGTTTGGCACTTGTGCCTTTGCCTGGAGCAAATTACGTTTCGATTTCTGATGAGTTTTATAAGCGCATGGACCAACTGAAGAAAGAAGTCCCTAGCGATATAAAATTAAACATAGCTCTTGATCAAACTGTTTTTATCAAGCGAGCCATTTCTGAAGTGGAAGAAACTTTGCTGATTTCATTTTTGCTCGTTGTATTAATCATTTATTTATTCTTCAGAGATTTTTTGATCGCCATTCGCCCTCTTATTGATATTCCGGTTTCACTGATCGCTACATTCTTTATTATGTATTTGTGCGATTTTTCTATCAACGTGTTGACCATGCTCGGAATAGTTTTGGCAACGGGTCTCGTGGTGGATGATGGAATTGTTGTGACGGAAAATATTTATAAAAAATTGGAAGGAGGGATGAACAAATACAGAGCAGCAAAAGAAGGCTCGCAAGAAATCTTCTTTGCTGTCATCTCTACTTCTATTACACTAGCAGTAGTTTTTCTTCCCATCGTTTTTCTTCAAGGATTTGTTGGTCGATTATTCCGCGAGTTTGGAATAGTGGTTGCTGGCGCAGTGCTTATCTCCGCTTTTGTATCATTGACATTGACACCAGTGCTTAGTGTAAAACTCACTCGAGAATCGCATGAGCATTCTTGGTTTTACCGATTTAGCGAACCATTCTTTGTTGGAATGGAAAATGGCTACAAGAATTTTCTGTCGCGATTCATGAAAATAAGAGGGGTTGCGTTTCTTATTATCGGATTATGTATCGCTTCAATTTATTCTCTTAGCCAGATTCTTCAGTCTGAACTAGCGCCAATGGAAGATCGTAATCAGTTTAGATTGAGCATAACAGCACCTGAAGGGACTTCTTACGATTACATGGATGGTTATGTAGATGAACTCGTTCAGTTCGCAGAAGACTCCATACCAGAAGCTAGAATAGTTTTAACAGTGACAGCGCCAGGTTTTTCTGGTGCGGGATCTGTGAACACTGCGTTTATGCGCACAACTTTAGTTGATCCGAAAGACCGAAATCGTTCACAGCAGCAAATCGTAGATATGGTTAGTAGGAATTTGCCAAGATTCCCTCAAGGCAAAGCCTTTCCAATTCAAGAGCAAACTATTTCAGTAAATAGACGTGGTGGATTGCCTGTACAGTTTGTAATTCAAAACAACAACTTTGATAAGCTTCAAGCAATCCTTCCAAAAATTTTGGAACAAGCAAATTCAAATCCAACCCTTCAGGGAGTTGATGTGGATTTGAAATTCAATAAACCAGAATTACGCGTAAAGATTAATCGCCTTAAAGCAACGCAACTAGGGATCAGTGTTCAGGATATTTCTCAAACACTTCAGTTGGCCTATAGTAATTTGAGGTTTGGATATTTTACACGAGAAGGGAAGCAGTATCAAGTAATCGGTCAGGTGACTCGCATTGATCGTGATGATCCGGAAGATTTAAAAAAGCTTTATGTGCGAACAGGCTCTGGTCAATTGATCTCCATTGATAACGTTGTTACCATCGAAGAATCTGCAACACCGCCAGCACTTTATCATTTCAACAGATACAAGTCAGCTACCATTTCAGCAGGGCTTGCGCCTGGGAAAACTGTTGGCGATGGCATTCAAGCGATGGACAATATAGTGAAGCCGCTTCTTGATGATTCATTTACGACTTCGTTGACAGGGACCTCGAGAGATTTTGCTGAAAGCTCTGGTAATACAATGTTCGCGTTTATACTTGCAATAGCACTGATTTATCTGGTGCTCGCAGCACAATTTGAAAGTTTTATTGACCCTTTTACAATTATAATGACGGTTCCTTTGGCCATTAGCGGAGCGTTCATTTCACTTTGGATTTTTAACCAGACGATAAATATTTTCTCACAAATAGGAATGATCATGCTTATCGGTTTAGTAACGAAAAATGGAATTTTGATAGTTGAGTTTGCGAATCAAAAACGTGAAGAAGGGCTTGATAAATTTAATGCCGTATTGGAAGCATCACGTCTTCGCTTGCGCCCGATTTTAATGACTAGTCTTGCAATGGCCTTGGGTTCTTTGCCCATCGCTCTTTCCCTTGGTGATGCAAGTACTAGTAGAATTCCACTTGGGATTGTAATCGTTGGTGGTATTATGTTTTCATTGATCCTTACTCTTTTCGTTATCCCAGCGATGTATTCATATTTGTCGAGAGCGAGAAAACACATCGATAAGGAATTGGAGGAGGAAGTACCGACTCAACCGCACAAGGAGTTAGTTTATGAACACTAAGCCATCCCAAATTTATTTTTTTAAAATTTATCCAAAACAGATAAAGTAAAATGTTGCTTTTGAAAAACTTGTATCAAGTTATCGTAGTATTTCTTTTGTTTATATCATTCTCTGTTAAGAGTCAAGAACTACTGACCTTGGAAGACGTAATTAAATTGACTATTCAAAACAATTTTGATATTGAGATTGCCAAAAACAATGTTCAAGTAGCTAAGAACAATAATAATATTGGTTTAGTGGGTGGTGGACAGTCAACAGGAGGTACAGTTTCTGGCGGTACAACAGGGATGCTTCCTCAAGTCTCAATAGCAGCAGGTAGCCCACAAAACCCACTTGGTTTTGGCCGCACAACAAGCACGATTCACTACGATCCAAGCTCATCTGCTAAACCTGTTGACGGCCAAACGATCAACTCAGTTAGCTACTCTCCTTCTCTTGTGGTCACGTGGTATTTTTTCGATGGATTAAAAATGTTTGCTACGAAAAGCAAATTGAGCAGAGCGGAAGAGTTGAGTAACCTACAGTATCGACTGTCGGTTGAAACCACATTACTAACATCTCTCACGACTTACTATCAAATGATAAGTATTGAGCAATTCATCAAATCATTAAACACATCTTTGCTTTTAGGGGAAGAGCAAAAAAAATTAGCCGAGCAAAAATTAAAAGCTGGTGTTGGTTCTGCTGTCGATGTATTGCAAACTCAAATTGATTACAATAACATTTTGGTTCAAATCACGCAGCAACAGAATTTATTGAATGAACAACGAGTTAATTTAAATACCATTTTGAAGAGGTCACAAGATACCGAGTTCAACGTGCCTGACACAATTACGATTCAAACACAGCCTGAGTACACCAGTGCACTGGATAATGCTGATAAAAATAACAGCTCTATTTTGATTGGAAGAAAAACGCTTGAAATTGATGGGCTTGCATTAAAGGAATTCAAAGCGAACTCAATGCCCAAAATTGGTCTTACAGGAAACTACACTTATCAATATTCTTCTTTTGATTTAGGAATACAGCGATTGAATAAGAATTATGGATACAACGGTGGACTTATTTTTTCGTGGACGATACTGAATAACCTTACTACGCGTACAGCTATAAGAAATCAGAATATGCAGATTGCGTCTGATAATCTTTGATTGAAAGCCTCAGAATTGCAGGAGAAATCAAACTTGTATAAAGCGTATTTAAGTTTCCAAAACAATTTGAAAATCATTGACCTTGCCAAACAGAATGTGGATTTAGCTAACCAAAGTCTTTATATAGCTGCGCAACGGTTTAAGCAGGGCTTATCGAATTATATAGAGTATCGAACTGTAAAATTGGCTTACGAAACGGCTGAGTATCAGCTTTCACAGGCAGCTTACAACACAAAACTAAGTGAGCTTAATTTTCTTAAGGCGCAAGGACTATTGGTTCACTAAACCAAAGATCAAGAATCTAAAAACCATCATCTTTAGGTTCCCAAAGTTCAATTTTATTTCCTTCGAGATCGAGGATCCATCCAAATTTTCCGTATGGGTATTCTTGAATTTCTCCAATGATAGTAACGCCTTCTTCTTTCAATATTTTCAATAACTCAACCAGGTTTTCAACCCGATAGTTGAACATGAATTGTTTTTCACTCGGCTGAAAATATTTAGTGTCTTTTGCAAATGGACTCCAGGCAGTCTGAGCTGGCTCTTTGGCCTCTTTGTTATTAATATCAATCCATTCAAATGAAACTCCATATTCGGTGACTGGTAAGCCAAGATGCTTACCATACCATTCTTTCAATTTTTTTGGATCTTCAGATTTGAAGAACACACCACCGAGTCCAGTTACGCGTTTCATTCTTGAGTTGTTTCAGTTGTAGTAACAGCTTCAGGTTTCGTCACCCAAAAATTATTGTATCCTTCGCCAATCTGAATGTTCAAAAAACCGTTGGCCAACATTTCAAGAATGGCAAGGAAATTAAAGATCAATGCGATACGAGTAGGTGCACTTTCAAAAAGTTCTGTGAATGCAACTCTCGACTTTGTTGTGACTTCATTCAAAATAAATTCCTTTTGCCCTTCAATTGTATAAGGATATTGAATGACTTGATGAACGGGCTTGTTCTTTTCTTCCTCTTGACGCTTCAACACTTTTTCAAACACAGTAAGCAGTTTGAAAAGATCGACATCTTGAAGTTCAGCCTCCACATTCGTGCTTTCAGCCAACTGACGAAGTTCCTTCATCAAATTGCCACGCTTCTCCTTCATCAACTCGGTCTCTTCCATTTTGTGGAATTGATCAACTACTGATTTGTACTTTTTGTACTCCATCAAGTGTTTTACCAATTCTTCGCGAGGGTCAATTTCATTGCCTTGCTCATCAAGTTGAGGGCGAGGCAATAGCATTTTTGATTTGATCCGCATGAGCGTTGCAGCTACTAAAATGAACTCACTTGCAACTTCAATATTGAGTGTCTCAAGGCGGTGCAGATATTCCAAAAAATCAGCGGTGATCTTTGAAATAGGGATATCGTTTATGTCTAATTCATCGCGTTCGATGAAAAACAAAAGCAAATCAAATGGGCCTTCAAAAAGAGGAAGTCTAACTTCAAAATTTTCCTGTGTCATACGCTTATTGGATCGCAAAAATATTCAAAACCTAAGACAAAAACTTGAGCAATTAGAAATACGTAAATTTGCAGTCAGAGGAATTGTAAATCCCGTCAAATACCCCTAGTTTGAACTGAAATGCTGATTACGCCCGGAAAATTATTAGCACAAATTTATAGTCCTGCAGATCTTAAAAAATTGGATCAGGCTCAGTTGGTTCAACTTTGCGAGGAACTAAGGCATTTTATCATTGACAATGTTTCGGTCTATGGTGGGCATTTTGGCGCTAGTCTTGGTGTAGTTGAATTGACCGTTGCGCTCCATTACGTTTTTAACACGCCCTACGATCAACTTGTTTGGGACGTAGGCCATCAAGCTTATGGTCATAAGATATTAACTGGTAGAAGAGATTCGTTTCACTCTAATCGTGTTTACAAAGGCATTTCTGGTTTTCCGAAAAGAAAAGAAAGTGAATACGATACTTTTGGAGTTGGGCATTCGTCAACTTCTGTTTCGGCTGCTTTGGGAATGGCATTTGCCTCTAAAAATTTAGGGATCAACGACAAACAGCATGTCGCGATCATCGGTGATGGCGCAATGACGGGCGGGATGGCTTTTGAAGGATTGAATCATGCCGGAGTTTCTGATACAAACTTGCTGATCATCCTCAACGACAACTGCATGTCGATTGACCCGAACGTGGGTGCCCTCAAAGATTATCTCACCGACATTACAACTTCGAATACTTATAACCGCCTCAAGGACGATGTTTGGAATTTACTTGGCAAGCTTTCCAATTTTGGTAAGAGCGCTCAAGAGATTGTTTCAAAAATTGAGAACGGGATTAAATCAACATTGTTAAGTCAGAGCAATTTATTTGAGTCATTGCACTTGCGATATTTTGGCCCTGTTGATGGACATGATGTTGATCACTTAGTTGCAGTACTTACTGATCTTAAGAAAATAAAAGGCCCCAAGATTCTTCATTGCATTACAACGAAAGGCAAGGGTTACGGTCCGGCCGAAAAAGGAAATGCAACTACTTGGCATTCGCCAGGAGTATTTGATAAGATCACGGGCGAGATCTATAAAAAAACTTACGATCAACCTCAGCCTCCAAAATATCAGGATGTGTTTGGCCACACGATGGTTGAACTAGCTAAAGCAAATGATAAAATCATAGGCATCACTCCCGCCATGCCATCAGGTTCATCATTGAATATCATGATGAGGGAAATGCCAGATCGCGCAATAGATGTTGGTATAGCTGAGCAACATGCTGTGACTTTCTCGGCAGGATTGGCTACACAAGGATTGATTCCTTTTTGCAACATTTATAGTTCATTTATGCAGCGCGCTTATGATCAAGTGATCCATGACGTATGCATCCAAAATTTACCAGTGAATTTCTGTCTGGATCGTGCTGGATTTGCTGGCTCTGATGGGCCTACTCATCACGGTGCTTATGACTTGGCGTATTTCCGCTGCTTGCCCAATATGATTATAGCAGCACCAATGAATGAGCAAGAGCTGGAGAAATCTGATGTACACTGCTCAATTGCCAAGAATGGAAAAGGCATTTTCAATTCGCTATCCACGAGGACAAGGAGTAATGCCAAATTGGAGAACGCCTTTTGAAAAGATTGAAATTGGTATTGGAAGAAAAATAAAAGACGGTGATGAACTTGCCATTCTTACGATAGGCCATATCGGTAACTATGCTGTAGAGGTCTGTAAACGTTTCGAAAAGCAAAGTGTGAGCATAGCACATTATGATTTGAGATTTGTGAAGCCCTTAGATGAAAAAATGCTCCATGAAGTTTTCTCAAAGTTTAAGAAAGTTATAACGGTTGAAGATGGAAGTGTGCAGGGAGGTTTTGGAAGCGCTGTTATCGAATTCATGGCCGACAATAATTACCAAGCGGAAGTGAAACGATTAGGTATTCCTGATGCCGTTATCGAGCATGGTGAACAAATTGAACTGCATCGCGAATGCGGTTTTGATCCTGATGGAATTGCAAAGGCCGTTGCGTCAATGCTCGAGCCTGCAAAGGCTACCGTTTGATGGATTCTATTTTCAGTAAGAAACTCGGAAGGGGCAACCTGTAATTTTAATCCACGGTTTTTGCGAGACACATGAAATCTGGAACGGTTTCGCTGAGAAATTAACCGAAAAATTTGAAGTTTTTACAATTGATTTGCCGGGATTTGGCGGCAGCCCTCTTTCACTTCAGTCTTTTAAAATAAAAGATATTGCCAAGATTATTTTGGACTGGATGACCGAAAAAAAAATTTTACAACCAGTCATAGTTGGGCATTCTCTAGGTGGTTATGTTGCTCTTGAGATGGCTAAACGAAATCCAGAAATACTGAAGAGCATAGTGTTGTTCCAATCTACTGCGTTTCCTGACTCAGACGAGAGAAAAGCGAACAGGAATAAGGTTATAGAATTCGTCAAAACACATGGCACTGACCCATTTATTGACACCTTTGTGCCAGGATTGTTTTTAGATAAAAAACATCCAGCCATTCCGAGTGTAGACTTTATTGCGCGAAAGACCTCAAAGGAGACTGTTTTGGCTTACACAAGCGCCATGCGAGATCGAGAATCTTCTATAGATTTTCTAAAGAATTTAAAAAAACCAATATTGATTTTGGGTGGTGAAAATGATACTGCTGTCCCTCCAGACGCGATTCGAGAAATGGGCAAAATAGCTAAGCATGCAACCGTACATCTATTTAAAGACACGGGCCATATGGCAATGTTTGAATGCCCTACTCAAGCTTGCGAGGCCATAATAGGATTTGCAGATAACATGCTCCCTAATAACGAGCCCTGAAAATCAATATTTTATACCCCAACTAGGATTCGGATTGTTGGTCGAACTAATTATATTTGTCGATTCAGTTAAGAAAAAAGTGAAGGACTTTAATTATATTTGGTTCCTCGTATTAACAAACCTGAGTATGAATAAACAATACCTAAAAAGAGCTGCAGCAATGCTATTGATGTTTCTTCCTGTAATGGCCTTTGCACAGGATCCTGATGCACCACATCCTCTTACAGAATGGAATTCGATATCTCAAAAAGTTGGATTTCTCTGCTGGGCAGTGGGCTTATTAATTGCGTTTGGCTATTACGTCAAATTGTCGACAACCAGAGGTAGCAAAGAAAAATATGATTTTATCAATAAATATGAGATTGCCACACTGTGGATCGCTGTTATTGTTCTAATTGTTGGAGGCTGTCTTTTCGCAAACTCTAGCATTATGAGTGATATTACTCCAGTGCTTATTGGTGTGCGACTATTTGTAACCGCTGCTATGGGTTTAATTGTAGCCGTTATTGTTCAAAATCTTCTCAAGTTTTACTATCCATTCTACATCGAAAAAAGACTTAAAGTTTTGCGCTACATGCCTAGGATTTCCCCAAAAACTGGAAAGCCAATGAAACTTCTAAGTGAAGAAGAAGAAGATGCTTATCTGGATGAAGGTATGCAAGCTGAAGAGAACGTTTTCTCTGTCGACTACGATGTTTGGAAAGACGAAGAAACTGGATTCATTCAAATTGAAAAATATGCTGGTCACTTACATGCACTTCAGTGCCCTGAGTGTAACTATCAAACTTTCAAAGTGGTGAAAGAAGAGATTATCAAACAACCCACAGAAACTGAAACAGGTGAGATTATCAAGCACTATCAATGCGGATACTGTGGATATAAGGCTAAGAAGTCTGTGATTTTGAAACAACAAACTAAAGTTGAACAATCTGCTGCTACAGCATAAGCTTTATAAGTAAACAATAAAAAGCCCCGACTTAAATAGCAAGTCGGGGTTTTTGTTTTAGGCGAGTCAATCAATTTACAGACTCATCATATCCTTAAATTTAGCAGCTTGTCTACGGCTCACTTCTACTTTATCACCACCGCGAAGTTTCACCATAAGTCCGCCATTGAACCATGTTTCTATTCCCTCCACCCAGCTTAAGTTGATAATGTGTTTTCTGCTGGCTCTAAAGAAAGCACGTTCATCTAGTTTTTCATCAAGCGCATTAAGCGATTTGTGAATCATTGGCTTGTTGTTGTCGAAATAGACTTTGATATAATTTCCATCTGACTCAAACATCCGCACATTGGCTAAACTTACAAACCAACACCGCTCTCCATCTTTCACAAATACAGAATCCTCGTGCCCAAGTTTTTTGTCGTGGCTACGGCCAGCCTTAGCCTTCTCTTTTTCCATGATTTTATGAACAGCTTCGCTAAGACGTTCTGGCTGGATAGGCTTTAATAAATAGTCGAGGGCGTTTACTTCAAATGCCTTCAATGCAAATTCATCGTAAGCAGTTGTGAAGACGACCCAGGGAACTGAATCCAGGGACTCAAGCAACTGGAACCCATTTCGGCCGGGCATTTGTATATCAAGAAAAAGTAAATCTGGATTATGTTCTTCAATCATCTTTTCGGCTTCATCCGCATTCATCGCTTCACCAGCCACTTCAATGGAAGGATGCTCTTCCAAAAGTTTCATCAATTCTTTTCGCGCTAAGCGCTCGTCATCAATCACTAATGCTTTCATATTTTTTATTGCAAATTGTATAAATGTGGAATTTTCACTTCAGTCAAAACAAAATTATTCTTTTCGTTGCTAATTCTTAAATAAGCGGCATCACCGTATAATAATTTGAGACGCTGGGTAGTGTTGGTAAGCCCCAGGCCTCCGTTGTGACCGTTCACATATTTACCGCTGTTACTAATTTGAATTTTAAGCTCATCATCTATAATCACGGTTTTTACCAAGATTGTGCCTCCTTCAGTAAGCTTAGCAATACCATGCTTGATGCCATTTTCTACAAGGGTCTGAATCATGAACGGAGGAACCCAAAAATCGTTCGGACCCCGGTGCGATGTCATATTCCGTTTTTAGTCTCTCTTCGAAGCGAATGCTTTCAAGGCTTAGATAATCTCTAACTATTTTCAATTCGTCTTCGAATTTGGTTAGCCCTTTTTTTTCTGTGACAAGAGAATTTCGCAAGATGTTTGAAAGCTGTGTGATAGCTTGTTTAGACTTGTAAGGATTCTCATCGATCAACGCACGTATACTGTTCATGGCATTGAAAATGAAATGAGGATTGAGCTGCGCTTTCAAATTATTGAGCTCAATTTCTTTTACCGTGGCCTCAAGTTTGAGTGATTTATTATATCGCTCAAAATAATTGTAGATGAAATACATCACAGACCAGAGGAAAAATATCACCGCATAAACTGTCGAGAGACCAATAATCCGAAGCGGATCAAAAGCTACTTTGGGATTGAACAATCCAAGGGAAACGGAAACAGGAATTCGTAAAAAATAAAGGATTATACCCATCACAAAGACGCACACAATTACCCTAAGACTTAGCCGGAACATGCCTAGATTAAACCACTTCCATCGATTGATTAGATAACGAAAAATGTGAGTGATCAAGAGGCAAAAGGAGGCTTCATAAAAAAAGAAAATGTTGCGAGGTCCACTCAGCGAGCCAGAACCCGAAGCGAGTGCACTGGCTATGTCCTGAATGATGGCGTAGAGTGCCCAGCCGCCAATTTGCAAAGTCCAATAAAGCCTTAGCTTATTGTTGATCATGCCGGAAAGTTAAGCAATTGACAAAAAGCTTATTATCGTAAGTACATGAGCGGATTGACAATAAAAAAGCCTCAGATTCCTGAGGCTTTTGTGGGAGCTGAGGGGTTCGAACCCCCGACCCTCTGCTTGTAAGGCAGATGCTCTGAACCAGCTGAGCTAAGCTCCCTTTAAATTTGGGACTGCAAAGGTAAACGAGAATTTTAATTGTGCAAAAAACAATAAAATTGAATTTCAAGGACGAAAATATTTCACCTATTGTCAATTATTTTCATATCCATTCCTCACTTCTAAATACTCATCAAGAGTAAATTTTCTTACTGTAAATCAATTAGTTACTTAAAAAAATAGAACATTGTTAGTAAACTGAACACTGTTTAGTAATTTTGCCCGTATAAGCACACAGTTATGGGCGTAAAAGAAAGAAAGGAACGTGATCGACAGGAAATGCGTGACACGATTTTGAAATCGGCTCACCAACTCTTTGTCGACAAAGGTTTTGAGGATGTTAGTATTCGCAACATTGCGGAGGCAATTGAATACAGTCCCGCGACTATATATCTCTACTTCAAAGACAAGAATGAAATCTTTTATGCGTTGCATGGCGAAGCATTCAAAAAATTTAATGAATTCATGTCGGTGCTTGCTACGATAAAAGATCCATTCAAGCGACTGATTAAAATGGGAGAGCGCTACATGGAATTCACATTCAAATTTCCGCAGTATTATGACATCATGTTCATCATGCAGGCACCTATGGAGTGTGATAAGAATTCTGATGAATGGAAGGAAGGTGAAAGCGCGCATTGCCAACTGGAAAACCTGGTGAAAGAATGTCAACAGGAAGGTTTTTTCAAAAACAAGGAATATAAGACGCTTTCTTTTTTAATATGGAGTACGATGCACGGCATGTGCACATTGGCACTGCGGGATCGGATGAAGATTTATGAAGAAGCAGAGCGTTCAAAAATGATTGACAAGTCTTTCAAGATGTTTAAGCAAATATTATCGGAATTATAAAAAAATTTAACCTTTTAGTAAACACTGTTTATACTATTAACAATGAAAACTAAAATACTCTCAATCGCCCTCATAGCTGCCTCTTTCTCGGTTTTTGCCCAGAGTTCTGTTCTTGACAATTACATTCAAGAAGGATTGAAGAACAACCTCCAGCTAAAGCAGGAACAGTTGAACTATGAACGTAGTTTGGAAAGCCTGGCTCAATCAAAAGCGTTGTTCATGCCTTATGTCGGAGTGAATGCTTCCTATCAGTTTGCTGATGGAGGTAGAAAAATTTCCATTCCAGTTGGGGATCTGATGAATCCGGTCTATAAAAACTTGAATGCAATTAATCTTGCATCAAATCCAAATGCTCCGCAGTACAGCCTGATTCCAAACCAGTCTACAAATTTCCTCGCCAACAACTTTCATGATTCGAAAGTGCGAGTGATTCAGCCGCTGTTCAATCCTGAAATTTATTTCAACTACAAAGCGCAGAAAGAATTGATCACGGTTCAACAAGCCCAAAAGAAGGCATACGAAAATCAATTGAAGTATGAGATTACATCAGCCTATTTTCAATATCTGCAAAGCGATGAGGCTTTAGAAATTTTGAAGAACACACATTCACTTTTGGGCAACTACTAAAAATCAATCAATCATTGGTAGCCAATGCAAAGGCGACAAAAGATGTAGTGCTCAATACAGAGTATGAACTGAATAAAACGGAACAACAAATAGCCGACAACGAAAAAAATAATCAAGTAGCTCAAGCTTATTTTAATTTCCTTCTCAATCGCAACATGGATTCTTCTGTAGAGAAAGATTCAACGATTTCAAGCCTTTTCAGCAATCAGCAAGACATTTCCTCGCTTACGGCTACGGCCCTTAAGCAACGTCAGGAACTTCAGCAATTGCAAAATGGACTTCGCGCCAATCAGCAACTTATTGATTTGAACAAAGGCAATTCTTATTTACCAAAAATCAATGTCGTAGGTGATGTCGGGTACCAAGGATTTTACTACAAGTTCGGTAGCGATCAACAATATTGGCTTGCTCAGTTTAATATGACCTGGGACATTTTTAAAGGTGGAGAGAAGCGAGCAAAAACACAGCAAGCCCGAATCGATTACCAAGTGACTGAAAACAAAATGGAGCAGCTAAAAAAGCAGATTGAGCTTCAAGTGATTCAATCGCACTATGAACTGGAGTCTGCAAAGCAAGCATTTGAAGCTTCGCAAAGCGGAGTTAAGAGTGCAGAAAGATCTTTTCAAATCATTCGAGCAAAGTATAATGAAGGCCAAGCCATTTTACTCGAATACCTGGATGCTCAAAACAAATTCACAACTGCGCAATTGACTAATTCGATAAACCATTATGAATTACTTCGCAAAGAAGCAGCCCTTCAAAAAACGATCAACAATCTTTAACAAACCGATATGAAAAAAATATTTTTAGTGATGCTAGTGCCTGTTATTCTTGGGGCATGCAGCAAACAAGAAAAACAGAGCACCGATACGATTGATGAATCGGCAGTTGCAATAAAATTAGCCCCCGTTCAAATGGTTGATTATAGTTTGCCTGTGGTTAGTTCAGGATTGATAAGCACCGAAACCGAATCAAAGCTTTCATTCAAAGTAGCTGGCATTATTTCTAAAATCTATGTGAAAGAAGGAGAGTCAGTTTCACAAGGGCAGCTTTTTGGCTTCGCTTGATCTGACAGAAATAGACGCACAAGTCGCACAAGCAAAAAATAACCTTGACAAAACTCAGCGCGATCTTGATCGTGGAAAAAGACTTCTAAAAGATTCAGCTGCTACACTGGAACAAATTCAAAATCTCACGACTGCTCACAATGTAGCCGAGGAATCATTTCGCATAGCCTCATTCAACAGACAATTTTCAACGATTCGCGCAAATACTTCAGGAAAAGTAATCAGAAAATTTGCTAATGAAGGTGAACTGGTTGGGTCAGGTACACCAGTGCTGATGGTTAATTCTTCAGCGCAAAATGAGTGGATTGTGAAAATTGGGTTGCCTGATGTTGACTGGGTGCGCGTCGAAGAAAGGTGATCAAGCAAAGATTACAACTGATGCATATCCAAATGAATTTCTTAACGGAGAACTCAATGTGATTAATGAAGGCGCAGATGCTGTTAGTGGACTTTATCAAGCTGAAGTGAAAGTAAGACCAGGAAATAAAAAACTTGCCTCTGGACTATTTGCACGTGTGGAGATAGTTCCATCGTCAAAAAAGAAATTACAAACGGTGCCTATTGAAGCTATCGTAGAAGGACAAGGAAAAAATGCATTTGTGTTTGTTGTTAACGATGATAAAAAATCCGTTCGTAAGCTTCCGATTGTGGTTGCGTACCTCGAGGATAAAACAGCTTTTATTTCTAGTGGTCTTGATTCAGTGAAAGAAGTGATTGCTGCTGAGTTCAGCATTCCTCACGGAAAACAGTTCTATAAAAATCGACTAACACTCAATTTTTTTCATTTATGCGCATCGCAGAATTTTCAGTTAAGAATTGGCAATTCATGCTCATCATCTTCGTGTTGATGTTAGCACTAGGATTCAACTCGTTGATGAACATGCCCCGTGGGGAAAACCCTGAAACTACGGCTCCGTCTTTTGTTGTGATTGTAGTCTATCCAGGGACAAGCCCAATCGATATGGAGAGAACTTGTGGTTGATCCGAATTGAAAAAAGATTCAACGAATTAGACAACATTAAAAGACTTACCTCCGACATAAATGATGGTCTCGCTACGGTTCGAATTGATTACAAGCACGAAATGGATCCTGATGAGAAGTATCAAGAAGTCGTGCGTGAAGTAAATGCACTTCGCCTTGAGCTTCCACAAGATATTTTTGATATCAAGATTTTAAAATTCTCATCAACGGATGTTAGTATCCTTCGACTGGGATTAGTATCTGAAACCGCTCCTTATCGGGAATTGGAAAAACAGGTGAG
Source organism: Cyclobacteriaceae bacterium (assembly GCA_049840975.1). Taxonomy (GTDB): domain Bacteria; phylum Bacteroidota; class Bacteroidia; order Cytophagales; family Cyclobacteriaceae; genus ELB16-189. Next base: position 6,821 of record JASGIR010000075.1, on the reverse strand, counting down.
AAGAACTTGAGAGTCGATTGGAAAAGATCAAGGGCTTGGAAAAAGATCGAAACGCACGGTTATCCCGAACAACAAGTACGTGTTCTCTTTGAATATCGAAAAACTAGCACATCAACACATTCCACTTAATGCAGTGATTGGTGCTCTCCAAAGCGAGAATGCAAATATTCCTGGCGGAAGTATTCAGATGGATACTCGCAGATTCAACATTAAAACGAGTGGCGAATACAAAAGTCTTGATGAAATTAAGAACACGATTGTTTTTTCAGCAAACGGAAAAATTGTTTACCTGAAAGACATTGCTGAAGTAGAGAGTGGATATCAGGATGAAACTCACTTGGTCCGCATCAACGGATTTCGAAGTGTACTTCTCACCGCAGCTCAAAAAGATGGACAAAATATTTATCAGGTAGGCGATCAGATCGCACCAGTGCTTGATCAATTCAAAAAGGAATTGCCTTCAAATATTAAGATGATTACCAATTTTGAGCAAGCAAAAAGTGTGGAGAAACGTTTGAACCGTTTTGCTAAAGATTTCGCAATTGCAATTTTGCTGGTTTCGATTACGTTGTTGCCTTTACGGAAATCGTGCCGCTCTGGTGGTTATGATTTCAATCCCACTTTCAATTTTTACAGGACTATTCTTGCTTGATTTTCTTGGGTTTTCAATCAATCAGCTAAGTATCGTTGGACTGATTGTCGCGCTTGGAATTCTTGTGGACGACTCAATCGTTGTAATTGAAAACATTGAAAGATATTTGCGCGCTGGAAAATCTAAAAAGGATGCAGCTGTTGAAGCAACTAAGCAAATTGGTCTCGCAGTCCTTGGATGTACCGCAACTTTGATCTTGGCATTTTTGCCACTTGTGTTTTTGCCCGAGCAAGCAGGTGATTTTATTCGTAGTCTGCCGATGGCTGTAATCATGACAGTACTTGCTTCATTATTTGTATCGCTAACCATTGTTCCATTCTTGTCTAGCCGATTATTAAAAACACACACTTCGAAAGAAGGAAATATTTTCTTGCGCGCTCTGAAGAAGATTATTAGTGGAACCTATACTAAAGTTTTGCATTGGTCGCTTCGTCATCCTTGGACGACACTCGTATTTGCGTTGATTTTATTTGGCGGTAGTCTATCACTTTTCAAGGTCGTTGGATTCAGTTTATTCCCTAAATCTGAGAAGCCACAATTTTTGATCAACATAGAAATGCCGAACAGTACAAGCATCTATGAAACTGATCGCGTAGCCAGATACGTAGAAGGAGAATTGAAAAAAGAAAAGGACATTACTTATTTCACTTCTAATGTTGGAAAGGGGAATCCTCGTATTTATTACAATGTGATTGCGAGAAATGAATCACCCAACTTCGCGCAGTTTTATGTGCAACTCAATGGATTGACTCCCGAAAAGAAAACAGAGTTAATCGACAAGCTTCGTGAGAAATTCTTCTTCTATCCGAATGCAAAAATTGAAGTCAAAGATTTTGAACAAGGCCCACCGCTCGAGGCTCCCATCGCGCTACGATTGTTTGGCGAAAACCTTGACACGCTTCGAAAAATTTCAATGGATGTAGAGCAGATTTTGAAAAAAACGGAGGGAACAATCTATGTCAACAATCCTCTTGCAAATCAGCAGACGGACTTACGTGTAAAAATCAATAAAGAAAAAGCAGGTCAACTTGGAGTGTCTATAAGTGATATTGATAAAGTTGTAAGACTTGGAGTTGCTGGATTGAATGTTGGAGAATTTACTCCTGGTGAAGGTGAAGATGAGATAAATATAAATGTGACTTTACCTCGTGGAAAGTTTACAACCTATGATGTCTTTGATAAACTTTACATCAACTCGATCAATGGTCAAGCAATTCCTTTGAAGCAATTGGCTTCGATTGAATTCGAGACTTCACCTAATTTGGTCCGTCACTATGATAAAGCCAGATTTTCTACAGTAACGGCATTTGTGAAGAGTGGGTATTTATACGAAGCAGTTACAAACGAAGTGTTAAAGAAGCTTGATAAATTTCCTTTTCCGAAAGGATATCACTACATGGCTGCAGGCGAGGTTGAAAATAAACAAGAATCTTTTGGTGGACTTGGAACGATAATTTTGATTACAGCTTTTGGTTTCATAGCCGTGTTGGTTCTTGAGTTTGGAAATTTCAAGAGCACATTGATTGTGTTGTCGGTAATTCCATTGGGTGTGATTGGTGCAGTTTCTATGTTGTTTATAACTGGAAATCCACTTTCGTTTGTTGCGGTGATTGGATTAATAGCTCTTGTTGGAATAGAAGTAAAGAACTCTATTTTACTAGTTGATTTTACACATCAATTGCGTGAACGAGGTGTTCCATTAGATGAAGCAATAGAACATGCGGGAGAAATACGTTTTGTTCCGATCGTGCTCACTTCGCTTACTGCTATTGGCGGATTGATTCCTTTGGCTATCGAAGGTAATCCACTTTATTCACCGCTTGCGTTAGTGATTATCGGTGGATTGATCAGTTCGACTTTGCTTTCGCGATTGGTGACTCCAGTGATGTACAAACTTCTACCTCCAAAGGTGGAAATTGTTGGAGAGAAGCCTGGGGATATTCCTTTAGAGTAAAACGGTGATTCCTAAATTTTTATAAACTTTAGATACTATTTCATCAGTTACGTAGTTCTATATCTGGTTAAAAGGATATAAAATGAAAAAATTTATTGTCATCCTGATCTTTTTGCAACTGACTTCCTGTAAAAAGGATGAAGTCATTAGCGACAGTGCCTTATATCACGACTGGAAATGGGTAAGCACTTTGTATAGTGAACCAATAGCTGGTGTCTTTCTCATTCCGCACTATTACGATTTTCAAAAAAACGGAACAATTCAAATGATTGACACAAGTAGTGTGGTGATGTATCAATGGCAATTTTCGTTAGCTAAGAACCAACAGCTTTTTATTAATGGGGGTAATTTTAAACAGAGCTATACTTACACAATCAAAAACGATACTTTGAAGCTAGTTGGCAATCTTGAAGAAATTGATGCTCAAACAAATCAAATTTTAAATAGTAATCCTGTAACACATCTGTTTAAAATTCAAAACTAAATACTAATTGGCCCACCCATTTTCGAGTTTCAGCAAAATGAATTTAGCGGAAATCAAAACGGCAGATCATCTGAGCTATTAGAATCAGGAACGAAAGTTTCGTCTGGTGGAGGTGGCATATCACGATTGCTTGAGCCGCCTGATTCTTTTTGAATTTTCCAAGCGCGCACATCTGTATACCAACGGCCATTATATTCTCTGCTCTCTACATTTATCGATGCTGTAATTTTATCGCCTGATGATAAATTATTTTCATCTACTTTATCACCCCAAAGAGAAATGCAAACTTTTTTGGGGAATTGACCCGGTGTTTCTAAAATGAACTCTTGTTTTTTCCATGTTCCGTTTTTCCCTTGACCTGTTTGCATGGGAAGAAGATTTACTACTGTTCCGCTGATTTCCATTGATTAAATTATTTATCTAAAAATTTTTCCAAAGTAATGAAATATAAATCTCTTTTTGGAATGCCACCGCTCGGATTGTCGAAAACCATCGGTTTCTTTTCGCCAACTTCGATGTAACCATTTCGTTTGTACCAATTGATCAGCTCTTTTCTCTCAGAAATTACAGTCATGTCGATGGATTTACAATTTTGCCTGCGAGCCTCAACTTCGGCTTCCAGTAAAATTTTCTTTCCAACACCCTTATTTTGAATTTCAGGATCGACAGCAAACATTCCCAAATAAAGTTGGCTTCCATGTTTCAATAGGCGAACACAGCCAATCAATTTTCCATCATCAACATATTTTAGAATTGTTGAACCTTCTTCTTCGAAAAAAGATTTAATGGCTTCTTCGTCTGTGCGTGTGCCATCGAGCAAATCAGCTTCGGTTGTCCAACCCTTGCGAGAAGTATCTCCGCGATAAGCTGAGTTTACCAATTTATTCAGTGCGGGAATGTCATCAAGAGTTGCCCTTTGAATCATACAATTTTATAGAGCACCGTTTTTAATTTCCTCTACAACGTTTGGATCGAGTAGCGTAGTTATGTCGCCAAGATTTGATGTGTCACCTTCGGCTACTTTGCGTAAAATTCTTCGCATGATTTTTCCGGAACGTGTTTTTGGTAATCCACTTACAAATTGGATTTTGTCTGGCTTAGCAATTGGCCCGATAATTTTCGCTACCGTGTTGCGAATTTCATTTCGCATTTTCTCTTCTTCTTGAGGCTTCTGATAGCAAATCACAAAGGCATAAATTCCTTGCCCTTTAATGTCATGAGGAAAACCGACCACAGCCGACTCTGCAACGCCTGAATGTTCGTCAATCGCACTTTCGATTTCGGCTGTACCCATGTTGTGACCCGACACTATAATAATGTCATCAACTCGACCGGTGATTCGATAATAGCCTTCCTCATCGCGTTTGCATCCATCGCCTGTAAAATATTTTCCAGGAAAAGTTGAAAAGTAAAGTATCCTTAAATCGCTGATGGTCTCCGTAAATCGTTCTTGCAATTGATGGCCAAGGAAATTTAATTGCAAGCCTTCCCTCGATTCCATTTCCTGAAAATCTCATTTCCTTTTTCGTCCATCACGGCAGGCTGAACTCCGGGCAATGGAAATGAAGCGTGTGCTGGCTTCAACTTGGTGACGTGTGCAATTGGAGAAATCATGAAGCCACCATTTTCAGTTTGCCACCAAGTGTCAACAATCGGGCATTTTCCTTTGCCAATATTTTTATCGTACCAATGCCAAGCTTCTTCGTTGATAGGCTCGCCAACACTTCCAATTACTTCGAGCGAAGAGAGATCATATTTCTCAACGAATTCAATGGGTGCAGTCTGTAACGAACGTATTGCAGTTGGTGCGGTATAGAAAATATTTACTTTGTGTTTTTCAACTACGTGCCAAAAGCGACCCATGTCAGGCCACGATGGAATTCCTAGAAACATCAACGTAGTCGCTCCAGCACTTAGGCACGGACCATAAACAATATAGGAGTACCCCGTAATCCAACCGACATCCGCGGTGCACCGAGTAGATCTAATTTTCTTTGTATTGAAATGCTGGCAAAAGTATAATTAGTATAAACCATGTAACCACCACAAGTGTGAACCATACCCTTTGGTTTGCCTGTACTTCCTGAAGTGTTGAGAATGAACAGCATATCTTCAGCATCCATTTCTTCTGCAGGACAAACAGGCTCAACTATTTTCATCTCAGCTTGCCACCAGAAATCGCGATCATGTTTCATCAGATTAGAGTGCGTTCGTTCTAGTACGATCACTTTTTCAACGCGAAGGACATTTCTCAATGGCATTGTCGACAATAAGAGACTTCAAGTCAACTTGTTTATCACCGCGCGAAGAGCCATCTGCTGTCAAAACCAATTTGCATTTGGAATCATTGATACAATCGACAAGTGATCCCGATGAAAAACCTCCGAATACAAGAGAATGCACAGCACCAATGCACACGCAACCAAGCATAGCATAGGCGGTTTCCAGAACCATTCGGCATATAAATGCATACACGGTCTCCTTTTTTGATACCGTGTGCTTTGAGCATGTTTGCAACACGACAAACTTGGTCGTGGAGTTCTTGATAAGAGATTTTTTTTGAAGGCTCTTTTGGATCATTTCATTCCCAAAGTATCGCAGTACTGGTTGGCTCTTTTTGGTAAATGCCTGTCAATACAGTTTTCTGTGATGTTTAGCTTTCCTCCTATAAACCATTTTACTTCAGGTTTGTGAAAATCCCACTCAAGAACCTTTATCCCATTTTTTTCGCCAGGTAAAATCTTATCCGATATCTACCCAGAATTTTTCGGGATTTGAAACGCTCTCTTTTTATAGTACTCCTGATATTCGGACGGTAAGGTAGGAATTTTCATAGGCTGGAATTAAATTCAAATTATGTGCTATTCATACAAAAACCAAAACGAATTTGTATTGAGAAGTTATAAATTGTGAAGTGAAAAGCACAAACGCACACTTTTTGGATAAGCTAATAGTCGTTTTAGTGGTTTATCAAAATCAAGATAAATACTTCGCCAGCCTTAAGATCTCTTACAGAAAATCTATTTTCAATAAATAGGAGTATGTCACTTTTTGTTTACGACAATTCATATCAACTTCAAGAAATCTCTAATGATTCTAATTGAAACATTTTTTATACTCATGATCTAACAAATCCTGGTGTAAGCAAAGCATATAATGAGAGTTTTCAAGAAAGCAAAGGAGCTAAACAAAAAAGGTTGTTGCTAATAAATCGGATACGATTTTTCCCATTGATTTTTTTCTAAAATTAAATGATAGTGTCGGCGGGACAGAACCACAAACAAAATTATTTTCTTCCGGTAGTTTATTCTAACTCTAAAATAATTTCACCTTTTTTAGATTTTTTTTGGGAAGAGGCTCTCATTTGAATAAAGTTGGGGCATGTATCTCTTCACTCTCGAAATGTGAAATTCATCAACAGTGGTCTTGTTATCTCTCTCGATTTATTTGAGCGATGTAAAGGCTATGATGAAAAGTTACCGCTTGACTTTAGTGATACTCGTGTTTGCGGAGAAAATTCTTGAACATCAAGAAAATTAGTTGTATTTGATTCGATGTGTTTTCATAGTTTACATCAGGAAACTCGTTTGATGAAATGCTGAAAAGATTTATTTATTTCCTGCAAGCATCGAAATTGTATGAAGGAATAAGCGGGACCTAACTTTTTTTCTGATGATAAATCAGGTGCTGTTCGGATTCTATCGTGTTTCCCTATTTAACCTTAGCAATAC
>JASGIR010000074.1:0-27969 GCA_049840975.1 Cyclobacteriaceae bacterium | reverse complement strand
TGTCTTTGGTTCAGTTGCGTATTGCTAAGGTTAAATAGGGAAACACGATAGAATCCGAACAGCACCTCTTCTTTGATACTTGGAAATTCTTCGAAGATGTGGGGTTCTTTATAACCCCTGCAAACTTTCACCCGGGTCGGTGATTCAGTGGTTCGGTTGAGCTTTCAAGCGAATTCTGTGTAGATCGCACAAATAGTGGGTACTTTACAAACCGGAGGGATCGTCGAAATTCGGCCGTTACGTATACAATACGTATTACAAATTAATTAAAATTAAAGTGTTTACTCGTCCACTTCTGGTGGATTTCACTCGTCCAACAAGATTGAAGCAGCAGGATGAAGTGGCAACAGTAGAGAGGACATCCAACAATTTGCATGTTTTCTAAATCTGCCGAATTACATGTATCGGAAATACGTCATCTTTAGTGTCTTAGTACTAGGATGGCGATAATTAAACCGAGTGGGTCCAATTTAAATCCTCATTGTTAGTTTTGATGGTATGCGGACGCAATATGCTCCTCTGTTTACGCAAAAATAAATAAATAAATAAAAAAAAAAAAGAAAAAATATCAACGCAACCCCTTTGCCCTCATCTACATACCCTTAGAGCCTCGAGTATGCTACTGTGCTCAGTCATCCGATTGCACGAACCAAGGCAGTTGGACCCAAGCGAGGAAAGCCGAAAGCTTGATCACCGCAGTTTCCTTGAGCCGGTACTACTGTTGTGGCATGAGTCGAGTCCAACGAGGTTCGGAACTCCTCCGATAAAGGTTTACGAAGACTGATGTTTCTTAGATATCTGTTGACAACCAATATCATCATTTTATGTTTTCGTTCGGGAGAGCGCGTAACGTTGACTGGATTTCCTAGTTTATCCCCCTTACATCCATGTCATGCAGCGCTTTGTCAACTTGAAGATTTCAGATGAGGAAACATGGCGGTTGAAGACTGTCGTATTTTGCTGGATCCACCAACACTAACGGATGAGTCTGTGATATAATCCTGAGTCATCTTCATTTCTACTCGGCCCATGGCGAGGTCCCGCTCACATCTTTCCTGCAGATTTTTCTGCAAGTCTTCGAGCGTTAATGATTTGTCGTATGCGTCGTCTCCGAAATAATTGACCTCGATCATAAACCGCCGACTTTTGACCTCGATTAGCTGATAGTTCGGAAAACGATTGGAAGGATTTCTTTGTCATTGGAAGTCCAGCTGCAAGGAGAGAGTGGTAGATCAGAGTGGGTTCCCTCGCTAAGAGGGCTACTCTCTCGTGAGGCATAATATTGGTCTATGAGCAGTTTCTCTAGGAGATCAAGCGATGACGTATTGTGAGTTTTGGATTCCCTGGATAACTCTCTAACCTGACCTGTCCCATTGCATAGTTTTTCCCGAATCTTCAAGGAGGTGTACGTTGTGACACCCCTAGCTGTTGCAACAGGGGAGGAATACGACCATCCGCAGATTGGTTAAGTTTCCTTCGGCGTTTCCATATTGCACGGTTCACTGGATCATGAGAGAAGTCATAATAAAATTTGATCAATCCATCGTGAAATCTATAAGTTTTTAACGCGGGTGACGTTGGTAACATTATCACAAGCTAAAATTTTTTATTTACTGTGGGCATTAGATGTTAATTACATCAAATAATCTTATCTTTGACACATCCGAATACAGTACGCGAGAATCAGCGTGCTTTAAATCATTATCGCGTCTTGATGGACCAAAGACACAATATTCCTGCAATGCTGGTTATAGTCAACTACTGAACAGCATCGGCAAAAGGTGAATTACCTCTAGGCGACATAAGCGTGGTTCTAAAGGCAGGTTGGAAACTTATAGATCTACTTGATGTAGATCCCTAAAATGTAAACTGACTTCACAAAAATTTGAATTTTAAGCCTTTTCAATTATTTCAAAAGTATGCGGATAATTTCATTGGCTAGTATTCTGCTGTGTATGAAACAAATAAAAACCGAAAGATGAAGTAAAAAAAAGGAAAAGGTTATTGGCTGGTTATTAATTCAGATGGAGCAGATATTTCCTTGTTTTCTTTTTACTCGTAACATTTCATCAAATTGTCTTGAAAAGCTATCGAAATCGGAGTGAGAGGAAATTATTCGATAACACTAAATATATTAAGATAGTAAACATTACTGTCTATCTATATATCTGGATTCTCCATAGGTCTATGAGGTCTATGCCATCTGGCGTTACCTCTTCCTTATGGGCGAATTTGGCTGGCCTTTTCTCCGGCCGAGTCCACCTCATGGATCGGCCTTAGTGATATACCCGCCCACGCCTAGGCTTCACAACCTCGTCCTCCACGGCAAATCCAAGTTTCTGCGGTGCGACCTCGCCGCATACTTGACTTTGATGTCTCCGAGCAGGTGCACCAGCTCCTCAGTCGGGGCGTTCGTGCTAACCTGTTGTAGTCGACGACCTTATCCAAAACTGATGTTTGAGCCTGTGCGGCAGCTTGAGGTTCCGGCGCAGGGCCGCGGAGGGCCTTAGCGATTTCTAGAGGAGAAAGGGTCATCTTTGCGGCCGAGGTGCCAGAAACCCCAGAATGTCGGCGATATTGCGAGAACACGGCCAGCATAAGACTGCGCCGGCAATCACAAATCCGTGATTTGTTTTGTATACTATCGTGACTTCGACGGTGGTTGCTTTTTCGTCCGTTACCCGACTCGCGTAGGATTCGAAAGTCCTCGGGGTATCAAGCGCCTTGGCGTTATCTTTTCCCTCTCGCAAGATGCCGACGGAACATAATCTCCCGAATGTTATTTACCAAATATGGAAAGGGATCCCGGAATGTGATCCAGCAGGCGCCGACGGCGATATTGTACTCGTTCTTCTCTGATCTTTCGCGGAACAACACGCTCAACGGGCCTAAAGATTCCCTGTTGGTAACTTCAGCAATAGTCGACGTGAGCCCCTCCGTACCATCTTCAAGTATTACTAGTAGCAGAGAGGGTATTGTGTAGCGCATAGCTAGATCCAAACATTTTCTGTAATGAACCGCTTATATACCTTCCTCCATCAGGGATCTCTGTCGGTTAGAGTGTTATAGGACCAAAGCAGTTTAGGTTTTTTCAGGACGCTCTTCACGGGTCAGTTTTCCCAGACTCCATTGGAGGTTACATTCCGCTTGGGTGGCTCCAAGCTGACTATCCCCTTGTACAACCTTAACTGGATACTCGACAATGGCTGGCTTCATAACACAAGACCGGCGCGTGAGTGTTGTCTTGCAGCCCATAGAAGCTTTGTAGATGCACTGTCAGATTGTGCCACTGATCCTCATAGTCCTGAAAAAACATATCAAAGTTCACATATAAAATGTTCGCTCTCCATTCTGTAAATCCGTCATCCTGGAGTTGGGCCTGCTCGGGTCCTGTTCAGATCAGAAGGTTTGAGCAGATCCCAAAATACGAATGGTTCACTATCAAGCTCGCATTCGTAACTAAAGCCAATACCGCGAAGTACCGCAGAGCAAGTTGTTGTCGCATTAGGTGATTGGCTTCCGCATCCATCTATATCAAACACGATCGGTTGGTTGCTATTGTAGTCCTCCAGGATATTTGAAAAGCTTCCGGAGTTTTCGTTCTCGTCTCCGAACCACAACGGCGGGAACTGCTGTGCCAGTTTGGCAGATACTTTGGATGGCCGCGAAAAAGTGGCGCCTTCCGCAATGCTAGCACGCTGGAAGAGAATCCCATGCACGGAAAAGAACGCGCACGCGATGCTCGCAACAACCGTTCTGCTAATGAAGGGCCGTCGACGGAATAAGGAAAGCACGGCAGAGAACACGCTCCTCCCGGACTCCCAATCCGAATGCAACTGTCGAATTGTACGGCCCTCGATTGCAGCTGCCCACCAGGCGATCGTGACCGCTTCGGCAAAGACGACACCAATTAGCTTGTTGGCGGCCAGGGAAAGGATCGATATCCAAACAGACACCGTCAGCCTGAATGTATGTTGTTCGCCTCGGAAGGCATAGTTCCGTGTGCACCAAGAATCAACCCTCTTGTTGTTGGAAACCAAAAGGATGGTTATAAGGGCCCCCATAATACCCAAAACTAAAGAGAGACATATAAAACCGACGGCGGGCAGACGTTGGAGGAGGCCATCACTCCATGGCCGGGAGGTGTCGTTCTCGTCGCTTGAGCCTGTTTCTGTTCCAACCGCAACTGTGTTATGATACCAAGGCTAGTTAGAGATCACGTTAATATAAAAAATTTTGTTAGACATGGGAGAAAAATTAATCTAAGCTTACTGTTGCTAATTGGCTTCTTAGCGGTCTCTGTATCTAAATTTTCCTTATTCTCCATCTTTACTCACTTCTGCTCTGGGATCTTAGCTTACCGACTGACAAGAACAAAAATGAGCAGACTAGAGAGCACAAAAGTGCGACGTGGTATGGGTTAAGTATGTAAACGGAGTCTCTAACTTACCACTCCATTGTTGCCCCTGATCAAGTTCCCGACCACGTAATTTCCACATTTGAGAAGCTGGCTTGACCTCACGTTCTGTGATTAAGGGTCGGGATGACCATGAACGCCATCGACCCCTGTTTTGCGGGTAAAAGAGATTACGGTTCTGAATTTGACTGCATGTGCAGCGACGAGTGGAAGCGAGAAAATTAGAAATGGCGACTACGGACACCGGAGCAATTGATGGTATTATTTTGAGGGCAATAATATGTCGTAGAAGAAATCTAGCCCCAATAGTTCACCAACTAAGCTCGCATGTTTGTTGCGCTTTCGGGGTGCTTTCGGGAGGCATACGCATCCTTGTCCAATAGGAATTTACAAGGAGAACTTGAAATAAGGCATAACAGCTAGCCAAAAGAAAGCAAAAGAAACCGTAACTACTCGACCCTGAATGTAGGAGAATGAAAAAAAAAGGGAAATGGATGCCAGTTGTCCTTGGATGCGTTTTTGTTTTATTTTATCCATTTAGTGCGTATCATGATCTACCTTGCTGTCGCGTACAAAGGTCCCTCTCGTCAATGTCTCTTTTTAAAACCCTTCGCTATTATAATTTTTTTATCATGCTTGTTCGTCACCGCGGGACTTTACCTAAGAATATGTAGACCTACGGTACCCCACGCCTTCTCTTCTTCTGTTGGCAACGCTCAGCAGCGGGTCTATCAACAGTAACCGTATCGCTCAAACTCTCAGGAGAACCGCTACCACGCCTCCTACCATTCTCGTTGGTTGGGGCTTCCGGGGTGGCGACCGTAGGGTCAGTTTCAATACTAGCGGAGGATTTACTGAACCTTAGGGTACGAGTATCGGATTTTAAGACTGGGATTAATTGTTTCAGAATATTCTGTGTCTTGGGGACTGGTTTGGAGTTGCTGCGGGTACGACGACTGGGCAGAGACGGATCTGGAGATATCCGTTTGGTCTTTTGTCTGTTGTTGGGTGTATCCGCGATGATGTCCATGTGATTACAATGAGTGTTGTTGGCTTTAGTATCACCAGAGCTACGGATATGATGGCGAGGAGTTTGAGACGGCAGCAGCGTCTTATTCTTATAGGTGGGTCTGACTGTGGGCTCCAAGTCCGCCTTATTCTTCGGTGTGCTAACTTGAGTCATGGTGTTTGTATACTGCGGGGCATTGTTGGAGTCGGGATGCAGTTTGCTGCTAGTACTGCGAGTAGTACGACGAGCTTGGAAAGGAAGAACAGTCTCCGTGGCGCCAAGCTCGATGGCGCTGCCACAGTTAGCGTTTTCGAAATCCAACGTGTTGCTTTCTACTTCGAGATCTTTCTTAGATTCGAAGGGAGAATTTTTGGTGCTGCTGCGCATGAGACGATGTGGAAGGGCTGGAAGAGGATTAGCACGCTGGAGATAAATTTCGTTCTGTTCCTCGTCTTCCGAGTTCCCGGAGTCTATTTGGTTATCTCCGGCATCAGCTGCCTGTGAGGCTTCATTCCCAGATCCGATAGGATGATTCTTTCTAGTACTGCGCGTGGCGCGGCGAATGACGAAAGACACAGCAGCGGTCGCCAGTTCAATCTCCTTATCGGACTCCATCTGGGTTTCGGCGACATCGACAAAACGGGCCTCCTCTTCGGAAGCATCATAGCTAGACTCCCCGGTAGCGCGGGGAAGACGGTGCGGAGTGGAGGAGACTTCACCATGCCTGTTACCCTTCCGTGTCTCAATGGCCTCCGTATCGGTATCCATGTCGTTATCGGTGGTATTAGTGAAGGTTCTAGTCTCCGTATCCGTATTTAGGGTGACAGTCTCATCGTCCTCAAGCTGTATATCTTCCTCAATGCCTATAGTGTTATCGTACCTCACCCCTTGTTCAACATCCACACGTTCTTCCAAATCAGAAACACAACCAGAGAGCTCGCACTCACTCTCACTCCCATTATCACCATTCCAATAATCCTCCCATTCAAGTTCATCCCTAGCAACGGCCCTCTTAAGTCCCTTCCACGTAATCTCCTTCCCTTCACCACACTCCAACAAATGGTCATCCAAGGTCTTGCACCGACAAATATTTTTCAAAAACTTCATACCTATCTCAACTCTCCCGACGTCCCCATCAAGAACAAACCCACTTCTGACATCTTCATTTTGTTTCTCCGCATCAAAGTAATTATTGATGATAGCTCCGACAAGGTCATATTCAATTTCGAATTCGTCGAAGTGATGCGCAGCGTGCATATAATAAGCGATGGTGTTACCGCTATGTCCGCGGAAATCACTGCAACCGCCTTCGATACATCCCGCAAATAGATTTTTTTTGTTTCGCTGACGTTCAATTTCTTTTTTAAAAAGCGTTGAATTCAAAATCACAAAACTTGATGAGATCGGATTATTTTTCACGGTAGGTAATGAATTATTAAAAAAACTCAGCGGAGAACGTGATTAATAAAATTGTTGAAATAGAACTCAACGCGATTTTTGAAAATGAATTCTGAATTATTTCAATCAGTTTTTGCTCCCAGCTCCTTTTGGGCACTGAAACGATCCCCTCCATAATTTGACTTGTCAAGTTTTGCGGCATTGGAGTGAACTATTTTCTCTTCGGCTATTTGATTTATAATTTGATTAGTTTTTTGAACTTCCTCAAAAAGTGAGAAGCAGTTTGGGCATGTTTGAAGGTGCACCTCCAAAAGGTTTCTCTCCTCAGTAGAAAGCTCGCTATAGGTATAAATGTTTATCTCATAATCTTTGCAGCTCATATCCATCTTTATTTACGTTCATAAATTTTTTGAAGACCTTCTTTTATTTTCATTCGTGCGTAGTACAGATTGCTTTTCATGTTGCTTGCCGACATCTGCAATGCTTGACAAACTTCTTCAGTCGTTTGTAATTCAAGATCACGAAGTATGAAAACCGCTTTTTGTTTTTCTGTCAGCTGCTCTGCCAATCGTAAGACAATGTTTTTTAATTCCTCAGTTTCTAGTTTGTCTTCATGAACAAATGGTTCTTGCTCTTTAGCTTCGTTCGTCATTTTTTTATTACGACTGGATTTCAAATAGTCTAAACATAGATTGGTTGTAATTTTACTCAACCATGTTTTTAATCTGTACTCTTCATTGTAGTTAGAAATGTTTTTCCAGATTTTAATAAAAGCTTCCTGCACCAAGTCTTCAGATTCATTTTCATCGCGAGTAAACCGAAAAGCAATAGAATAAGCCAATCCCTGGTGGGCCTCTACCAAATGACGAAGGCTTGGTGATCGCCATTCGAAGATTTCCTGATAAGGTTAAGCTTCAGTCTCTTGGTCCATTCTGAAAATTACAACTAATACGACCGAAAGCTCAGTTGGTCAAATGCAAATCCAGCGCTTTGACTAATTTCTTTAATTTTGCTGCCTTTAATTGGAAGAACAAACCTTGGATTCGAAAAAACGCATCGCCATTCTTGGCTCAACAGGTTCCATCGGCACACAAGCTTTGGAAGTAATTGCCGCGCATCCTGAAAATTTTGAAGTAGAAGTTCTGACAGCACAAAACAATGCGGAATTATTAATCGCACAGGCGAAAAAATTCAACCCTAACGCGGTTGTTATTGGAAATGAAGATCATTACAACAAAGTAAAAGATGGATTGTCTTCAACGGACGTAAAAGTTTTTGCAGGAGAAAATGCTCTTGACTCTGTTGTTCAGATGGATTCGATTGATTTAGTACTGACAGCCCTTGTCGGATTTTCAGGATTGAAACCAACCATCAAAGCGATTGAAGCACAAAAAAATATTGCACTAGCAAATAAAGAAACGTTGGTAGTTGCCGGTGAATTAATTACTGGTCTTGCCCGCCAAAAAGGAGTTAATATTTATCCAGTTGATTCAGAACACTCAGCAATTTTTCAATGCATTGTTGGAGAGTTTCACAATCCGATTGAAAAAATTATTCTGACTGCTTCTGGCGGACCTTTTCGCGGAAAGAAAAGAGAGGAACTTAAAAGTGTGACGAAAGCGCAGGCACTCAAGCATCCGAATTGGACCATGGGCGCAAAAGTTACTATAGACTCAGCAACGTTGATGAACAAGGGTCTTGAAGTGATCGAGGCAAAATGGCTTTTTGGATTGAAGACTGATCAAATAGAAGTGATCGTTCATCCACAGTCGATTATTCACTCTTTGGTTCAATTTCAAGATAGTTCGATCAAAGCGCAACTTGGCTTGCCCGATATGCGTTTGCCCATTCAGTTTGCGTTAGGTTTCCCCGAAAGGCTGAAATCAGATTTTCCTCGATTCGATTTTTCAAAATTCCCTTCACTTACGTTTGAAAAGCCCGATACGGAAACTTTTCGTAATCTTGCGCTCGCTTTTGAAGCACTTGGCCGCGGAGGAAACATGCCCTGCGTGTTAAATGCGGCAAACGAAGTCGCTGTAGCGGAATTTTTAAATGAAAAACTGGGTTTTCTAGAAATGACCGACTTGGTGGCCAATTGCTTGGGAAAAATGAATTTCATTGCAAAGCCAACCTTGGAGGATTATTTAGAAACCGATAAAGAAACGAGGATAAAAGCAAAGGAATTGATTCGATAATTCGTTTATGTGATGATTCGTTGATGAAAAATCAGTGAGTCAATAAATATTAACAGTTACAAGAATCACCGAATTATCAAATTAACAAATCACCGAATTAAGTAGTATGGAATTATTGATTAAGATATCGCAACTGTTATTAAGCCTTTCAATTTTAATTGTAGTGCATGAGTGGGTCATTTTTTTGCCGCACGAACTTTTAAAATCAAGGTTGAGAAATTTTATCTCTTCTTCGATTTTCTTTTCCCGATGGCCAACGTGTTGAACTTCGCTCTTTTCAAAAAGAAAAAAGGTGATACTGAATATGGTATTGGTTGGTTTCCGCTTGGAGGCTATGTAAAAATTGCCGGCATGGTGGACGAGAGCATGGACAAAGAGCAGATGAAACAGCCTGCTCAACCTTGGGAATTCCGTTCCAAACCAGCATGGCAAAGACTGATCGTAATGCTTGGCGGAATCATCGTCAACGTGATTGTTGGTATCCTGATTTTTGTCGGGTTGACTTATTTCGTTGGCGACAGATATATTCTAAATGATTACGTCAATAATCATGGCGGAGTTGAAGCAGGTGAAGTTGCACAAGAACTTGGAATAAAAACAGGAGACAAGATTGTCAAAATCAATGGCAAGTCGTTTGAATATTTTAATGACATCACATCAGTTGATGTTCTTCTTGCGCAAAACTCTACTTATACAGTTTTACGCGATGGACGAGAAATCAATATTTCCATCCCAACAAATTTTATAGAGAAGTTTAGTAAAAAAGAATCACGAGCAGATTTTGTGTTGCCTCGAAGACCACTTACCATTTTTGGCGTAGCAAAAGATTCTGTTGCAGGTAAAATCGGATTGAAAAAAGGTGATCAGATTGTAGAAGTTGAAGGTCACGCAGTTCAATATGATGATGAACTTCGTAGTGAAATCAAGAATAGAAAAGGCGATTCTCTATCATTTAAAATCAAGCGTGGTGAGCAAATCCTTTCTTTCAAAGAAAATTTCAAGAAGCACACTAGAGTTGGAATACAAATCATCTTGCCAGAAGAAAGTGGAAAAAGCATTTCTTATTCTCTTGGTCAATCAGTTGTGATTGGTCCTTCTCGTGCATTTGAGATCATTGGAATTCAGTTGAAGGCTTTTGGAAAAATGTTCAAACGCGAAATCAGTGTAACAAAATCTTTGTCGGGCCCAATCGGTATGGTGAATGCATTTCCTGGCCAATGGGACTGGGTAAGCTTCTGGACAATGACTGGCTTGCTTTCGATGGTGTTAGCATTTATGAATTTACTTCCTATCCCAGCACTCGATGGAGGTTATGTAGTGTTCTTGCTTTATGAAATGATCACAGGCCG
Source organism: Cyclobacteriaceae bacterium (assembly GCA_049840975.1). Lineage (GTDB taxonomy): Bacteria > Bacteroidota > Bacteroidia > Cytophagales > Cyclobacteriaceae > ELB16-189. The sequence goes on along the minus strand of JASGIR010000074.1, from coordinate 17,601 downwards.
CGAACCTTCAGAGAAAGTTTTTGAAAACTCTATCAAAGTTGGAATGGCAATCCTTTTGGCGCTGATGGTGTTCGTATTCTACAATGACATCGCAAGAGCGATTACGGGAGGATAAAATAATCTTAGAATGATTTTTAAATACTAGTTGCTTCAGCGGCTAGTATTTTTTATTTCTCAATGTCGTAGCAAAACTCTTTGAGATAACCTTCAGCATCGTCTTCGCCAGCTTCGAATGCTTTGCGAAGGCAACTACAGCCTTCATTTATCCTTTTTAATTCGATCAAAGAAACGCCTTTATAAAAGAGAACTGTTGCATTTGCAGGTTCAACGCGAAGTCCCAGATTTACATATTTCAGCGCGAGCTCGTAATTCTCATCTTCGATACAAAATGAACTTGCATAAATGTAAGTGGAAGGATAATTCACATCCATTACGATCGCATTGTTCAGACAAACAAAAGCGCTATCTGATTTTCCTGTAGACCGATAAGCCATGGCAAGATGAGTTTCGAGCTCAGCATCATCATTGAAGTTTTTAGCATACAGGAGATCTTTCTTCGCTTTTTCAAATTCGCTTTTGGCCAACATCAACGTACCACGCCAATAAATCAATTGAGGGTTTTCACTCCCGAGATCAATTGCTTTTTGCAAATCTATTAATTGATTGTCAACGTCTTCTTTGTGACGATAAATAAGTGCACGAAGAATTCTTGGCCTTGGATTTTCTGGGAATTCGGTAATGAAAAGATTAACGTCAGTTAGAGCGTGCTCCAAATCTTGTGAGCTGTAATAGCTCACGGCACGTTTGTACAAAACTTTGTAATCGCTTTTGTCTTTAAGTTTTGTAGCATCAATGATTTTCGTGTAGAGCGCAATAGCTCCGCTAAAATCCTGATGATTTAATAATGTGTCTGCTTCACTTTCCCATTTGGTAATCTCGCTTTGCGTGAAAGCAGATCCAAAACTGAAAATAAATGCTAGAACACAAATTATTTTAGGCATTCGCTCCTGCTTTGTTGCGCTCACGCTTACGGTCAGTTTCGTTCAAGTAGATTTTTCTTAAACGAATTGACTTCGGTGTTACTTCAACGTACTCATCTGATTGGATGTATTCCAATGCTTCTTCCAAAGAGAATTTAATAGGAGGAGCAATTTTCATTTTCTCTTGAACCGGTAGCGCGCATGTTCGTAAGTTTTTTTGTCTTGGTTACGTTAATAACCAAATCACCACCACGGCTGTGTTCACCAATCACCTGACCTTCGTAAACAGGTTCACCAGGTTCAATGAAGAACTTACCACGATCTTGTAAGTTGTGCAAGCTGTAAGGGATCGATTCGCCTTGTTCCATCACTATCAACGATCCGTTGATACGACCAGGTATTTCTCCTTTGTACGGTTGATATTCTTTGTAGCGGTGAGTGACTACGGCTTCACCGGCTGTTACGTTCATCAGATAAGTTCTCAAACCGATAATTCCTCTCGATGGGATATTGAATTTCAATACCATTCGATCAGCTTTTGGTTCCATGTTCGTCATCTCGCCTTTGCGTTGAGAAACTGTTTCGATTGCTTTTCCAGCATCGGTTTCGGGCAAGTCGATAGTGAGTTCTTCCATCGGTTCGCTTTTTACACCATCAATTTCTTTGAAGATTACTTGAGGTTGACCGATTTGTAATTCATATCCTTCACGTCTCATCGTTTCAATCAACACCGACAAGTGTAGCACACCGCGACCAAATACCATGAAGCTATCGGCAGAACCCGTGTCGCCTACGCGAAGTGCCAGGTTCTTTTCTAATTCTTTATCTAATCTTTCTTTAATGTGACGTGAGGTCACAAATTTTCCTTCTTTACCATAGAATGGCGAAGTATTGATAGTGAAGAGCATACTCATCGTTGGCTCATCAATTGCAATGGATTTCAATGCTTCTGGCTTGTCGATATCTGCAACGGTATCTCCAATTTCAAAACCTTCCAGACCTACCAACGCACAAATTTCTCCCGCCTTTACTTCATCCATCTTCTTTTTCTCGAAGCCTTCAAACACGTAAACTTCCTTCACACGTGTCTTTACAATGACTCCAGTTTCACGCTTCACCAAAGCTACTTGTTGACCAGCTTTGATGCTTCCACGTTGCACACGGCCGATGGCAATACGACCGATGAACGATGAATATTCCAATGAAGTGATCATCAATTGAGTTGGTCCTTCCGATACTTTTGGCGCTGGAATATGTTCGATGATTCCTTCGATCAAAGTATTGATGTCAGTAGTAGGGGTTTTCCAGTCTTTGCTCATCCAGCCATTCTTGGCAGAACCATAGAAAGTAGGAAAGTTCAATTGATCTTCAGTCGCGTCAAGCGCAAAGAATAATTCAAAAACTTGTTCATGTACTTCGTCAGGGGTACAGTTTTTCTTGTCTACTTTATTGATAACCACAATCGGTTTCAATCCCATTTGTAATGCTTTCTGCAACACGAAACGAGTTTGAGGCATCGGGCCTTCAAATGCATCAACCAGCAAAAGACAGCCGTCCGCCATGTTCAATACACGTTCCACTTCTCCGCCAAAGTCACTGTGACCTGGAGTATCAATTACATTGATCTTATAATCTTTATATCGTACGGAAACGTTTTTCGCCAAAATGGTGATACCACGCTCACGCTCAAGGTCATTGCTGTCCATGATCAGCTCGCCAGGATTTTCGTGGTCTTTAAATAGGTGACCTGCGTGTAAAAGCTTGTCAACCAAGGTAGTTTTGCCGTGGTCAACGTGTGCAATAATGGCGATATTCCTGATTTTGCTGACTTCCATAACTCTAAAGAATTCTATGTTTTAAATTTTGAGGCCGCAAAGATAATGATATTTGTCCGAGCTACCGCTGTAAGATCAATTCATTGAATTGTTAAATGGTTTTGCCAGGGGGTTTTCAATAATATCGATGTGTTATCTTTTTTTTACCTTTGCCGCTAATTTCCAGCAATAATTTCCATGATTTCACGGATTTTGAGCGGAAATGAGGTTCCAGATCGGATTTTAAACACTAAAAATAAACGAGCAATGGTTGATTTATTTGAGAAACTGCGCATGGAAGAGGGCCCTTTGGCCAAGTACTCACACTTACCTGATGACTATTTTTTCTTTCCTAAGTTGGAAGGAGAGATTGGTCCACGCATGAAGTTCAATGGAAAGACTGTTCTTAACTGGAGCTTGAACAATTATTTAGGGTTGGCTAACCACCCTGAAGTGCGTAAAGCCGATGCTGATTCTGCAGCTCAATTTGGTCTTGCATCTCCGATGGGCGCGCGCATGATGAGTGGCAATTCAGTTTATCACCTTGAGCTTGAAAAACAAATTGCAGATTCCGTTCAGAAAGAAGATGTAATGCTTCTTAACTACGGATATCAAGGAGTTCTTTCAATCATCGATGCGTTGGTTGATCGCAAAGATGTTATCGTTTACGATGCTGAATCACACGCATGTATCATCGATGGAGTTCGTTTACACATGGGCAAGCGTTTTGTGTACACGCACAACAACATGGAGAACTTGGAAAAACAACTCCAACGCGCAACAAAACTTGCTAATGAAACAGGTGGCGGAATATTAGTGATTACCGAAGGTGTTTTCGGCATGAGCGGAAACATGGGTGATTTGAAAGGAATTGTTGAGTTGAAGAAAAAATACAACTTCCGTTTGTTTGTTGACGATGCGCATGGTTTTGGTTCAATGGGTCCAACAGGTGCTGGCGTAGGTGAGGAGCAAGGGGTTCAAGACCAAATTGATTTGTACTTCTCTACTTTCGCAAAATCGATGGCAAGCATCGGTGCGTTTGTTGCTGGTGATAAAAAAATATTGAAGTATTTGCGCTACACTGTGCGTTCACAGATTTATGCAAAATCACTTCCAATGCCGTTAGTGATTGGTGCATTGAAGCGACTTGAGTTAGTAAAAAAGCACCCTGAATTCAGAGAAAATCTTCATAAAATCAGAAAGGCAATTAAAAGCGGTCTCAAAGAAAGAGGCTTTAATATCAATGATACCGTTACACCTCCAACACCTGTTTTATTCAAAGGTGGCGTTGGTGAAGCAGCAAATATGTCAATGGATCTACGTGAAAACTATGGCATTTTCTGCTCTGTGATTATCTACCCAGTGGTGCCAAAAGACGTGATTATGTTCAGAATTATCCCTACGGCTGCTCATACCATGTCCGATGTAGAGGAGACCCTAACCGCGTTTTCTGCCCTAAAAACGAAGCTTGACAGCGGATTTACCGCAAAGAAGAGCTTGTTTCGGTAACGAAATTTTAAAAAAAGTGGGTTTTTGACTAGTTTTTGAAGGTTTTTTTTTAATTTGGCATAAGCAAGAACCCAATTTTTAAAAACTAAACAGTATTAAAATGAAAAAATTCGAAGAACTGAAAGCCTTAATCGCCACTATCGAAGGTGATGCTGACAAGTTTTATAATAAGGCAAACAGCGCTGCCGGTACCCGCTTACGTAAGGGAATGCAAGATTTAAAGAACATTGCCCAACAAATCCGTTCTGAAGTTCAAGACTTGAAGAACAAGGAGAAATAAGTCTTTCAAAAAAATTAAAGAAAAGGACAGCGCAAGTTGTCCTTTTTTTATTCCCTAAATTCAATAGTGATTGGTTGATACCTGACGATGCTGATATCATTAATCAGTATAGATGGGTATTGTTGGTGCAAACAAAAGTGGTGAGTTTTGAATGACTTAAGCCCTAACCTCAAGCCTATGAAAAGGATAACACTTTATTTTTTTCTATTGATCACTTTCTCTTCGTGGTCTCAAATTCATGAATCTTTTGAAGACAATCACAGAGGATGGAGTACAACGACAGATGCCAATTCTTCACGTAAAATAGAGAATGGTAAATATGTTTTGGAAACCTTGGAAAAAGAGCACGGCAAGTTTATTGAAATGCCAGGCTATTTTGATCCTAACAAAGACTTTACGCTTGAAATATCCTTTACTGAAAGAAGCGGTGCTGACAATAATGGATTTGGATTGTTTTGGGGAAAAGCTACTTCATCGACCTACAATGAATTTATCATCACAACCAATGGCTATTATATGATAGCCCCTAAAGGAAAAGGAGAGTGGGTGGAGACGAAACTTGTGAAACCCATGGGTGAGACAAATGTTCTGCGTGTCGAAAAGAAAGGCGAAACGGTTTCTTGCTATCTCAATGGCACGAGAGTTTATAAAGATTACTTGCCGAATTATGGTTTCGAAGTGGGTTTCTTGAATTACATCAACATGGTGTTGGAAGTCGATTATTTTAATTTCGATCAAGCAAATAACGAAGTCCGTATCGTAGAAAACCTTCCTCGCGGACTTACCAGAGAAAATATGGGCTCAGCGATCAATACTGAAGCTGACGAAGTCGGGCCAATTATTTCAGCAGACGGGAGAACACTTTATTTCGGTCGCGAAGATTATCAGTACAACTTGGGGGGAGTGGATGATGGTGAGGATGTTTGGTATTCAGTGAATGATGGTGCCCAATGGCGCACGGCAATAAACATTGGAAGTCCTGTCAATGATACGCAAGTGACTAATCTTGCTTCGGTTAGTGCAGACAATAATACGTTAGTCTTCGCCAAGTCTGGAAAATTTATGTACAGAAAGAGAACTGAATCAGGGTGGTCAGAATTGATTGACTTCGGAATTTATTATACCAACGAATCAGCACATCAGGAAGCGCAATTAGCAGTTGATGGAAAGGCTATGTTGTTTACGATTAAAAACTCCGATAACCTTTACTACAACAAAGATGTTGATGAGAAAGATATCTACGTCTCAATACAAGACAGAGATGGCAACTGGAGCCCACCGTTAAATCTCGGGCCGAAAATAAATACAATGGGAGATGAGACAGGGCCTTTCTTATCTTCCGATGGAAGAACACTTTACTTTGCTTCCAACGGAAGACCAGGTTTTGGGGGGACAGATCTCTACATGACCAAACGTATTGGTGACGGCTGGACTAATTGGTCAGAACCGCTCAATCTTGGATCAGAAATTAACACTTCAGGTTTTGACGCATATTATACTTTGCCAGCATCTGGAGACTATGCTTATCTAGTGGGTGACATTAACTCATTCGAAAGCCGTTAAGCCCGATCCAGTAATTCTACTTTCAGGCAGAGCGTTGAATTCGAAAACGAATAAGCCTGTTTCTGCGGATATTATCCTCGACAATCTTGAAACAGCAAATGAGGTGGCTGAGGCTATTTCAGATCCTTCTACCGGAGCTTATAAAATTGTGTTACAACCTGGTGCGAACTATGGAATTCATGCGGCTGCGAAAGGTTATATTTCTGTGAATGAAAATATGGAGCTTGCCGCAATCCACGAATATGCTGAGATGCAAAAAGATTTATTGCTTGCACCAATTGAAGTTGGTCTTACACTTGCACTAAACAACGTTTTTTTCGAACAAGGAAAACCTACACTCAGAAAAGAATCTTATCCCGAACTCGATCGATTAGTAAAAATCATGACAGAAAATCCAAGAATGCAGATTGAGATTGCTGGGCACACTGACAATGTTGGATCTCCAACAGCACTCATGAAGCTTTCGCAAGATCGCGTTGATGCTGTAAAAAAATATTTGGAAGACCACTCAATTTCGGGTCATCGTATTACCGGTAAAGGCTACGGAGCCACAGTTCCTCGAGAAAAAAATGACACCGAAGAACATCGTAAAATGAATCGTAGAGTTGAATTCAAGATTTTGAAAAACTGATCCACGAAAATTTTCTTTTTGTTTATGGAAAAGTAAGTTCAGTTGCATCTTAGTGAAGTAAACTTCGATTTTATGAAAATAATTATTGGAATCGTTTTTATTTTCATCTGCATCAACATCCAAGCTCAAAAAAAGAGAAAGAGTTATCCTCGAATTGAAATCAGTAAGGTATCAGATAATCCTTTTGATACGCTTGAGCTTGTCGCAAGTGTTAAGTCTACCTATAAATGTCCTCCTTGCCCAAAAGGAGCTCAGTGCAAGCCATGTATCGGTGATCACATTGAGGCGATTGATGGTAAAGATGGAGGTTGGATTCGACTTTTTACCGATGAGCCTTTCAGATATAAAGTCGGCAAGAAATATCTATTCACGGTTCGGTTCAGAACAAAAGTCCATCGAGAAAATAATGTAGCGATCGTGAACGCTAGATCTTCTTTTTAAATCGGAGTTGAGTTTAAAAATTTCTAAGAACTAAGTTGTCTTCAAAATTAAAAACGGAAGCAACTTTTATTTACTCGAGAGAATATTGTCGATTTTCTTTTTTAGTCCAGCAGAGGCCTCTACCAGAGGAAGCCGAACGTGAGGTCCACTGACTTTCATTAAACTCAACAAATATTTTACGCCAACAGGATTTCCCTCTTCATACATGGGGCCATTGATTTCTAATAATTTAAAAAGTTCTGAAGATGCTTTAGGATAATTTCCAGATTGCGCTGCTTCAGTCATTTTATTAAAAACAACCGGATAAGCATTCGCAAGCACTGAAATTACACCAGAGCCACCGACCGAATAAATTGGCACAGTGAGCATGTCATCGCCAGAAATGAGCAAAAAGTTTTTTGGTTTCTCTTTTGCGATTTTCATACACTGCTCCAAGTTTCCAGAAGCTTCTTTGATGCCAATGATATTATTATGTTTAGCTAAACGCAAAGTGGTTTCAGCTGACATGTTTGAAGCAGTGCGACCCGGTACATTGTACAAAATCACAGGAACAGAAGAAGCATCCGCAATCTTGATGAAGTGCCGATAAATTCCTTCTTGCGATGGTTTATTGTAATACGGACTCACTGAAAGAATTGCATCAACACCATTTAATTTTGTCGCTTCGATTTCTTCAAGCACAGCAGCGGTGTTGTTGCCACCAATTCCGTAAACTATAGGAAGTTTCTTGGAATTGTTTTTCAAAACAAATTTCAAGACTTCTTTCTTTTCCTCTTTCGTCATTGTAGCAGACTCGCCTGTTGTGCCCATCACCACGTAATAGTCGACACCCTTGGCAGTATGATTCAATAGCTTTTTTAATGAAGGATAATCTATTGAGCCGTCAGAATTAAATGGAGTAACCAAGGCCACTCCAGTGCCAAAAAACTTTTTCATAACTATTTTAATTGCTTGGTGTACTTATACATGCTATCGATCAAACCTTTTGTGGTACCGTTTTGTTCGATCATCATTTCAAAGAAAGGCTCATCATTTTCAAAGTAGCGCCCAACTCGACAACGCGCTTTGCTTGTAGCTAAAAGGTAAAGCGCCATTGGATTTGGGTCGCGATCGATGTAAAATAAATAATCGAAAGGAGTGTCAGAGAATTTTTGTGCCAAAGCTGAATTTACTCTTCCCCAAAATGTTAAGTCTTTGATGGTAAAAAAATCGAACATGAATTCGTAGTTCTCTTTTTTCAAAGGAAGATATTCGAGGACTTTTACTTTTTTTCCATCTTGTTCAAGCTGATGAATAAACTCTTTTACGTCTGCATGTTTCTGTTTGTCTTCAACACTAAACATGATACCGATGCTCATCGCTTGATTGTAAGGTAAGCTAGCCCGTAAGCTGTTGTTTTTCTTCAACGCTTTTCGCGTACGCATCCGCAAGAAATTCATTTTAAACATGTACAGCAATTCAGGGTTTAAAATTCAAGGCTCAAAAATACTGAAACACAGTTAACCGTTAACTATTGAAAGCTAACTTTTCAGCATCTTTTCAAAATCGGTAATAGCTAGAATTTTTACACCGAGTTTTTCAGCTTTCTCGCGTTTTGAAGGGCCCATGTTTTCTCCTGCCAAAAGGAAATCCAATTTTCCGGAAACTGAAGAAAGCACTTTGCCTCCGTTGGCAATGATAATGTCTTTGAGTTGGTCGCGTTCGTAGTTGTCAAAAGTCCCTGAAATCACGAAAGATTTCCCCCCCAGAGAATCGCTCACTTTTTCTGGTTCTTTAAAAGAGCTTTCAAATTGGAGACCAGCTTTCTTTAGCCGAGCAATCTCGCGTTGATTTTCTTTGTCTCGAAAAAAATCAAAAACACTTTGCGCAATTTTTTCACCGACCTCTGGCGCTTCGAGTAACTGCTCGATCGATGATTGACTAAGGCTATCAATGTTCTTAAAATAGACGGCCAATTTTTCTGCGACTGTTTTACCAACGAATCGAATTCCTATGGCGAACAAGACAGATTCGAATGGAACTGATTTTGAGTTTTCAATTCCTTGCAAAAGGTTTTTGGTGGAAAGTTCTTTAAAACCTTCCAATTTCATCACGTCTTCCTTTTTCAGATCATATAAGTCGGCAGGGGTCTTCACTTGACCTAAATCATAAAGCTGCGCAATCGTTCTCTCACCAAGCGAATTGATGTCCATTGCTTTGCGTTGAATGAAATGTTCAATGCGTCCCTTGATTTGTGGAGGACAACCCTTTTCATTCGGGCAATAATGATTCGCTTCGCCTTCTTTTCGGATCAATTCAGTGCCGCACTCAGGACATTTAGAAATATATTTTACGGGTTTGAGTTTTTCATCGCGTTTAGCGAGATCAACACTTGTAACTTTCGGAATGATTTCACCGCCCTTCTCTACAAAAACAAAATCACCAATCCTCAAATCAAGTCTGGCAATTTCATTTGCGTTATGTAACGAAGCGCGTTTCACGGTTGTTCCTGCCAGGAAAACAGGTTCAAGTTCTGCAACTGGTGTGACAGCTCCCGTTCTCCCAACTTGGTAAGTAATTCCGTTTAGCTTTGTGCTGATGCTTTCTGCTTTGTATTTGTAGGCAATCGCCCAGCGTGGACTTTTTGCTGTGAATCCAAGTTGCTCTTGCTGTTGCAGATTATTTATTTTGATAACTACACCATCAGTTTCAAGAGGTAGGTCATTTCTTTTTTTCTCCCAGCTGTCAATGTATTTTAAAACCTCATCAATGTTTTTGCATTTTTTGTAAGTCTGAGAAACTTGAAATCCCCATGATTCTATTTTCTTGATTGACTCTTCATGAGTTTGCACATTATTTTCTTCTCCTAATAAGTAATAGAGATAGCAATCCAATTTTCTTTTGGCAACCTCTGTGCTGTCCTGCATTTTCAAAGTTCCACTCGCTGTATTGCGCGCGTTCGCATACGTTTCTTCACCAATATCTTCTTGTTCTTTGTTGAGTTGCTTAAATGCATCTTTTGATAAAAAAACCTCGCCTCGAACCTCAAATTTATTAGGGACGTTTTTTGATTTTATTTTTAACGGAAGTGATCGAATGGTTTTCACATTGGCGATCACATCGTCACCACGCACGCCATCACCACGTGTGATGCCTTTCGCCAAGATTCCATTTTCATATTTCAGACTAATAGAGACGCCATCAAATTTTAATTCACAAAAATATTCATAGGGCTCTCCATCCAAACCCTTGGCTACACGAGTATCAAAATCTTTCAACTCTTCCGGTGAATAAGTATTAGCCAATGATAACATTGGGTATTCATGAACAACAGATGGGAAATCTTTTGTGATAGTACCACCAACTCGTTGTGAAGGTGAGTCAGGAAGTTTTAATTCAGGAAATTCTTTTTCAAGAAGATTTAGCTTTTCAAGCAATTGATCAAATTCAAAATCACTGATCTCCGATTTGTTTTTTTGATAATAGAGATCGTTGTGATAATTGATTTTGTCAGTCAGTTCTTGGATTTGTTTTTTTGCTTCGGTAGCGGTCATTGTAATTAATCTTATTTCAAGATAATTACTTTGGTTGTATAGGAAGATATTTCTCCGTTAATTTTAAAAATGTAAAGCCCATTGGGCATTGATTCGCTTGAATTAATTCTCAAAGTAGCTTCAGAATCAGGGTTGAAATTTACCGTCCTCACTAGATTTCCTTGTGCATCAAAAATAGAAATAGTGGCGTATTCGGATTTCCAGTTGAATAAATCAATGTTTACAATTCCATCAGTTGTCGGATTGGGATAAATATTGACTGAAGTCGCACTCTGGTCAATGGTAATTGATTTTATTTTAGAAGGGTTTATGACCCCATCCAAATCAACCTGAAACAATCGATAAAACGACATACCGTCATAAGGCAGCTTGTCTTCAAAAGAATAATTATGAGGGGCGTGAGTGGTGCCTGCTGCTTTCACTCTTCCGATGAATTCGAAGTCATTTCCATCTTTCGAGCGCATTACATCAAAGTGGTCCGAATTTATTTCACTACTTGTTGACCAGTGCACTTCAACTGATTTCCCTTTGGCGGTCAAATCGAATTGTGTGAGTTCCACTGGAAGAGGTGTGTTCAGGTTTACCGACCCGATTGTAAAATAATTTCCATCGCTTAAAGTAACTCCAGTGACGGTAAAGATATTTCCTGTTAATGTGCCTGTCATAGCCGTAGCTCCTGAATTAAAGACCCCATCGGCATCTATCAAAAGACGGAGGTCAGATCCACTTTTTGCTCCGGGTACATTGGTAAGGTCTATGGATACGGTGACGGCACCCATGCCGTTAGTGTTGGCGACTCTCCACACGCGACTCAATCTAACAAGTACGGGCGATGCCACATCCGAACTATTGGGAGTGGTTACACTTCCGTTGTTGCTTCCCCAAATAAGAAAAGTAAGATCACTTGGAATGGATGATACCGAAATATTTACCATCGAGCCGCTGTTCACACTTTGACTGTTGATTTGAGAAAGGAGAGAAATATCATCGCGCCCAATTCCTGCTACATCTGAGCTGTAAGAACTGTAACTCGAAGAAGATGGGAAGATGACACTTCCGCTGGATGACAAATAATCTTTAGCTACGGATTGACTTAATGTAATTCCATATTTTAATGCCAGGTAGCTGCTTACACGTGTGCGTTCAGTAGTTGAGAGGTTGCGTGTGTAAAGAATAAACTCGGGTATACCACCCACTAGGCCAACGTTAGTAGATGCGTGATTGCCAAGGCGAATGTTTGGCAATGTAGTGGCGCCATCCGTATCGGAGGCAGTGTTTTCGATAGAACCATTGTAACCAATTCCATATTGGACGTTGTAATTTCTGTAATAGTTTACAAGCTGAATGGTAGAACTGATGGTGGAACTAGTAACAACTCCGCCCAAGCCAGAGCCAGCGTCATTCCTTTTCTGATAACCAAAATTTGTTCCGTTCGCTTTAAGAGAAAATAATGCGTTTGTTCCTGATGTGCGATCGATAAAGTAACTTCCATTCCCATTAGTAACCGAACCGCTGCTATTGTAAGAAGTAGGAGCGATGGCAGTAAAGACCTCGATACTGCTTGATGAAGAGATACCCATCGATCCACAATCCAAACTTTGACCACTGGCCGTACAATTAATAGACGGATTATTATTTATTGAAGATGTAAAATACGTTGGCCTGTTGCCAGAAGTCGATTGACTTACATTATACGTTGAAGACCCTTGCGTGTTATTCCATTGCTGCACCGTTTGGCCATTGGTGGCAAGAGTTACTCCAGCATCTGAATAAACATTCATATCAGCACGAAGCCATACAGTAGGAGGGCTTACTCCTCCAGGACCAGGAATGTAATCTGTGGCAAGAGAGAAGTAAAGGCCGTCCGTCAAAGTGATTCCAGTAAACTTTACGATATTACCTGTGATGGTTCTCGTAGCAGTGAATGCAGTGGCAGAACTTAAGTCAGGAGATGTATTGGTGAGCAAAGCAAAGCGGCTCACATTGCTTAAACTTATGCCAAGTCCCGTAAGGTCAAAACTCATGTCTACAGTTCCAACACTGCCTGTCAGTTTTGCTCTCCATACTCTGCTTAATCTATTCACGTAAGGCGAAGGAATATTTGAAGAATTGGCAATCGAAGGAGAATCATCGCCCCACATCAGAAAATTGCCTGTGCTTAATGCGGAAGGATTGGAGACAGTAAGTATGCTCTGACTATTTTGACTTTGAGAAATGGTTTGAGTTAGTGAACTGCCATTGTCTTGACCAACACCAGCAATGTTGTTGTTGTATGTAGCGTGTGTAGTGGTTGCAGGATAAATAACGGTTCCGGAAGAAGAGAGGTAATCTTTTCCCCCGGAGGATTGATCGAGGGTGACTCCATATTTCAAAGCAAGATAAGATTCAATTTGCTGCCTGTTTGTAGATGATGGAAACGAATTGTAGCCGATCACTTCAGCGATGTCACCTACGATTCCACCATTGCTTGCAGTTGCATGTCTGCCCAGTTGTAAAGTTGGCCCGGTAAGCCCTCCACTATCGTCACCACTTGTAACATCGGTCTTCCCATTGAAAATAAGTCCATAGGTGGTTCCAAATTGACGGTAGTAGTCCATTACATAGAAATAAGATGAACCTGCACTAGTTGTAGAGATAGGTCCTCCAATTCCTGAATTATCATCATTTCTTTTTTGCAGAAAAAACTTATCTGTATTAACAATTTTTAAGCTCATCAGGTTGTTCGTGACTGCATTCCGGTCCATAAGGTAGGAGCCCGATCCGTCCGATGTTCCTCCAGCGGTATAGGAGGTTTGTCGGAACACCATAAAAAATGTCCAGCTATCCGTTGAATTAATTCCAACAGGAGCCAACGCATCCAGAAATTGGTCGCCAGAGAATCGCAGTGTAGGGTGGCTATTAATTACTGAGTTGTAAAATACAGGTTTGTTGGCGCCAGTAGTTTGCTGAGCGTTGTTGACTATTGTTGATTGATCATTCCATTGCTGAACGGCAGTACCATCGACAGTGGCGGCAGTTATTCCATTGTCGCTAAATACACCAACGTCTGCCCGAAGCCACCATCTTAAGCTTGATGATACGCCACCAGGAGACTGAGCATGTAAGCCGATGCTTATTAAAAGCACCAAAAAAGAAGTGATCAGCTTCTTCATGAGTATAGACAAGAGACAAATATAATAAAAACTGCAAGTGGCTGAACAAGGAGATTCTGCTGCCTTATATTGATTATTTGACTCGCAAAAAGTCTATAGTCTTTTTATTGTATAAGATTCAGAACCTGAACTGCCGCTAACCCCGCAGTTTCAGTCCTTAATCGATTCTGCCCAAGACTTACTTTTTCAAAACCATTTTCTAGAGCTAATTCCAATTCTTCTTTAGAGAAATCACCTTCTGGACCAACTAGGATCAGGTAATTTTTTTTAGGCTTAGCAATTTGCTTAAGATGTGTTGGATTTGTCGAGTCAACGTAGGCAATAAATTTTTGGTCAGCTGGTTTAGAAAATATTTCCTTGAATGGAATTATCTCAGAGATTTTTGGCAACCACGCTTGCTGAGATTGTTTCATTGCACTGATGGCGACCTTTTCAACTCGTTCGTGATTGATCACTTTGCGTTCTGAATTTTTACAAAGCATAAAACTGATTTGATCAACACCAATTTCGGTTGCCTTTTCTACAAACCATTCAATTCTGTCCGCATTTTTTGTGGGTGCAATGGCAATGTGTATGTGAAAATAATCGCGTTGAGCAGGTTTATTTTCAAGGATCTCGAACTCACATTTTTTCGGATCTGCCTTTGAGATTTTTGCTACGTAAAAAGAACCTTTCCCATCAGTAAGTTCAATACTTTGACCTTCATTCATCCGGAGCACACGTATTGCATGATGCGATTCCTCACGATCAAGGTGATGAACTCCTTGCGGAATCTCCGGTTGATAAAACAAGTTCACTCAGGCGAGTTCTTTTTTCAGACGTTCGACCAAATTCACATATTCCTGCATTGCTTTTTCTTTGTCCATTCCTTTTTTTTCTTCCCAAGCATTGTATTTGGCAATGGCTTTGAAATCGAAACCGCCAGGACGATCACCGGTTACATCTCCTTCGCTTGCTTGTTTAAACAAAGCATAAAGTTGAAGCAAGTCTTCATTAGATGGACGTGATGGCAATTCTTTTGATTGTGAAACTGCCGCGTTGAAATTTTCGAGTAGTGACATATTATTTTGGGTTTCTTCGAGCGTCTCGAATATTGATGATTTCGATTAGATTTTTTCTGTTATTGACTCGATAAGTGATAACAGTTAATTTATTAAGAGGTCCACGATGAACATTTTTAAACTTCGATGTTTTCTGTAGTAGGTAAGGATAGTTGCTTAGCAATTGTAAAAACTCACTCGTGTCATTGATGAAATTCTTGATTTCACGATCCGTCCAATGCGATTTTAAATAGTCAATGACTTCATCAAATCCTTCAATGGCTCTTTTAGTCCAGACTATTTCGAAAGCCATTTCTTATAATGTTCCATCACTTTTTTATGGGGTACTACTTGTCTCCGATCTGCTTGCGAAATACCCTTTTTGATTTCAGCTTTTTCCTGTTCGCTGATTTCGTCCCACCAGTCTTTTTCTTTTTCCTTCAGTGCAACCAATTTCTTGATTACTGATGGTTTGTTGAGCGATGCAAGCCATTCTATCAATTGTATCTTTTCAGCTTGGATGTCCATAATCACTTATTTTCAAATGCTAAGTTAATTACTTCCTTTTTAAAAAATTAGCTGCATTTGTCGAATCAATTCTATTAATAAAAAAATGCGTTACTATTGGGGGTAACGCATTTTCTTAGCTTTATTTGAAAGCTCTTATCGCTTCTTGATCGCTACATATGGCCTTAAATTCTGACCAGTATAAATCTGTCTAGGTCTTCCGATTGGTTCTTTGTTTTCACGAAGCTCTTTCCATTGTGCAATCCATCCTGGCAAGCGGCCCATGGCAAACATCACAGTAAACATGTCGACTGGAATACCTAAGGCGCGGTAAATAATTCCGGAATAGAAATCTACGTTAGGATAAAGTTTTCTTTCGATGAAATAGGAGTCGCGCAAAGCAACTTCTTCAAGTTTCATCGCGATTTCAAGCACAGGGTCATTTACTCCCAATTTTTTCAACACATCGTCAGCTGCTTTCTTGATAATCTTAGCGCGAGGGTCAAAGTTTTTGTATACACGATGACCAAATCCCATCAAACGGAAACCACTGTTTTTGTCTTTAGCTTTCGCAATCCATTTATCAGTGTCGCCACCATCTTTTTTGATGTTTTCAAGCATGATGATCACTTCTTGGTTTGCTCCTCCGTGAAGTGGCCCCCAAAGTGCATTGATACCAGCAGAGATTGAAGAATAGATGCTTGCTTTAGAAGAGCCAACAATTCTCACAGTTGATGTCGAGCAATTTTGCTCATGGTCAGCATGAAGAATCAAAAGTTTGTCGAGTGCATCAGCTACAACTGGATCTGCTTCGTATTGTTCTGCAGGAAGTGCGTACATCATTTTCATGAAACGAGCACAATAATCCATTGAGTTGTCCGGATAATTTACTGGATGACCCACTGCATTCTTATATGCCCACGCAGCAAAAGTTGGCATTTTAGCCAAAGCTCTTACAATGCTCAGATAAACAGATTCAGGTGAGCGATTTGGATCTAATGACTCTGGATAAAATGCAGTTTGTGCGCAGAACATGGATGCTAACACGCCCATCGGGTGAGCTGATGAAGGGAACCCATCAAGGATTTTGCGGGTATCTTCATGCACCATAGTGTGCTTCTTGATATCATCAGAGAATTTTTTGTATTGCTCAGAAGTAGGAAGTTCTCCGAAAATCAAGAGATAAGCCACTTCCAAAAAATTCGATTGAGCTGCAAGTTCCTCTATGGCATAGCCACGATAGCGCAAAATTCCTTTGTCGCCATCAAGAAATGTGATTGCACTCTTCGTTGCTCCTGTGTTTTTATAACCGAGGTCTAGTGTGATAGCCCCGGCTTCTTCGAGCAAATTGCTAATGTCAACGGCAATTTCGTTTTCTGTCCCTTCCACGATTGGGAGCTTATATGTTTTCCCATCAATAATGAGGTCTGCGGTTTTCGCCATAAAATTGGATTTAACTTTCGTTTTAAAGATAGAATGTAGAGTTATCAGAAAAAAGAAGTGCCCCAAAATAGTTATTGCTAAAAAACACTTTAGCAGGCATTTTTTGATGGTATTTTGATCTTCACCAACTTTTTTATCCGCTTATCCCATAGGATTCTTGTTTTCAATAATTTGCCTTGATATCATCAGTGAGGCCTCAACTAATCCGATAAATTTATTTTAACTTGTTTTCATTCGCTTTTTCGGATGAAAAGAGAGCTGCGGGGTGTTTCTGTTATAATATTCTTGTTGGTTGTCATTTCTTTGGCTTCCAAACCAACCTATGGCCAGCGTCCGTATGCAGATAGCCTCAAGAAAATATTGGACCATACCAGCAATCCGAAGCTTCAAGTCGATTTGATGTGCGATATCGCGTACGACTATTTTGACTTTGACGATGATAAAGCTGAAGTTTTTGCTAGGCAGGCTTTAGAGTTAGCCGAAGCGAATAACTATCTGTCAGGAAAAAAATATGCACTCACCATTCTTGGGCTTGGTGATTTTAGTTTTGGAGATTACCAACATGCCTTGAAGAATTTATTTGCTTCAAGAAATATCAAAGCAGATCAGAAACCAGAATACACCGGATACAATTTGATGTTAATTGGAAGTACGTACCGCGATTTAGCGAAGTATGATTCAGCCGAGTATTTCTACAAACAGGCATTA
>JASGIR010000073.1:0-38558 GCA_049840975.1 Cyclobacteriaceae bacterium | reverse complement strand
TATTGCTAAAGGTTAATAGGGAAACACGATAGAATCCGAACAGCACCTATCTCTCCAAGTTTTATAATACTAATGTTGGTGTGACTATAGGTGGAGCTTTCCCAAGGTACCACGATTATTATGTTGAAGGTGGTTGGGGAACAAGCTACGGATATGTTGATTCTAACAACGGACAAACACTTACGAACACTTTAGCGAAAGCGAAATCATTCAACTTAAAATATCTGCAGCTCGATACGTGGAATGATTTCGGGGAAGGCACGATCATCGAACCAACTGTAGAAGATCAATTCAGTTTTCTTGAAACAATTCAACAATACACAGGAGTGTCATACGGCCACGATGAACTTGAATTGATTTATCAATACTATCAGAAAAAGAAGCAATACAAATCTGACAGCACCAAGCAACAGACGTTGCTGAATATTTATCACCACCTCACAGCACTTGAGGTATCACAGGCAAAAGATTTACTCACTCAATTACAATAAAAAAATGAACTCAAAACTTAATTACTAACTAAAAACAGAATCCTTATGAAAAAAACAATTTCTCTACTTTCGTTGGCTTTGCTGCTGGGGGCAAGTTTTTATTTTGTTTCCTGTAGTAAAAGCTCGGATCCAGGTCCGCAAATTCTACTACCGAAAACAGATGGCTTTTATGTTTTCGGAACAAATACGGTAGCTAGCGGCCCAACTGACTCAACTGCTAGAATGAATGTTGCAGTATTGGATCACAGCCAAGGTGCAGGTATCGATAATCTTCCTGGTGTATATGGACGTCTTATTTACATAGGCGCAAATAGCACAATTAGCTTTGCGAAAGTTGTAAACGAAAAAGGTACAACTTACGGTGCTGACAAAGGCGGCACCTACGACAGCGCGTCTAAATTTGGTAACAGCACTATAAAAGATAAAGTTTATGGTGGCACATTGAAAGCTAACGGTCAAGCAATCAACATTACTGAAGAAGGTCTTTATTATGCTTTTGTAAAAGCAAACACGGACACTATGATTTATACTCTCATGAAGGTTGCACCTAATATGATTGGTGATATTACTAGCTGGAACAGCAGCTATGCGCTTCCTGTAAAATCAGCTTCAGTAGATTCAACTGTTTTTGAAGGATTGAACATTCCGATGAGAAATGCATTCGGGTACAAGTACAGAATTGGAAATGGATGGCAAGTTTATACTGATCCTAACATTGTAACTCTAACAAGCCTAGGCGTGCCTGACTATGGAGCTGCATGGGCATCGGGTATTAACGACATTGGTTTTTATAATGATAACATTCCGCATCCAGGATCTGACGGATCATACACACTTCATGTAGTATACAACGCTATCACAAATACTTGGAAAGAAGTGAAAGTTCGTACGGGTGATTTGTTTGTTGACTATACAAACGCACCTGTCGGCCTTGAAGGAAATGCGTATGTCTATGCACCATCGGATACTGGCGCTTGGGCCGGTAATGGTACTGATGGTTATGATGTGAAAAAACCTGTAGTATCAGGCGGTGGAAAAATTTTCACATGGACTTGGTCAAATGTTAACTTAATTCAAGACCGTGAATTTATTTTCTTGCAAGCAGCAACATGGGGAGCAGGATTGCAAGTTGACTACAGTAGTGCAACTGTAAATGGTACTGCAATTTCCGGAGGAGGAATAGTCGATGCTACTGCGGCACCTTATTCAGAACCATATCACAACTTCAGAGTTGTAACTGGCGGTGCGTACGATATCACCTTGAAAGTTGATGAATCTTCTGGATCAACAGTAAAAACTGTTACCATAAATACACATTGATTTGGTTTTAAGGTTGTTTTGTTAAACAATGGCTCCTTGTGGAGCCATTGTTTTTTTATTCTGTTCGTCTATACTTTTTCAGGTAGAGATAAACAAAGAGCGGAAGTGCGAACATTTGAAAAAGCTGAGGTACAATAGAGATAAGCCCCGTCAAAATTTTTCCGTTATTACTACTTATTAAGAATTGTTGCCCTAACGGCCCTTGTGAGAAAATCACAATGTTGAATAAGTTCCAACCCAAATGAAGCCCAATCGGTAAGTAAAGAGATTTGGTTTTTGTAAATGCAAAAGCAAACATAAGCCCCCAAATCCCAGTTGATATAAAAACATAAATCATCAGTATTGGGTTTCCGATTACACCAAAGGAGAACCAATGGTATATTCCAAATGCAATCGCTGATGCGAAGCAGCCTATACGTTCATTTGTTTTTTGAATTAAGATGTATAGTAAAGCTCCTCTAAAGATGAGCTCCTCAAACAGTACAGACTTCAGCGTCCACCAAGTGGAATAAAAGAAGCCTCGTAAAGAAAAACTTTCGTTGATTGACCAATTATTTTCAGTTAGGTATGAGATCCCTAAGCAATGGATCGAGAAAACAACTGCGGCCGTTGCGAATCCAATTGTAAAATGAAGTGCTCTATCTTTCGTTGGTTTCAGCCCGAGGATGAGCAAATCATTTTTGCCAATGAACCATAAAAGCAACCATGAACCCGCCAATAGAATTAGTATACCAATCATTAAAATTTATTTAGCTAATTGGATTTTTTCACTTCAGTTCCAAGATCATTGGCGTTTTACCTGAGATGGTCAGAGTGTTTTCTATGTTTAGTTCTTTTCCGCTGATTATTTCTTGAGCAATAAATTTAGTAGGAATCATTTGAGAGTATCTTTTCAGATCAAGGGTTTGAGCATCTTTACTTTTATTTAAGAGCACCATGACTTTTTGTTTGTCATTATATCTAAAGTAGACATAGACGTCATTTTGCTGAGGAGCATAGTGAATGAATTTACCGTTGGCAATGACTGAACTTGTTTTTCGCCAATTCTGCAATCTTGAAAAATATTCTTTTGCCTGCTTTTCTTCATCAGAAAGCCCTTCTCCCGTCATTGCGTTCTTGCTGTCTCCTTTCCAGCCACCATAAAAGTCGCCTCTTCTTAATCCATCATTACCTAACTTCTCATTGGTCATTAATACTTCTGTGCCGTAAAAGAATTGAGGAATGCCTCGCATGGTCATATACATTGCGATACCAAGTTTCCAGTTGTCAAAGTTTTTGCTCAATCGTGAATAGAATCGATCGAGGTCATGATTATCGGGAAATATCAATTGGTTTTCTGGATGTGGGAATTGAAAGTCTTGAGCAACGCCTTGATATGTGTCTCGCCAAGTTGAAAACCAATTGTTGGTTGTTGTTAAGCTTGATACGATGTTGTCGTTCAATGCAAAATCCATCAAGGTTGGCAAGTATGATTTGTAGCCATCAAAATTCACTTTATCTTTTTGCCAATAGGCCACCTGAGATACAATTCTAGTCATCTCTTCAGCCACAATATTAAAGTTGCATATTCGTCAGTAATCGTTTTTGTCCATTGACTCAAAAAATCTTTGTCTGCATAAGAATAGGTATCTTCTCTGAAACCTGATAGTCCAGCATATTCGGCCCACCAGATTGTGTTTTGTGTCAGGTACTTTGCTACAAGAGGGTTGCGTTGATTAAGATCGGCCATGTGATGGTCAAACCAACCATCGGTGTACTCTTTTTTATCAATTTCAGTTGCGTAAGTATCGGTTAAGGTTGTTTTTAAAAAATTGCATCGTATATGTGTGTCAGAAAAATTAACCCAATCTTTTGAAGGTAGATCTTTGACAAAAAAGTATTCCGAACCGCAGTGGTTTAAGACAACATCCCAGATTACACCCATTCCTTTTTTGTTTGCTTCCTGAACCATCTGACGAAATTGGTCATTCGTACCAAACCGTGGATCAACTTTATAGAAATCAGTAGCAGCATATCCGTGATAAGAATACTCGGGTTCGTTGTTTTCAATCAGAGGAGTACACCAGATCTGTGTAAAGCCAAGAGATTGTATATAGTCGAGTCTATTTATTATTCCTTGAATGTCGCCTCCGTGTCTCTTACCATCTCCATTTCGGTCAATGTTCTTTTCTAAAAGGGAAGGTACAATATCATTTGTGATGTCGTCATTGGCAAACCGATCTGGCACAATCAGATAGATGGCATCTTTCTGAGAATAGCTTGTTCGATTGGCGCTGTTTTTGATCGTTCTAAAAGCGGAAAATCTTTTGTTAAGACCTGCTTTCCATTTTTGCTGAAATTGATTTTCATAACGCCTGCAAGCGCAGAGGGCTTTACGTTAAGCGTTACGAAAAGGTAGTTTTTATTTTCGACCGTCTCTTTTTTCAAAAGCTGGACTCCTTTATAAGATAGCTCAGGCTGTAAGTCAGAAATGTCCTTCCCATATATTAATAGAGTGATGGTGTTGTATTTCATTCCAACCCACCAGTTTTGAGGTTCGATCCGCTCAATACTTTGGGCAGATAGGATTGTTTGAATAAACAAACAGATGATTAGTTGCGCTTTTCTCATTCTATTATCTTTTCGTGATTATCGAACTGGCTTATTGACAGATTTCTCCAGCACAAAAACATTTACTTTAGACTCATTAAGAGTTCAGTTTCCAGTTTGCTCTCATCGTTTGTCCAGTGACCATATATTTCAATGTATGGTAATATGACCTCAAACCCTTGTCTAGTTATTTGATCAGTCATTCTTTTTCCAGCTTGTTTGATGAGGCTATATGGGCCTACGTGTTTATAATAAGCGTACTTTTCCAGTGTGACTTTTTTTTCTTCAAGATCACTGTTGGTGCCAAATTGATTTTCAAGCTCTACACCTGCGAAGACCTTGTCAGCAGGTAGATATAACCAAATATTCTTTCCCTTGTTTTTAATATTGTTGCCTTTAACTATTCCCCACATTTTACCACTCAGTTTAAAGGCTGTACCAGCATAGTCTTTATTTATCGCCACACCCTCAAAACCAAAGATGTGTAAATGGAGAGGCTGACTAATTATCTCGATATTCATATATAAAAATAATTCTGGTCAAATCCTGATGCTAACACCTAACCTTCTAGTTCATCAATCTCCAATGCAATTGATTCCCACTTTTTATTTTCTTCTTCCAATCGGGCATCTACTTTTTCAAACAACTGTTGTTGCTCGTTGAGTTTGTCTGGGTTGCTATACACTTCTGGCTTCGCTAGTTCCGTTTCTATTTTTCCTTTTTCAGCTACTAGCTTTTGAACGGCATCTTCCACTTGCTTTAATTGCTTATGCAAAGCATTGAGTTTATTCTGGTCTGTGGGAGCGGCTGCTGGCTTCGACTCTTTCTTTGGTGTCTCTTTTTTAGCTACGTGAACTTCTGGTGTTTTGCTCGCTTCGTTTTTCTTGTGCCAATATTCATATTCTTCGTAAGTGCCTGGATATTCTTTGATCTCATGATTTTCGATGTGCCAAATCTTGTTGGCCACCTGACTTACAAAATGTCGATTGTGGCTTACGGTAATAAAACTCCCTGATATTGCTGGAAGGCTTGTATCAAAATATTTTCTGAAATAAAATCAAGGTGGTTAGTTGGCTCATCAAGTAGCAAAAAATTTGCTTCTGATATTAATGTCTTTGCCAATGCCACCCGCGATTTCTCTCCACCCGAAAGCACTTTTATCTTTTTGAATACATCCTCATCGGAAAATAAAAAACAGCCGAGAACATTACGGAGTTCTTGTTCTGTCTTACCACTTCCAGCTTGCTTTAGTTCATCAAGTATTTCGTTGTCCACATGAAGGGACTCCAACTGATGTTGGGCATAGAATCCGTAAATCACATTGTAGCCAATGGTACGGTCACCGTCTACAGGTTCTGTATCAGCAAGTATGCGAAGCAAAGTTGACTTTCCTTTTCCGTTGGCACCGATCAATGCAATCTTGTCTCCGCGTTCGATAGAAGCGTTGGTGTGTTTCAAAATATCTAATGGGCCATAGGACTTTGAGATATTTTTTAACGTTACCACATGTCTGCCCGAAGGTTGTTTGAATGTAAACTTGAAATTGATTTCCGGCTACATCGTTTACCACTTCATCAATTTTCTCCATGCGGTCAAGCGCTTTCACGCGTGATTGCACTTGGCGAGCTTTTGTGGCTTTGGATCGGAAACGCTCAATAAATCTTTCAGTCTGCCTTATTTTCGCTTGCTGGTTTTCGTAAGCATTTTGCTGAATCTCCTCACGCAATTCTTTTTCTTCGAGATAGAAAGAATAGTTTCCTTCATGAGTCACCAGCTGCTGATTAGTCACATCGACAGTTTTATTGATGACATTGTTCAAGAAAGTTCTATCGTGTGATACGATGATTACGGCACCTTCATAATTCCGCAAATAACCTTCTACCCATTCGATCGAAGGAAGATCCAAGTGGTTAGTTGGTTCATCAAGCATTAGGCACGAAGGTCTTTCCAAAAGAAGTTTGGCAAGCATTACTCGCATTCGCCAACCTCCTGAAAATTCTCTTAACGGCCTGTGCAAATCTTGTGTTGAGAATCCAATGCCTTCCAAAATTTCTTCAGCTTTGGCTTGCATGGTGTAGCCATCGAGATGTTCGAACTTTTCTTGAAGCTTGGTCAGTTTGTCAACCAAATCATCACTATAATCTGTTTCGAGTTTGTGCAAAACCTTTTCTATCTGTCGCTGCGTATCAACCGCTTCTTTGAACGCCTCCATTGCCACCGTGAGAATGGCGTCATCGGTTTGGTAAGAAAGCAAATCCTGATTAAGAAAACCTACAGTGCAATCTTTTGATTTGCTGATAGAGCCTTCATTGACAGAAAGTTCGCCATTGATGATTTTCAGCAATGTTGATTTGCCGCGTCCGTTCAACCCAATAAGGCCAATTTTGTCCGTGGGACGGATGAACATTGAGGCATTTTCATACAATGCACGGCCACCGATAAAGTAAGAGATATTTGAAACGGAAATCATTAAAGTCAGAAGTTCAGGGTTCAAAGTTCCAACTTTTAAAGATGAAACTTAAACTTTGCCCATCGAATTTTGTAAATTGAACGAGGAGACGGTGAAATAAATTCCGTAATTAATTATGGAGCTAATTCAGATGACCCCAGCTCAGCTTTCACAGCAGCAATTTTCTCCGGATGATGTTTTATCTCTTGAAACTGACCGCGAAGTGCGAGAACATGGCCTACGTTCAGCTACCAATGAAACCTACCTTGATCATGATGATATTACTCTTATTGTCAGGCTGGCCAACGGAATCCGTGTCGAGGTGACGACCAATTTCATTGAATTGGCTGGCCAATTCGTAGAATTAAAGGGCGGTTATGATATTCCATTGAGAGCAATTGAGAAAGTGGAGATTTAGCTTTTGCGAATAGAGATATTGCCTTTCATCCATTTTTGAAACCGATTTAGTCCAATCTCAGATTCCTGAATATCATTTTTATTGTACTTTACAGAAAATGAAAAAATTATGACTAAACGCTCTTTCTTTTTGCTGCCAGTTGTGCTTTTATTTTTTCTTGACCAATGTTCAAGTAAAAAAGCTGAAAATGTAGAAACATTGTCTCAAGACACCTCCACCCCGGCAATTAAAGGCTCAAGTGACAGCTTGCCATTAAATACAATCAAATTACCTCAAGGATTTTCTATAAGCATTTTCGCAGAAGTTGATAATGCGAGATCTATGGCTATAAGTCCAAGTGGGACAATCTTTGTTGGCAATCGTTCAGAAGACAAAGTGTACGCTGTGAAAGATAATGATGGAGATGGCAAAGCCGACAAGAAATGGACAATCATTAGCGGACTAAATATGCCGAATGGAGTTGCGTTTAAAGATGGTGCATTGTACGTGGCTGAAGTAAACCGTATCCTCAAATTCTCTGACATAGAAAGTAAATTGGACAACCCTGGTGAGCCGCAAGTTGTTTATGATAAGTATCCAACAGAAACGCATCACGGCTGGAAGTACATTGCCTTTGGCCCAGACGGAAAACTATATATTCCAGTTGGAGCACCATGTAATATTTGCGAGTCTAAGGACCCAATTTACGCTAGCATCACTCGGATGAACCCTGATGGCACTGGTCTTGAAGTTTATGCTAGTGGAGTTCGCAACAGTGTAGGTTTCACTTGGCACCCAACCACAAAACAAATTTGGTTTACGGACAATGGTCGTGATATGCTAGGTGATGACATGCCGCCATGTGAGCTCAATACTGCAACAGCCATAGGTCAACATTTTGGTTATCCCTATTGCCACGGTGGTACTATAAAAGACCCTGAGTTTGGAAACAAGAAACCGTGTTCAGATTTTGTTAAGCCAGCGCAGAATCTTGGCGCTCATGTGGCTCCACTTGGATTGAAATTTTATACTGGCAACATGTTCCCAACTGAATATCAAAACCAAATTATTTTGGCAGAACACGGCTCCTGGAATAGAAGCAAGAAAAATGGATATAGGTTGAGTCTTGTGAAAGTTGATGCGGATAGTAAAGCAACGAGCTATACAACATTTGCTTCAGGTTGGCTTGATGATGCGTCACAAAAAGTTTGGGGTAGACCTGTTGACGTTTTGCTTTTGCCTGATGGATCGATGTTGGTGAGTGACGATCAAGCAGGAGTGATCTACCGAATTACATACAAAGGATAATCTAATTTTAAAATAGAAAGTAAAGCCCCGACAAGTGTTGGGGCTTTTGGTTTAGGTGTGGGAGTATTCTTACAAATAAGTCTTAGCCAATCTTATCAGCATGCTCTTTTTCGAGTTGTGCTATTTTCTTTTCAAGTTCACGTAAACGATCGTTGAGATCTGGCAATCGTTTGAAGATGGCATATGATTTAAAATAATCTTTCACTTCGATAGCGGGGTAGCCAATGATTTTTTGTCCTTCTTCCTTGATCGATTTTGCAATACCGGACTGAGCTCCAATTCCAGTATGATTAGCAATTACTAAGTGCCCTGCAATCCCAACCTGCCCGGCAATCATATTGTTCTCACCGATTTTTGATGAGCCAGAAATTCCTGTTTGCGCTGCGATAACTGTATTCTTTCCGATTTCAACATTGTGGGCAACCTGAATCAGATTATCAAGTTTAACTCCTTTTCGAACGATAGTTGAATCCCCAAAAAGTGTAGCACAGTCGATAACTGTATTTGCTCCGATGGCTACATTGTCTTCAATCACTACATTACCGAGTTGAGGAATAGTTTTATATGAACCGTCTTCTTGAGGAGCAAACCCAAATCCATCGCTTCCAATAACAGTACCTGAATGAATCACGCAGTTGTTTCCAATTTTTGTATCGGCATACAATTTCACGTTGGCATATAAAATAGTATCGTTTCCAATAGTGACATTGTCGCCAACAAACACATGAGGATAGATCTTGACGTTGTCTCCAATTTTAACGTTGTTACCTATGTACGAGAAAGCACCACGATAAATATTTTTTCCGATCGCTGAATTACTTCCCATAAAACTTGGTTCTTCAATTCCAGTCTTTTGAAAGCTTATTGCGCGATGGTATTCTTCAAGGAGTAAAGTGAAACTAGTGTAAGGATCGTCAACCAAAATTAAAGTTGCAGATACTTCTTTTTTTGCTTCAAAATCTTTTCTGACAATAACAGCGCTAGCTTGGGTGGTGTAGATATATTGCTCATACTTTGGGTTGGCCAAAAAGGCAATCTGCCCTTTTTTAGCCTCTTGTATTTTTCCGAGCATGTTGATTTTCTCGTTGCCATCGCCACGAACTTCACCACGCAACATTCCCGCTATTTGATTAACCGTAAACTGCATCATTCTAAATATTCAAAATAGGTTTGGGGCTCTTCCAATCGCAAAATTACATTAAAGAAAGATAAGAAAAATATGTCAAAAATTGCCTCAAGACTTACTTAGGTCTGGGTCAGACCCAGCTTTTTGGGCCAGCACAAATAGTTCTTTTTCACGACTTTGCTCATCGCTTGGATGGTTGGTAAATCACTGGCCTGTGCGATATCAATTACTTTTTTTGCTTGAGTCAGGACATTGATGGGCTGCCCGCCAGAAACATAGGCTTCATTGCTTAATGAGCCATGTGAAAAAAGATAGGTCGTGTCGTTGCGAAGCACTTTAAACTCGCGAGCTACTTCATGACGCACTTTTTCTACTTGAGCTTTTTTGATCGGTTGTGTAGTAAGTTGAATTTTGAAAAGTTCACGCTGTAGAATCTGATTACAAAGGCTACTTAATATGGGATCGGGGTTATTTCGCCAAAGTTTGATTCCTCCCCAAATGTCTGTATCGTCAAGTTGCCCAAACTTTGAAAGAACATCTTCAGAGAAATCGTGAAGATCAATTTTGTTCTTTAGGAAATATAAAAGAGCATCACTTCCGTGAATTTTTTCACCAGCCGAAGATAAATATTGAGCTCGCCTCACAATGTTGACCACCATTCGTTCTGCGCTTACAGCCGTTTTATGCAAATACACTTGCCAGTACATAAGCCTGCGAGCGTGCAAAAAACTTTCAATGCTAAAAATCCCTTTTTCTTCTACCACTAGTTGATCTTCATGCACATTTAACATGGTGATGATTCTCTCCACACCGATTGTGCCTTCTGAAACTCCTGTGTAAAAACTGTCTCTTGACAAATAATCCAGTCGGTCGATATCAAGTTGACTGCTCACCAATTGATGAAAGAATTTTCTGCGATAACTGTTTCGAAAAATTTTCAAAGCGAGGTCAAGCTCCCCATTAAATTTTTTATTGAGAGATTTCATCATCAAATACGAAACGCTTTCGTGATGAACTCCTGGTAGCAGAGTCTCTTCTAATGAATGTGAAAGTGGACCGTGGCCAATATCGTGTAAAAGGATAGCAATGAGTGCGGCCTCAAACTCTTTATCAGAGATTTCGATTTTTTTCTTGCGTAAACTTTCAAGCACCCGACCCATTAGGTGCATGGCGCCAAGAGCATGATGAAACCGTGTATGAACAGCCCCCGGATAGACAAAATCGCTTACACCTAGTTGTTTAATGAAACGTAAACGCTGAAAGAAGGGATGGGAGATTAATTCAAAGATCAATTCGCTTGGTATGGAAACAAATCCGTAGAGTGGGTCGTTTATGATTTTGGTTTTGTTCAAGCGAACGATTGAAGTTTAAATGTTAAATTAGATTTTTATTTTTCTATGCAAAGGTACACCATTCTTTGGGCCGATGATGAAATTGATTTACTAAAGCCCCACATCCTTTTTTTACAACAACGTGGTTACGACATCACTCCAGTAAACAATGGAGCGGAGGCCGTTGAACTGAGTGACTCCAAACATTTCGATGTTGTCTTTCTGGATGAACATATGCCTGGCATGAGCGGACTCGAGGCGCTGAGTCAAATTAAAAACAACAAACCCAATCTTCCGGTGGTGATGATCACCAAAAATGAAGAAGAGCGCATTATGGAAGAAGCCATTGGCGCCAAGATTGAAGATTATTTGATTAAGCCCATCAACCCAAGCCAGATTTTACTGTCCGTAAAAAAGATTCTGGATAACAAAAGGTTGGTGATGGAGAAGACCAATCTTGGATATCAGCAAGAGTTTGGAAAAATCAGCTTGGCACTGCTCGACAACATGAATCACGAACAGTGGGCTGATATCTATAAAAAACTTGTCTACTGGGAATTGCAGATGAACGAGGCCGAGAATAATGACATGGGCGAAGTTCTTGAAAGTCAAAAAGTAGAAGCGAATACCAATTTCTGCCGATTCATTAAAAAGAATTACGAAAGCTGGCTTAACAATCCGAATGTTGAACGACCGATGATGTCTCATCAGTTGATGAAGAAAATCGTATTCCCCGAACTTGCCAAGCATGCATGCACGTTTCTTTTGGTGATTGATAACCTTCGTTATGATCAATGGAAAGTACTTGAACCTGTCATCACCGAATTTTTCAATGTTGATGAGGAAGAGACTTACTATTCGATTTTACCGACAACAACGGCTTATGCAAGAAATGCAATCTTCTCTGGAATGCTTCCAGCAGAAATGGAAAAGACCTATCCTGATCTTTGGGTGGGAGAAGATAATGACGAAGGGAAAAATAATTTTGAGATGGAGTTTTTGGAGAAGAATCTTAAGCGGAATAATCTCAATATTAAATTCTCCTACAATAAGATAAAGCAACTGGAAGAAGGTCGAGATTTGGTTGACTCAATTAATAATCTCTTTGGAAATAAACTGAATGTCATTGTCTACAATTTTGTCGATATGCTCTCGCATGCACGAACTGACATGGCGATGATTCGTGAACTTGCGCCAGATGAAGCAGCTTATAGATCCATTACAAAATCATGGTTTATCCATTCTCCTCTCTTTGAAATTTTGAAGAAGATATCTGAGAAAAAAATCAAAGTAATTATTACAACAGATCACGGAACGATTCGAGTAAAGCGACCATTCAAAATAGTGGGCGACAAAAATGTGAATACGAATCTTCGTTACAAGCAAGGAAAAAACCTCGGCTATGAAGGAGGGAAAGTAATGGAAGCCTTAAAACCAGAGCGTTTCTTTTTGCCTAAACAAAACGTGTCGACTACTTATGTCTTTGCCATCGAAGACCAATTTTTTGCGTATCCCAACAACTATAATTACTACGTTAATTTTTATAAAGACACGTTTCAGCATGGTGGCGTAAGCTTGGAAGAGATGATAATCCCTATAATTTCACTATCTTCGAAGAATGCCTGAGGTGTCAGCCGAGCCAAAAATCATTTTTTCGTTGAATGAAGTCAGCCAAGTGGCAAAAACTCTATTAAAAGAGGGTGCAGGAGTCAATGTTTGGGCATTGCATGGTGAGCTCGGAGCAGGCAAAACAACTTTGGCAAAAGCTTTAGTAAAGGAATTAGGATCGATAGAAACGACTGCTAGCCCCACTTTTTCAATAGTGAATGAATACCACGGCTCAAAAAAAAACTCCATTTTTCACTTCGACTTTTATAGGATAAAAGATGAGACTGAAGCTTTTGACATTGGCACCGATGAGTATTTTGATTCTGGAAATTTGTGTTTAGTAGAGTGGCCCGAAAAAATTCCTTCACTGTTGCCACCGATTCATTTTGACATTCGAATAGAGATCATTGACGACCATACCCGATTAATCCGCTACCATAAGCATGGCTGAGAAGAAAAAAACAGGATTTGAAGCATTGGCTAAAACAAGCTTATCACCACAGGAACAATTGGTGCAAGTAAAGCGAGGCAAGCATTCTTTTTTTATTGGCTTACCAAAAGAAATTGCGCTTCAAGAAAATAGAATTTGCCTTACACCAGATGCTGTTGCGTTGCTGGTTTCAAATGGCCACGAAGTTTGGGTTGAAAGTAACGCGGGTGCAGGAAGTAAATTCACTGACCGCGCTTACAGCGAAGCTGGGGCCAAGATTGTCTATTCGCCTCAAGAAGTTTACAAAGCCGACATCATTCTAAAAATAGAACCGCCTACGCTGGAAGAACTTGAATATTTTAAACCTGGTCAAGCGCTTGATTTCGGCAGTGCAAATGGGATACTTGGGTGAAGAACGAGTGCAAGCTTTGCTTCGAAAAAAAGTGACAGCGCTAGCATACGAATTCATAGAAGACAAGGTTGGAGGGATGCCGATTGTTCGAGCAATGAGTGAGATTGCCGGAAGCGCAGTGATGCTTATTGCCGCAGAATATTTAAGCACAACAAAAGGTGGAAGAGGAATTATTTTAGGAGGTATCACAGGTGTACCACCAACAAAGGTGGTAATTGTTGGAGCAGGTACGGTTGCGGAATATGCAGCTCGTGCGGCATTGAGTTTAGGTGCAGAGATTCAAGTGTTCGATAATCATCTGTACAAACTGAGAAGAATCAAGCACACGCTTGGCCATCAGTTTTACACCTCTACCATTGATACTGTTACACTAAGTGAAAGTTTAAAGAATGCAGATGTTGTGATTGGTGCATTGCGCGCTGAAAAAGGCCGAGCGCGACATGTCATTAGCGAGGAAATGGTGAAGCATATGAAGCCCGATTCGCTCATTATCGATCTAAGCATAGACCAAGGCGGATGTGTGGCAACATCAGAGATTACCTCTCTTGCGAAACCCGTGTTCAGAAAATATGATGTCATTCATTATTGTGTGCCAAACGTTGCATCACGTGTTGCTAATACAGCAACAACAGCATTGAGTAATATTTTCACGCCAACTATCTTACGTGCAGCTGAAGAAGGAGGTGTGGAGGAGATGATCTTTGCACACAAATGGTTTATGAAGGGTGTCTACACCTACAAAGGCAGCCTTACCAACGAATCGATTGCTCGTAAGTTTGCGATGAAATTCAAAAACATCGAATTGCTGCTTGCGGCTAGAGTTTAGGCTAGAGTTTGTAGGCTTTCTTCCAAGGCTTTTATTTTTGTTTCGGCATCCGCTTTCTTTTTTCTTTCAAGTTCTAAAACTTGCGGAGGTGCTCCGTTTACAAATTTTTCGTTCGAAAGTTTCTTCATCACGGAATTCAAGAAGCCTTTATTGTATTCAAGATCTTTTAAAATCTCTTCTTTTTCTTTTACGGAATCAACTTTGCCTTCCATGGGAATGAAAAATTCTTGAGTGCCTACCATGAAAGAAGTAGCGTTCGCAACTTTCTCGTTAACACTTGTTATTGAAGAAAGATTGGAAAGTTTTTTTATAACTGATGAAAAATTCTTGAGATCGCTAGATTGACCTTTTATGTTTAGAATCAAACTTTCTTTAGGAGAAAGCCCTTTAGCATTTCTAACATTCCGGACTTGAGTTATCACATCAAAGGCGAGCTAGTACACTGATCGATAATAATTTGATTGTGCGATTTTGTTTTTGGCCATTCGGCAGTGATTACACAATCTTCGATTTTTTTATTTCCAAGTTCGTGCCAGAGCTCCTCAGAAATAAAAGGCATGAACGGATGTAATAATTTTAAAAGCGATTCGAAAAATGAAATTGTCTTTTGATAAGTAATTTCATCAATCGGTTTTCCGAATTCAGGTTTTACAATTTCTAAATACCAAGAACAGAAATCATCCCACACTAATTTGTATAAAGAGTGAAGCGCATCAGAAATTCTATACTTACTGAAGTGATCTTCCAACTCTCCGATAGATTGGTTCAATTTTGATTCAAACCACTCAATTGCAACTTTGTTTTCTTCGGGTTGCTGAAGCTTTGAGGTTTCCCAACCTTTTACAAGTCGGAAAGCATTCCAAACCTTGTTAGAAAAATTCCTTCCTTGTTCGCAAAGTTTTTCGTCAAACAATAAATCGTTTCCAGCAGCAGAACTGAAAAGCATTCCTGTTCTAACACCATCTGCTCCATATCTTTCCATGAGTTCCAGTGGATCTGGAGAATTGCCGAGAGATTTACTCATTTTTCTCCCTTGCTTATCGCGAACGATGCCCGTCAGATAAACATCTTCAAATGGCTTTTCATCCATGTATTCATAGCCAGCGATGATCATTCGGGCGACCCAGAAAAATAAAATCTCTGGAGCAGTTACTAATACCTTAGTAGGATAGAAATATCTTAGGTCTGCATTTTTGGATGCATCTATTTTTCCATTCTTAAAACCGCGATCATCAAAACCTTTGAATACTTCAATCGGCCATAACCAAGAGGATGCCCAGGTGTCTAATACATCTGAATCTTGAGTCAGTTTTGGATTTTGAATTTTATACTTAGTTGTATAAAGTTTATGAGCTTCTTCCTCACTTTCAGCAACTACAAAATTTCCATCTGCATCGTACCACGCAGGGATGCGATGTCCCCACCACAACTGACGTGAAATACACCAGTCGCGTACATTTTCCATCCAGTAGCGATAGGTGTTTTTGAACTTTGATGGATATAATTTTATCTCATCATTTTCAACAGCATCTTTAGCGCGAACCGAAATTTCTTTCATTTTAATAAACCATTGCAATGAAAGCTTTGGTTCAACAACAGTATTAGTTCGTTCGCTTCTACCGATCCGTGTAATGAATTCTTCTTCTTTGATTAAATGTTCCGCTTCACGCAAATCTTTTACAATCTCTTTACGAACCGCAAAGCGATCTTTTCCGAAGAATTTTGGTAACTCACATTTTTCGTTCAAAGTACCATCATCGTTGATAGTATCAATTACAGGCAGGTTGTGACGCAAGCCAATTTCGTAGTCGTTCACATCATGAGCGGGAGTTACCTTCAGACATCCTGTTCCAAAAGTTTTGTCAACGTAATTGTCGGCAATGACAGGAATCTCTCGGTTGATAAACGGAACAAGAACTTTTTTTCCTATCAAGTTTTGATAACGTTCATCAGATGGGTTCACGGCAATAGCCACATCGCCCATAATTGTTTCAGGGCGTTGCGTTGCAATCGTGACCCAATCATTGGTGTCTTTTATTTTGTAGCGAATGGAGTAGAGAATGGAACGCTCGCCATCTTCCTTATATAAAACTTCTTCATTTGATAAAGCGGTCTTTGCTTCACAATCCCAGTTAATCATTCGCAGGCCACGGTAGATGTAACCTTTATTGTGGAGATCAACAAAGACTTTGATCACTGCTTTGTAGTAATCGGGATCCATCGTGAAATGAGTTCGCTCCCAATCACACGATGCTCCTAATTTTTTTAATTGTTCAAGAATAATCCCGCCATATTTTTCTTTCCACTCCCAAGCATACTTCAAGAATTCATCACGCGAAAGCGAGGATTTTTTTATTCCCTTTTCACGAAGCATAGCAACCACTTTAGCTTCAGTCGCAATTGAAGCGTGGTCAGTGCCAGGTACCCAGCATGCCTTTTTGCCTTCCATGCGCGCTTTACGAATGAGCACATCTTGAATGGTGTTGTTTAGCATGTGGCCCATGTGCAAAACACCGGTGACATTAGGTGGCGGAATTACAATAGAATAGGATTGCTTGTCTGCATTTGGTTCTGCATGGAAAAATCCTTGGTCAAGCCAATATTTATACCATTTGTCTTCGGTTTCCGCGGGGTTGTATTTAGTTGAAAGGGCCATGAAATTGAAAAATAGCTTCGATTAAGACGGCAAAAATACGCCTTGATTGGGCATTAAAAAAATGATGAATTTGATTCCTTACGGAGTTTTATAAATGATCACTTTCCACCTAAAGGCCCAACGCCATTGCAGCGTGTAATTCTTAATTCCAGCATCAGCCATAATAGTTTCGATTTCTTTTTTTGAAAAACCTCTCAACACTGATAGAGGGGCATCAAACTTTACCATCGAGGATTTAGAGAAAATTTTTGTCAACATTTTAATAGAATAGTAGGCCAATGGATGCCGGTGCAAATCGTTAATTACAATTCCAATTCTACTCTGTTGATACAGTCTTTTGAGAATATTGCTGAGCTGACCTGAAGTAAAGTGATGAAAAAATAAGGTTGCTATTGCGATGTCAAATGTCTTTGATTCAAATTCTTTCGAAAGAATATTAATGGTTTCAAACTTTATGTTGTTGAAATGTGCTGCATTCTTTTTTGCGTACTCAATGATGTTTGGGTTTGCATCAATTCCGATAAAATTAGCTTCAATGTTTTTCTTTGAAAATTCATTGGCGAGCAACATAAGCATATCACCACCACCACAACCGAGATCAATAATCTCCAAAGTTTTTTCTGAACCTTGGATTAAATTTTTTAGACCTTCAACCGTAATTTGATTTCCCCCTAAAGTTCGATTGATGATTTCAAGTTCGCGTAGCGTTTGGTTGACTACTTCGCCTTCGCAATTCAGATCGTCCATGATCTCAATTTCATTTGAACGCTGCAAAAAAAGCGAGCTCACAAGAAATGAATTTTTAAGATCATACTCTCCATAGTTAGTCCTGGGCCAAAAGCCATACTAACCACAAACTCATTATTATTTTGAAATGAAAATTTATTTATCAATTCTTTCAGGACGAAAACCACTGAAGGTGATGACATATTTCCGAAGTTTCGGAGCACGTGAAACGACTCAGCAAGTTTGTTTGTTTCCAAACTTAATTCTTTGGCCACAGTTTCAAGAATCTTTTTTCCACCTGGATGAATAGCAAAGTGTTGAATTTGATTCAGATCAATTTTAGTTTTTTCAGCCAATGATTGTAACAATCGATGAATTCCTTTTTCCAAAATGGCCGGTACATAGGATGAAAGCTTCATCTCGAAACCGAGATCACCAATGCTCCACGCCATGTGCTGCTCTTCACTTCTAACAATTTCACTTTGAAAATTTTCTATAGAAAGATTTACTCCGGAAACTGGCTTAGCTTCAACTAGCATGGCGGCTGATCCATCGGCAAAAAGTGCATTGGCAAGAATATTATCTTCATTAAAATCCTTCTGAAAATGGAGACTACAAAGTTCAGTGCAAACAATAAGAACCTTCGAATTGGTATTTGCTTCACAAATTGAGTTAGCAACTTTCAGCGCATTGATCGCTGCATAACAACCCATGAAGTTAATGCAGATTCTTTCGGTGGAGGATGGCAGTTGAAGTGAAAGGACAAGATCAATGTCGAGGCCAGGTGCGTACATGCCAGTGCAGCTCACGGTTATAAGATGTGTGATTTCTTTTATGCTTGCTTCGTTAATACAATTTCGAATCGCTTTTAAACTTAATTGGGACGCATGTTTTTGATATTCATGCATTCGCTTGGCGGTAGAAGGAAATGGCTCGAGGTTTTTGTTATTCGAATAGAATGAAAAATCATTTTCTTTTCCGTAGTCACTTAAAACAGAATGTCTTGTGTTTATTGAGCTAGACCGAAACACAGCGTGCATTTTTCTTCGTTGCATCTCATCAGTGATCAGCAATTCCATGAAGCGCGCAATTGTGCCTTGCTCGAATTTATTTTCAGGAACTGCTGTACCGATGGAAGTGATGAATGCCATGTCTACTCAAGATACAAGTTTGAGTTCAAAAAGGTTTGCCGTGCGTGTTCCTTACAATTTGATTGGCAATAAATCGGGAGTGGATGGCAATATTCACTGCAATATTTGATGCAAACTCATTTCCAAAGAGATTTTGCACTTGACGACCATACCATAGACGTTGAGAGAATGAACGACTCCAGTTTTTTGCATATTCTATTTCAAGTTGCTGACGGGTGAGAAGATCATTGCAAAAAAGCGAGACGATTTCTGAGGCAAGTTTTGCAGAGTGTATTGCCATTGCCATTCCATTTCCGCATAGGGGAGTGATCATTCCAGCAGCATCACCCACCATGAGCATGTGATTAAATACAGGCTCTTTGGTTTCGAATCGAAATCTCGTTGATGGTTTCGGGTTTGTCAAAAAGAAAATCAGAATTTTCAAAAATATTTTTCAAGAAGGGATTTTTTTTCAGTAAGTCTTCTTCCAACCCATTGATACTTCCGGCTTGCCGTAATTTTTCGCGATGAACCAAATAACAAAGATTGGTTTTTCCATCTTCGATATTGCTCATTCCACAATAACCACCTTCAAAATTATGTAGAGAAATCAAATGATCTGGATTATCCGTTTTGATATGATATTTTATACCAACGTAAGGTGAGCGTCTATTCACGAAATCTCTCTTCAGTGATACATCAAGTTTGGATCGTTTGCCGAAGGCACAAAGAACAAGATCTGCAATTAGAGTTTTGTCACCGACTTCGACTTGAAATTGATTTTCTGAAAACTGGATTTGCGAGACTTCATCGTTTAAAAAAGACACTTCACTTTCTTTTGCGATTTGATAAAGGAAATGATCATAAGAAAATCGACTAATGCCAAAGCCACCAAGATCAAGTTTTAATTTTGAGTTTTTCCCACTAACTGAACTGAGTTGAAAAGTATTTATAGTTGGTGGCTGAAATTCTTCAGGAAATAAATTGTTCGCTTGAAGGAATGGCAAGGCTTCGTTAGAAATGTATTCACCACAGACACGATGAAATGGATATTCTTTTTTTTCAATGAGTGTTACATTGATTCCTTTTCGTGAAAGTAAGATGCCACTCACTAATCCAGCTAAACCACCGCCCACAACAATGATTTTTTTCATTCCTGGATCAATATCAAGTTTTACTTCACCTTGAGTGTCACCCCTTCAGTTCCGATGACTTCAATCGGTTCACCTTTTTGAATGTATTCTCCGCGGGTAAATGCATCGTAAACCTGATCTTCGATCATTACCTTTCCGCTGGGACGAAGTACAGTATATGCGATTCCTTTTTTGCCAATCAGTTCTTTTGACGAAGCGTTGACAGAATAACCTTGAGCACTTTCTTGTGTGTCAGTCAAAGCAATTCTCTTAAACGCCTTGGTCTGGGTAAGCCTGGCTCCACCAAAAAACAAAAGCAACGCTCCACCTGAAATTCCACCTATGACGGCAAAAGTCGCTTGAACGATGTCTCCGAGTGGTACGAATTCAAAATTGAAAAAATCGTTGTTGAGCATGATGAGGATTAGAGAAACCATGGTGAGTGTAATTCCCAAAATTCCCGCAACACCAAA
Source organism: Cyclobacteriaceae bacterium (assembly GCA_049840975.1). GTDB lineage: Bacteria > Bacteroidota > Bacteroidia > Cytophagales > Cyclobacteriaceae > ELB16-189. The sequence goes on along the minus strand of JASGIR010000073.1, from coordinate 18,153 downwards.
ACCAGGGATGATAAATATCTCTGCAATGAGCAAAACGATTCCTATCATCAACGCGATAATTTCCCAATAGTCTGCAAGCCCATTTAAATAATATGGTACGAGATATAAGGCCAATGCAACAATCGCAGCAATGATTGGAAACATTGTTCCGGGCGCTTGAAACTCAAAATAAATTCCACCGAGAATACATAGAATTAGAATGCCACTAATGAAAGGATTCAAAAAGATGGCAATTATTTTTTCGGTTGCTCCTAGAGTGAAATGATCTATTTCATAATTCTCAATTTTATTGCGCTTCAAGATTTCTTCTATCGAACTTACCTTGGCTTCGCAATAATGGTTTTCAATCGCTTCATTGGTTGTAAACGTGATCACTTTCCCTGCTTGCTTGATGCTGTCGATAACAACACGTTCATCTACCATTCCTTCTGCGATGCGCGGGTCGCGGTGATTTTCTTCTGCAGTGGAGCGCATAATTGATCGCATGTAAGACTGGTATTTATCAGGTGCGGCTTTGCCATCGCCTTCGACAACAGTTGCGGCCCCAATACTTGCGCCTGGCGACATATAAATGCTGTCGCAAGCGATCGAAATCAATGCTCCCGCAGATGCCGCATCTGAATTGATGAAAACCCAGATTGGCTTTTTGAAATTCATCACTAAGTCAACAATTTCTTTCGCATCGGTAAGGATGCCACCGTACGTGTCCATGTCAATAATTACATAATCAGCTTTTATTTTCGTTGCGTGGTCGAGAGATAGTTTCACATAACGCAACATGCGAGGATCAATCTCCGCTTTGATGTCCATCACCATTACTTTCGACTTGACGGGCGGCTTTTGAGCGAATGAAATTTGCGCCAAAAACATCGTCACAAAAACAAAAAGCACCTTTATCTTCATCACAATCGGTTGTATTTTTGTATAAAGATAGTTCACGTTTATTTGTCAAAATGAAAAAGAGAAAACAAAATAGTTTTAGTTCACTGATTTTTAAATTCATCTCAGCCCTTGGCTGCTGGCTATTTGCTTTTAGCGTAAACGCTTCGCCTGTTGATTCTTTGCGAATGGAGACAATCAACGGGAAACGTTACATTATTCATCAAGTGGATGCTAAAGAATCATTGTACTCAATCGCCAGAAGATACGGTGTGCCGATAACTGACTTGGCACAAGAGAATCCAAATGCAGGCTCAGGAATAGTAGTAGGACAAATTTTAAGAGTGCCTTACATTCCACGTGTTAAGCCCAAATCAATAGAAAATGGAAATACAGTTCATAAAGTAGCTCCGAAGGAAACCTTATTTTCGATTTCAAAACTGTATGATGTTTCATTGGATGATTTGAAGTCTTGGAATAACCTGAAAGACAATTCTCTTAACGTAGGCCAAGATCTTATCATCCGAAAAAAATCTAACTCGGTTCAAATCAAGCCTACGGAGACAAAGCCAACAGAAACTAAACCTGTTGAGACAAAAACAGCGCGTGGCACACATACGGTTTTAGAAAAAGAAACGTTGTATTCTATATCCAAAATGTATGGGGCAAGTTTACAACAACTCAAGAGTTGGAATAACTTGACCAGCGATGATGTGAAACCAGGCCAAGTGATTTATGTGATTGAACCAATGAATGATTCAGCGGCAGATGTAAACAAGCCAACTCAGGAATTCAAAAACTCTGAATTAGTTATTGGATCGGAAGAGGTACATGAAAAAGGAATGGCAACATTGATGGATGGCTCAGATGGCGTGAGAAAATATTTTGCGCAGCATAAAACAGTGAAGCCTGGCACAATTATGAAAGTGAGAAATGATGCAACTCAACGTGAAGTCTTTGTTCGTGTGATAAGCCAGTTGAATGCAAATGATGATTCAATCATTAAGATTTCAAAATCAGCCTACGATAAATTAGGCGCTACTGATACACGCTTTCCTGTGGAAATAATTCGCTATAAATAATTTGATGAAAATACGGATCGCAATATTCACGTTATTCTGCTGTTCGTTCACGCTAGCGATTGCCCAAAATTTGGTACCCAATCCGAGCTTTGAAAAGTATTTTGAATGCCCTTCATCTTATAACGCACAGGGCTCAGGAAAAAATTTGGCTCCAGGTTGGGTTTCTCCAACACAAGGCACTCCTGATTTGTTTAACAGATGTAGTTTCGGAAACGCTGGTGTTCCGCACAATTGGGCTGGCGTAGCAAATGCGCACCACGGCTGGGGCTATTCTGGAATTTATGTATACATCAACAACAGTGATTACCGTGAATACCTTCAGGCTAAACTTCTCAAGCCATTAGAGGCTGGCAGTAAATATCGAGTGGAATTTTATTTTCGGTTGTCGATTTATTCTAAGTACAGCATTGATCGAATCGGTGTGTTGATGTCAGATTCGTTGCAACAAGTTCCTCATGATAATATTTGGACTATAGAGCCTTCGTATAATTATATTATGGACTCTGCTTACAGCAAAAGGACAGGTTTGTGGAATCATGTAAAATTTGAATACGAAGCCAAGGGAGGAGAACAATTTATCAACATTGGAAATTTTTCTCCTGAAGATCAGGTCAAAAAATTTCATTTAAGTTTTTCGCAAGCGAATGAACCCTTATTGAGTAAAGCTGCTTACTTCTACATTGACGATGTGACTGTGGCTCCAGTTGGGAAAGGAGCTTCACCAAAAGTTGACTCCGTTGATTTGTCGGTTAGGAAAGTGTTCAAGCCAAATGAAGTTTACATCTTAAAACACATTTATTTTGAATTCAATAGTTATGGACTAATGCCTTTGTCTGAACCTGAATTGAATTTGTTGGTGTCCATAATGAAGAAAAACCCAAAATGGAAAGTAGAGCTTAGTGGACACACAGATGAGAAAGGAAATAATTTGTATAACTATAATTTATCATTGAACCGAGCTAAGAGCGTTGGATATTATTTGACTCAAAGCGGCATTGCCACAAATCGTATGAATACTATCGGCTACGGCAAATTAAAACCACTAAGTAAAGAGCGAACAGAGGAAGCCCACGCAATCAATCGAAGAGTAGAAGTAAAATTTTTAGACAAATGATGCATTCAATTTCTATGACTAACGAAATGTTTTTAGCTTTTTCTTTTTGCTGAACGTTATTTTCTTCACGCAAAATCTCGTTCCCAATCCAAGTTTTGAAGCGTACATGAAATGTCCAGTTTCATTTAGTACTGACCCAATACAATTTGGTCCCAACGATTGGAACTCACCCTCGAAAGGAACGCCCGACTATTATAATAAATGTACGATTGGAGATATGGATGTCCCTGAAACTGGGCAGGAATTTCTTTAACGCATTCGGGCGTAGGGTATGCGGGCATTTATGCATGGAAGCACAACAAAATAGATTATCGGGAATATATTCAGTGTAAACTCACTCAGCCAATGAAAGCCGGGGTTACCTACGATGTGCAATTTTTCTATCGGCTATCATTATTTTCAGTTTACGCGATTGACAGGATCGCTTTTGCATTGTCAACTTCAGAAATAAAAGTTGATCACGACAAATTGCTCGGAGTAAAACCGAATTATACTCAAATCAAAGATTTGGAAAGACTAACCAACGCATGGATGGCAGTGTCTACAAAAGTGTTAGCCAAAGGAGGAGAGCAATATTTGATTATAGGAAATTTTTCTACGAATGATTCAACTCAAAGCTTGAAGATTGAAAGCCGTGATGGGAAAAGCTTAATGCTTGGAACGAGTGCTTACTACTATATCGATGATGTAAGCGTTTTTTCGAACGAAGAGCCAGCGACTGAGACCGAAGAAATTTTTGAGTCGCCCAAACTCAATGAGACTTATATTTTGAAAAACATCCATTTTCAATTTAACAGTTACGAGCTCCTGTCTTCTTCTTATGGCGAATTGGATATTTTGATTTCCATTTTAAAGAAAAACCCGAAATGGAAAGTTCAACTTAGTGGCCATACAGATGATCAGGGCTCTGATGAATATAATTTAACTTTATCACGAAGCAGAGTGAAACGTGTAGGTGATTATCTACTTAGTAAAGGAATTTCTTCTGATCGAATACAAACACAAGGATTTGGAAAACAGAAGCCTCTTAAAGTTGGGAACGATGAGCAATCACGTGCTCTGAATAGAAGGGTGGAAGCAAAGTTTTTGGATTGAACTTTGTGAAAAAGACGAAGGAAAATACCAGACTTGATCTAAAAGATTTTTTAGATGAGAAAGTTGATCAATTTAACAGGCCTAATTTCATAGAGCTCGACCCGGTCTCAATTCCACATCAATACTCCAAAAAACAAGATATTGAAATTGCGGGCTTGATTGCTGCTGTTCTAGCCTGGGGGCAAAGAAAAACGATTATTGCAAAAGCAAATGATTTCTAAAACGAATGGGCAACAGCCCTCATGATTTTTTACTGAACCATAAATCAAAAGACCTAAAAAACTTTGTTGGCTATAAACACAGAACTTTTAACGAAACCGATGCCTTGTACTTCATCGAGTTTTTAAGCTCATTTTATAAGAAACATAAGTCCCTAGAAGAAGCATTTCCGGTTTCTCCAGCAGATGAAAATATTGAATCAAGTCTAACTTATTTTCATCGATTGTTCTTTAGTCTTGACGATTTTCCTCATCGCACCAAAAAACACATTCCTACACCCGAACGGAAATCGGCATGCAAACGCATCAACATGTACTTGCGATGGATGGTAAGAGATGACAATCGAGGAGTTGATTTCGGGATCTGGAAGAAAATCTCACCGTCTCAATTGATTTGCCCGCTTGATCTTCACGTTGACCGAATAGCACGAAAGTTGAAGCTGATAAAGAGAAAGCAAGCGGACTGGCAAACGGCACTCGAGCTTACGTCCAACTTGAAAAAGCTGGATGCTAACGATCCGGTCAAATATGATTTCGCTCTTTTTGGACTTGGGATACTCGAAAAATTCTGAGCCAATTCATTCATATTTTGATAAACGGAATTCCATCGTTGTCAAAATAATTTTACCTTTCATTTTGAAACAAAATTTCCTTTATGAATTTGACTGGCGAGGCTGAAAAGAAAAACACATACGATGCGATTGTTGTTGGTACGGGTATTAGTGGCGGATGGGCAGCAAAAGAGCTAACCGAAAAAGGACTGAACACATTGGTTCTGGAGCGAGGCCGCGATGTAAAGCATCCAGTCGATTATCCAACAACCAACATGCACCCTTGGGAGTTGAAGAATGCAGACCGACCCACGCAAGAAGATTTAAAAAATCAAGGAGTTCAAAATAGGACAGGCTATACCGTCTCTCAAAGCTCCAAGCATTGGTTCGTGAATGATCTGGAGCATCCTTACACGGAGACAAAGCGCTTCGATTGGATGCGTGGTTATCACGTAGGTGGCCGCTCGCTTATGTGGGGCAGACAAAGCTATCGCTGGAGCCCAATGGATTTTGAATCGAACGCCAAAGATGGCCATGGGGTAGATTGGCCTCTGCGTTATGAAGAAATTGCTCCTTGGTATGATCACGTGGAGTCTTATGCGGGAATCAGTGGTCAGGCTGAGAATTATCCCTATTTGCCAGATGGGAAATTCCTTCCACCCATGGATCTGAACTGTGTCGAAACAGAATTGAAAAATTCAATTAAAGATAAGTTTGATCGCCTTTTAACTATCGGTAGAGTAGCGCACGCAACTTCGCAAATTCCTCAGACACCATGGAGAGGGACTTGTCAGTTTAGAAATCTTTGTATTCGTGGTTGTCCTTTTGGTGGATACTTCAGCAGTAACTCTTGTACAATCCCTGCGGCAGAAAAAACAAAGAACATGACGCTGAGACCAAATTCAGTTGTCTATGAATTGATCTACGATGAAAAGAAAAATAGAGCAACAGGGGTGAAAGTATTGGATGCCGAGACTGGCGAGCAAATGGAATTCTATGCGAAAATAATTTTCCTTTGTGCTTCTACTTTCGGATCCACTTACATCATGATGAATTCTGTTTCAACCCGATTCCCAAATGGTTTTGGAAATGACAGTGGCGAGCTTGGTCGTAATATTATGGATCATCATCTTGGCGTTGGAGCTAGTGGCTTGGTCGAAGGATTTGAAGACAAATACTATTATGGTAATCGACCGAACGGATTTTATATTCCTCGTTATCGCAACGTAGGTAAAGACAAACGTGATTACGTGCGCGGATTTGGCTATCAGGGAGGTGCCAGCCGACAAGGTTGGGGAAGAGCCGTTGCTGAACTTGCTCTTGGTGCTGATTTAAAACACTTTGTTGAAACTCCTGGAAAATGGAGTTTAGGGATGACTGGGTTTGGGGAATTCCTTCCTAACCATGACAACAAAATGACAATCAATAAAAACAAAAAAGACAAACACGGTCTTTATGTAATTGATTTTGATGCTGAGTTTAAAGAGAACGAATACAAAATGCGCAAAGACATGGCAAATGATGCAGCAGAAATGCTCGAAGCTATGGGCGCAAAAAATATTCACAAGTGGGATGACCCCGGTGGTCCAGGTTTGGGTATTCATGAAATGGGAACTGCAAGAATGGGCAAAGACCCAAAGACAAGTGTGCTCAATAAATACAATCAAGTGCACGCTTGCAAAAATGTATTTGTGACGGATGGATCTTTTATGACATCATCGGCTTGCCAAAATCCTTCATTGACATATATGGCTTTCACAGCACGCGCTGTTGACCATGCCGTAGATGAACTTAAAAAACAGAATTTATAATCTTGACTTTTTAGTTATGAAAACATTAATGGATAGGAGAGAAGCACTAAGGAAAACAGCGATGGTCATGGGAGCCGCTGTTTCTTCATCAGTGATCATTTCATTTTTGGAAAGCTGTAAAAATCTTCCTGATCTGAATTACAAACCTGTTTTCTTTAATGAAGATCAAGCAAGAATCATAGGTGAGATAGCTGAAATCATTTTACCAAAAACGGATACGCCTGGCGCAAAAGAAGTTGGTGTTCCCAATTTTATTGATATGCTCATCAAGGATTGCTACAAAGAAGAAGATCAAAAGAAATTTTTGTCGGATTTAATGAGCCTTGATGATGATGTTAAGAAAAAGTACGGTGATAGCTTCATTTATTGCGATCCTGAAAAGCAAAAAGAATATGTGAAGACGTTGCACGATGATGCGGTCAACGCGGTTAAGAAGGATAAAAATTTACCTCGCCCATTTATTTTGAAATTGAAAGAGCTTACCATGTTGGGCTATTTTGTTTCAGAACCAGGAGCAACTCAGGTATTGCAATATGTTCAGGTCCCAGGCTCCTACAAGGGCTGCATTCCTTTGAGTGAAGCTGGCAACGGGAAAACGTGGGCATAAGGAAATTACGATTTTAGAATTACGTATTGAGTAATTTAACTTACTTCGTAATCCATAAACCGTAATTCGAATGTCACATCGACCAGAACCTTCTAAATCGCTATGGACAGTTATTACAGCTTCGTCCGTGGGCACTCTCATTGAGTGGTATGATTTTTACATTTTCGGTAGCCTATCAACAATTCTTGCTGCACAGTTTTTTCCAAAAACCAATCCTACAGCTGCTTTACTTTCAACGCTTGCCACATTTGCCGCGGGTTTTGTTGTAAGGCCGTTTGGGGCACTTGTATTTGGAAGACTTGGCGACAAAATAGGGCGGAAGTACACTTTCTTGATCACCTTGATTTTAATGGGTGGCTCCACTTTTCTTATTGGCCTTGTGCCAGGTTATGAAGCAATTGGATTATTTGCTCCTCTTTTGGTCTTACTTCTTCGACTTGTTCAGGGCCTTGCGCTTGGTGGAGAGTATGGTGGTGCAGCTACTTATGTGGCAGAGCATTCTCCTGTTGGTAAAAGAGGTTTTTATACAAGCTTTATTCAAACCACGGCTACGCTCGGATTGTTTGTGTCTCTTGGCGTTATTCTGTCGGTCAGACAAACCATGGGTTCTAACGACTTCGAAACGTGGGGTTGGAGAATACCTTTTTTGATTTCAGCAATCTTGGTAGCGATTTCAATTTACATCAGGATGAGGATGGAAGAATCTCCATTGTTCTCAAAAATCAAAACAGAAGGAAAAATATCCAAGAACCCAATTCGTGAAAGTTTTGGCAAAAAGGAAAATCTAAAATTTGTTCTGCTCGCTTTGTTCGGAGCCGCGGCTGGTCAAGGTGTGATTTGGTACACTGGACAGTTTTATGCGATGTCGTTCATTCAAAAGACTTGTAACATTGAATTTGTTCAGTCGAATTACATCATTGCCACCGCTCTTCTATTAGCAACTCCATTGTTTATTTTCTTCGGTTGGTGGAGCGATCGTGTTGGTAGAAAATATATTATGATGACGGGGATGATTTTGGGCGTAGTATTTTATCGGCCGATTTATCAGAAGATGTATTCACTTTCGGATATCAGTAAAAAAACCGAAATAGAAAATGCAAAGGCGATAGATCGAGTAACTGAATTTAATTCGGCAGGAGATACGACTGTCATATCGACAATCAAAAGAACATTTCATGACGAAACGATTTTGTCGGAAATCAAAAAGCACACAACCAAAAAGGATAACACAGTCATTGATGAAGTGAAAAAGCAGACCACACTAGCAAATGGAAACTATTGGTGGATGGTCGCGTTGATTTTTATTCAAGTTGTTTTCGTGACAATGGTCTACGGGCCAATTGCAGCTTTTCTGGTTGAACTATTCCCAACAAGAATCCGATATACCTCGATGTCTTTACCTTACCATATAGGCAATGGGATTTTTGGAGGGCTCACACCCTTCATTGCAACATTACTTTATGAGCGAAGTAAATCAGATGCTAGTCCAGTTGGTGACCCGTTTGCTGGACTTTGGTATCCGATTGTTGTAGCTGGAGTTTGTTTTGTCATCGGAATGATTTTCTTGAGTAATAAGAAAGCTTCTGAGATAGAATAAAAAAAATGGGTGTAAGACTTGTCTTACACCCAAAATAATTTGACTTACTTATTTTATTTTCGAAGAATTACTTCTTCTCAGTATTCAAAAGTTTAACTCCAAGAATACTTTCCAACAGTGAAGCCTCTTTGTTTCCGCCACCACCGTTCATATAAGTAACAGGCAGTACGATTTTAGAAAGAGCTTCGGCAACACCAATCTTTGTGTCTTTCTCAAACTGCGCTCGTTCTTGAGGTGTTAAACCTGCAGATACGAGTCTCGCGTTCGCATACGATTTTGCATCAGCATCAGTTTTCACTTTTTGAGCTTCCAACAAAGCTGTTTGCGCTTGCAATGCAGCAACCTCTTTTTCCTGTTGTGCTTGAGTAATCGCCTGAGCTTTGATTACCTCTTGCTCCCATTTTGCTTTAGCAGCTGCAGCTTTACCTTGAAGCTCAGTTGTTATTGCATCTTGCTCTGCTTTCTTCGAGTTTGCAATTGCAGTCTGCACTTGCATGTAAGCCTGTTGTTGAACTTTAATTTGGTTTTCAACTTCAGAATCGTAATCAATCGAATTGATCGCAAGTCCTTGCAGATTCACTCCATAGATTTTTATACTTGAAGTTTCTTGACGCATCGGCAATCCTTTTTCGTCTTCAACAATTTTCACAACAGTAACAGTTTTATCAGTGTTCATTAAATCGTCATGAACCTTAACATCCTCCTGACGTGTTCTGTACACTCCATTGATCGACTGATCTTCAATGTATGAAAGCAAATCATTTCTTTTTTCAGCCGAAGACTCTTTTGATGACATCAACGGTCCAGTCATAAACACAGCTTTCGTTACAACTTGGCGAACCAATTGCCGCTCAATAGCTTCTTGCGAACCAAAATCAGTGTGGAGCTTTAACGTAGCTTTATCATCCGATGGCATGTACCAACGCACAGATCCGGAAATTTGCGCATGACCACCATCATTAAAACGAATTTTAATTGATTGATCTTCATTGGTTCCATCCTTGCCTTCATCTTTTTTGCTGCTGAACCAAAACTGATTCGATTTTTTGTAATGAGTAGCTGTGCCAAAACTTTGCATCACCGGTCCTGGCGTTGTATAGATAGAAACCTTTCCGGTGAACGGACTTTGAATAATTACGATCTCAGAGTTGTCAACATTCTCTACAAGCTTTCCTGAAAACAAGATCAAAATAATCGCAAGAACTCCGAATCCAATCATTAAAACTCTTCTTGAGTTCATTGGAGGGATAGAAACATTTTGCAATGGATTTGCCATAGTTATTAAAATTTAAGGTAAAGGGGTTTGTTTAATTAATTATTGAAAAGGTTGTCCGACTCATTCTTGAGTTGTTCAGCCGATTTGAATTTTTTGTTCACTTCTTCTTGAATGTTTTTTACTTCAGCAATTTTTTCTTTGGCTTTAGTCAATTCATCTTCAAGCGAATCTCCAATTGAAGTTGACTGAGATTCTTGCTTCTTCCGGAACGAAGGGAATAATGGTTTCCCCACAATTAACGGATGGAAGAATTCCGTAATAGAAAGCAATACAATCGCTGCCAAAACAACGAATTCTACAAGTAACCACATATAGTTAGGATTTAGTTTTCGAAATTTAGGAAATCAAGAAACGAAATAAAATCGTTTAAAATCAGGTGATACCCTGTGGATAGCTAGTTCATTTTTTGAAACAGGAAGCCAGTTATTTACTTCCGCTGTTTGTGTATTAATACGGATTTTCAGGCTAAAAAGTAAGTCGTTTTTTCAACAATTATTTTGAGCCAATTAAAGGCTTTTTTCAATAGATTATTTTGATCATTTCAATATTACCTTAATAACTTCTGTCGATGAAGTGGAGGCTACTTTAATGAAATAAATGCCTGAAGAAACACGATAATCTTTATCTGATTTTCCATCCCATTCCGATTGGAACTTCCCATCAACAAGCATTTCATTCGTCAAAATTTTTACTAACATACCAAGCTGGTTTATTACAGTAACGCTACTAGATTGATCATATTGAATTGTGATTCTTTCTGCAAATGGATTTGGAAAAGCGCTGATAACTGACTCTGATTTTTGCTTGATGTCGGTGATAATAGTATTACCAATTATTTTCAAATCATCATACCAAAATTCAACCCCGTCCAAAGGTTGACTCTCTGGAACAATCTCAAAGCGATCGATTGAAGTCCAGTCGAATAAACCTTGTGGATCATACCATTGATTATCCCAAGAACCTTTTTCAATTAAATTTTTAAGAGGAATTCTTACTTCGTGCCATTGGCCATCGTTTGGACTAAGAGAATTATCTACAGTGATTCCCATGCGCCACGGATGATCTGCTTCGCTGATTTTTGTATCAACAAATCGCATGTCGAATTTGATTGATGGTGATGTTCCCTTCACTTGAAACACCAACTCAAAGTCGTGAGTCTTTAACTTACTGAGATCAGCCTCTGGTTTGAAATCGAAAGCAATTGCATCGTATTGCTCAACGTTCGCCCAATACAAACAATATTTTCCATCCTCTGGATTATTTTGAGAGTAAAAATCAATCACGCCACTTGCATGATAACTTCCATTAACGATTCCATTACCGATATAATCATCGTATGAAACTATACTGGAAGTTCTGGGATTCTTCACGTATGTTTTTTGTTCTGGAACATTGAAGTTGAGCGCTTCAAGGAGCGGTACGTTAAGATCGTAATTGAAGAGCTCGTAAGAGCCTTTGTTAAACAATCCGAAGTCTCCTTTATAATCCCACATCGTCCACGGAATTTTCTTTTCTTCTAAATATGTCCTCACGGCCTGATACCAGGCTACACGATCTGTGTTATTGCTATTTGGCATGAAGGCACCCATTTCACCACAATAAACATTTGCGCTGCGTTGAGTTTTAAATGCAACTGCAATGTCAATTAGATTGTGAATGTGTGTTGCAGTTCCGTCATTACTATAATTACCAAGAGCACCTTCGACCCAAGTTCCCTTTAAATCTGCTGGAGTCGAAGGCATCGCTGAAGCGTTGTAGGGAAATGGAACTCCGCTCAAGGAAACCAATGATGGACTTGCCCAACTTGCTCCCTGGTGAGTAAAGACAAAGGGATCGTAAAAATGAAAAGTGTAGATTAATTTACTGTCATTGTAGTTAGGCAGTGAAGACAGATCGTTATAGCTATTCCAATTTGAAGCACCAACCACGATATAATGATTAGTATCGTGTGCGCGAATTGTATCGATGACTGTCTGCTGAATATTGGCCCAAGTGGAATCATCTATTCCATGGGGCTCATTTAGAATTTCATAATAAACATATTGCGATCGTTGTGCAAAATGCTTCGCCATTTGTGACCAAACTTTTAGTAGAGGATATTTTATAGAATCGGTCGTGTTAACAGCGGGATCGAACGTGTGGTTATCCAGAATTAGATTTATCTGAAGGTCTTCGGCCCAATCAACTGCTTGATCTAGCATATCGAAGAGGAGCGGGTCTATTGTGTAATCAGGTTGACCACTAGTCATCGGATGAAGATTGATAGGAAGTCGGATTACATCGCAGCCTAATGATTTTATTTGCTCTAAATCAGTTTTTGTAAATAACGTGAACTGGATTTCGTGCGCTGAAGAAGTCTGAAACCAGTTCGTGAGATTAACACCCTTGTTAAAGCTTTGAGACAATAAATCGGTAGATAAAGTGAAAAACAATACGAGAGCAATACTAAGTCCCTTTCTCACGAAAGAATAATTTGAATGGAAAGTTAGCTAAATTCTGACTTACAGTCAGAATAGTCGCACGGACAAGACATCAAAAAAAATCGTATATAGTACTTTGTAAATCAATTGTAGATCGTGGCAAAAAAATCCCAATGGGCACAGATCGGAAAGCGAAAGGTTGAACTCTCCAACCTTGATAAGAATTCTTTTCCCAGAAGATGAAGTTGTCAAAGCGGAAGTGATTGAATATTACCTGAAAATTGCTCCTACGCTTTTGAATCATGTCAAAGGAAGAGCACTAACCTTGATCCGTTTTCCTGATGGAATCAATGGTGAAATGTTTTATCAAAAAAATCGACCTGAATGGGCTCCTGATTGGATAGAGTTTGAAGTCTTGGCAAGGAAAAAAAGGACTACATCATTGCTACCGAGCCTGCTTGTTGGTTTGGCTTGCCAACTTAGCGGCACTCGAGCTTGCATCAACTTCACAGCCGAAAACCGAATTTTGATTTTCCTGATTACATGGTCTTCGATCTTGATCCACCCGAAGTTTATGATTTCAAAAAAGTTGTTCCAATTGCATTTGATTTGAAAGAGTTGATCGAGACTTTTGGATATACACCGTTTGTGAAAACAACAGGTGGAAAAGGAATTCACATTTGCTGTCCGCTTGAACCGAAATTTGATTTTCATACTGTATTTGAAGCAGCACAATTGATAGCAAATCAGTTCATCGAAAAATTTCCAAGTACAACAACACTTCACATCAAAAAGGACGCAAGAAAAGGCAGAGTGTTGATCGACATTTACCGTATTCGTTCTGGTCAAAGTATTGTGTCTCCATATAGCTTGCGTGGAAGAATAGGCGCTCCAGTATCAATGCCACTTTCGTGGGATGAACTTTCCAAATTGAAAGATCCCAAAGATTACAATATTAAAAATGCAGTTGAAAAAGTTTTGAAAGATGGTGATGCATGGGAAGGTATGGATGCGTATGCTGTAGAGGTACACACGCATCGAAAGAAAGTTGTTGCAAAACAATTGCCACCTTCTAAGAAGAGGAAAACGCCAGAACAACTTGAGTCGTATGAAAAGAAGCGCGACTTCAAGAAAACTTCAGAACCTAAAGCTGAAATTGACATCAGCGGGGGAAATAATTTTGTAGTCCATCGCCATCATGCCACAAATCTTCATTATGACTTGCGAATTGAGCAAGATGGTGTTTTAAAATCTTGGGCAGTGCCAAGAGGATTGCCACCACATCCAGGAGTGAAAAGATTGGCGGTTCAAACTGAGGATCACCCGATGAAGTATTTGACTTTTGATGGAACGATTCCAAAAGGTCAGTATGGTGGTGGTGAAATGTGGATTTACGCTCTCGGTAAATATCAAATTACGAAAGACAAGAAAGACGGGTTTTATTTTCGCTTAAGCAGCAAAGAAATAAATGGTGAATATCGAATCTATAGAATCAAGCAAAAGGAATTTTTGTTAGAGCGAGTGGATGAACCACAAATCAATTTCTTGCATCAAGATATTGAGCCGATGCTTTCATCCAGTGCAGAGAAAATTCCGAAAGGTGATGATTATGTGTATGAAGTAAAGTGGGATGGGATTCGAGCTTTAATTGCGCTAGAAGATGGACAAGTCCGAATTTACAGTAGAAACAAAAATGATATCACGAAACAATTCCCTGAGCTGTTAGATCCAAAATCGTTCAGGGCAACTTGCGGCTTATTTGATGCAGAAATTGTCTGCTTAGATAAAACAGGGAAGCCGGAATTTAAACGAGTCATTAATAGACTGATGAGCAGTGGAGAATCCAATATTCAAAAGTTCACGAAAACAAACCCTGCTTACTGTTATATTTTCGACTGCTTGTATTTGGACGGAAGAAGTCTCTGTCAATGAAACATTGATGAAACGGAGAGAATGGGTGCAAGATGCAATCAAAACAGATAAAGCATATCGATTCAGCGAGATTGTTGAAGATGGAGAATCGCTTCTGGAAGCTGCACGTGAACACCAATTGGAAGGAATCATGGCCAAACGCAAAGACGGTAAATATTTGCCCGGAAAGCGAAGTGATTCTTGGATAAAGATAAAAATCCGCAACACGAGAGAAGTAGTAATCATTGGTTACAATGAGGGTAAGGGTAATCGAGCCAGTGCCTTTGGAGGCTTACATATTGCTGAACGTGAAGGAGACAATTTGGTCTATAGAGGAAAAGTGGGAAGCGGTTTTGATGATACAACTTTGAAAGAAGTCTTTGAGCAAATCAAAAAATTGAAAGAGATTAAAAAACCGATACCTCAAAAAGTATTAGATGAAAAAGTAAGCAAGTGGGTTGAACCCAAACTGATTGCCGAAGTTACATTTGCTTCTTTTACACCAGACAAGATTTTCAGAGAGCCCGTGTTTGTTAGGATGAGACCGGATCTTAATTAAGAAAAGAGACAACTTTTGGCAAACTCAGATGCGCTCAATAACTTGTCGCGATGAAAGATTTTCTCGCAGCTGCAGCGCAATTTATTAATACTACATCTAGTCATATCTTTCTTACTGGCAAAGCCGGTACAGGTAAGACTACATTTCTCAAAAGCCTTAAAGACATCACTCACAAATCCCACATCGTAGTTGCGCCAACGGGCATTGCAGCGCTTAATGCTGGCGGTGTAACGATCCATTCTCAATTCTTGCTGCCGCCAGTTACTTTTTTGCCAGATCGCTATTTGCCTGAAGATTTTACTCAAGGAGGAAAATTTATCAATCAAAATTCTCGCAAGAAAACATCCGCTCAACAGCGCACGAAAACAAGTGCTTCGCTCTATTGATTTATTAGTGATTGATGAAGTGAGTATGCTTCGTGCTGATTTGCTAGACGCAATTGATTACCGAATGAAAGCAGCACGCGGAAATTTCAGGCAAAGTTTTGGTGGAGCACAGGTATTGTTCATCGGTGATCTTTATCAATTACCCCCTGTGATTCGTTTCGATGAGAAAGATATGCTTTCTAAATACTACAATAGCGGATGGTTTTACGAAGCTAAGGCGTTGCAAGAAATCCTCCGGTGTATATAGAACTTGATAAAATTTTTCGCCAGCATGATTCCGAGTTTATTTGGATTTTCAAATAACCTGAGAAACAACATCGCCACATTCGATGACATTGATGCTTTAAATCAATTTTATAAATCTCCAAATAGATTAGCGAACTTAAAGAAGTAATCACTCTTACCACTCATAATGCAAAGGCTGATGAAATTAATCAGCGAGAATTGAGTAGACTTCCAGGGAAATCTCACGTTTTCAGTGCCTACGTAGAAGAGATTTTCCTGAAACTTATATCCAGTGTCTTCAAAAATAGAGTTGAAAGGAGGCGCACAAATTATGTTCACTCGCAATGACAACGAGGGAAAAATGTATTTCAATGGTAAACTTGCAACGGTAAAAGAAATCATCGGTGATGATATAGTTGTTGAGATGGCTGAGACGCACGAGTCTTATGAATTGAAACGTGAACGTTGGGAAAACAAAAAATATACTGTCAATAAGAACACAAACGATCTTGACGATGAAGTAGTTGGCGCCTTTGAACAATTTCCAATCAAACTAGCCTGGGCAATCACGGTGCACAAGAGTCAGGGACTTACTTTCGACAAAGCCATCATTGACGTTGGCCAGGCTTTCGCTGACGGGCAAGTGTACGTTGCACTCTCTCGTCTGCGCACGCTGCAAGGTCTTACCCTGCGTACACGAATTAATCCTTCAGCCATTAGCACCGACAAGCAAGTGGTAGCTTTTGTTAAGGCCAATCATATGCCAGAGCAGCTTGCTCACATTATGAAAGAAAGGCAAGAGCGATTCTTGCATTATCTTTTTGATAAGACTTTTGATTTTTCAGGATTGGTGAAAGACATTCAACACGTTCAGAAAGATCAAACTGAAGCTGGCGAATTTAAAGAAGATAGCATGAAGCCAGTGCTTCAACAGATAGTGGATTCTCTTGAAGCTGAGCAATCAATCACTGAGAAATTTAGAAGTCAGTTGACAACTTGTTGATGGCAAATGACCTCAACAAGTTATTTGATCGCATTAGCAAAGGAAGCGACTACTATAAAAACGCACTTTATCAAAACCTTGAAAAGTTATTGCGCCACCAAGAGGGAGATGAAGCAACACAAACGGGTGAAGACATATGTGACTCAGTTAGGTGAGATCGATCAGGCGTTGAGTAAAAAACTGGAAGAAGTGGATAAAGCTTCTCTTTTGGTGAGTGCTATTTTAAATGGCGAAGAGAAATTTAATTTTGAACCGCTTCATAAGTTGCGTGTTGAAAAACGTACGCAATTGTTGGAAGAGATCAGATCGAAGCTGGGGACGCAAACTCCTTTAAAAAAGAAGAGCACAAAAAAAGTTAGAGAAAAGCAAAGATGATGCTAATACATACGACACCACTCTTCACTTACTTAACAATGGTATGAGCCCAAATCAAATTGCGGAGGAACGTAATCTGAAACTCGGAACAATCGAAGGCCACCTGGCTAAAGCAGTGGAAGATGGAAGCATTACTATTTATAGAATCACGGAAGAAGAAGAAGTTAAGTAGGTACAAAAGCATTGTCAGGACTACCCGAGAATTTTAGTTCAAAAGATTTGTATGTCAAGCTGAACGGAAAATACGGTTACGGAAAAACAAAGGCCGTAATGGTGACAGAACGAAGAAATCAAAGGATTCATTCGGATCATCCCGGGATCAAAATAATTCGGGATGATCAGTTTATTTTTATTTGTCGCTGTTGATAATCATTGGCGACTTTCCATCAGTAACGATCACTTTCGAGTTAGGCGAAGTTACAAGGCCTCTTCCAGCACTCACAGAACTCCCATTCCATTTCACAAGTAAATCATTCAAGCTTTCAGAAACTGTTGCGTTATATATTTTCAATAGCTTCGGCTTCTATCTGCATACGCTCAGCCTCTTTCTTTTGCTTGTTTATGATGTACTCCATTTGCAAAGCTTCTTGCTCTGATTTCCATTTGTTCTCAACAGCCTGGAATATTTGAGGTGGCATCGTTATCTCCTTTTCAATAGAATTGATCACTACAAAACCCCTGTCGCTAATGCCATAATCAGTTCATCAAGAATTTCTTTTTCTATTTTTTTCCGGTCAACGGCAAATAATCTTCTAGCATAGTAGATTCATAGGTGACGATAATCGCACGGGAAGTTTGTCTCAACAATTACTTCTATAGTTCATGCCATATTTTGTGTACATTCTTTTGCGGCTTCAGGCTTGACATGGTACAGAAGCCAGATTGCCGACTTTACAGTTAAACCCTCTTTGGTCGGTACATCAAGCTCGTTGTAAACTTCGACTGTCCGCATTGGAATTTTCTTGATGGTTAGGTGCTGTTCGGATTCTATCGTGTTTCCCTATTAACCTTAAGTATATCAAATGTCTAACCAAGACATAACAC